>NZ_CP014301.1:2720769-3023076 GCF_001562255.1 Bosea sp. PAMC 26642 | reverse complement strand
GCTATGAGGCGGCTCTGGCCGCCTTCCTGTCCTCGCCGGCTTCGCAGGGCTGGCGCGATCTGGCTGTGTTCGCGGATGGCACCGCCGCACGAGCCTGCGCTGCGGCCGACGTGGAACGGGCGGCGGGCCATGTCGTGGCGCCTGCGCCGGACAAGGTCTTCGCAGCGCTTGCGGCGACGCCATTCGATGCCGTGCGCGTCGTCATCCTCGGCCAGGATCCCTATCCGACGCCGGGCCATGCCAATGGACTTGCGTTCTCCTATGTCGGGCCGACGCCGCTCCCGCGCTCGCTGGTCAATATCCGGCGCGAACTGAAGGACGATCTCGGGCTCGCCGCTGCCGCGACCGGCGACCTGACGCGCTGGGCGGTGCAGGGCGTGCTGCTGCTCAACACCGCGCTTACCGTGCGCGAGGGCGCGGCCAAGGCCGGCTCGCATCTGGCGCTGGGCTGGGGCCGGGTCACCGACGCGATCATCGCTGCGGTCTCGGGCAAGCGGCCACATGCCGTGTTCGTGCTTTGGGGCAAACCGGCGCAGGCCAAGCGCGCCTTGATCGAAGAGACGCGGCATCTGGTGATCGCGAGCGCCCATCCGTCGCCGCTCTCGGCCAGACGGGGATTCTTCGGGTCGCGGCCGTTTTCAATGGCGAATGAGTGGCTGGCGGCGCGAGGGGAGAAACCCATAGACTGGTGAGTCGCTGGAAGAACCCCTCTCCCGAAGGGAGAGGGGCAGGGGTGAGGGGATGGCCCATCAACAAGGAAAGCGCAGCCCTAACCGCTCGACAGTTCAGGCAAATCCCGAAACGTCCGTCACCTCCCCCTGCCCCCTCCTTACAGGAGAGGGGTTCCTCGTGCCTCATTCTGATGACGTGTGCCTATCCCACGGGCCTCTCATCCGCGATCACCTTGCCGTCGTTCGGTAAGGCTCCCAGCGGCAGCACCTCGACCGTACCTTTCAGCTTGGTCACCTGCTGCAGGCTCAACGAGACGGCGTCGATCAGCCCGGCCGGCTCGGCATAAATCTCGGCCCGAAGCGTCATCGTATCGACCTCGTCGGCGCGGCCCACGACCAGGCGCAGCTTTGCGATCTCGGCATGGCGCTTTGCGATCTCGGCAACCTGCTCGGGCCTGACAAACATGCCCTTGATCTTGGCGGTCTGGTCGGCCCGGCCCATCCAGCCCTTTATGCGCGTATTGGTGCGGCCGCAGGTGCTGGCGCCGGCGATCACGGCGGTGAGGTCGCCCACGGCGAGCCTGATCTGGGGATGATGCGGATCGAGATTGGTGACCACGATTTCGCCGACCTCGCCCTGCTCCACCGGGTTGCCGGTGCCGGGACGGACGATTTCGACGATCAGGTTCTCGTTCAGAACCATGCCGTCTCGTGCCGAGGTCTCGTAGGCAATCACGCCGACATCGGCCGTCGCATAAAGCTGGTAGGCATCGATGCCATGGTCGCGGACCCAGGCCTGCAGCGACGGCGGGAAGGCCGCGCCCGAGACGACCGCGCGCTTGATGCAGGAGATGTCGATGCCGCGCGACTGCGCCGCTTCGATCAGGATCTTGAGGAAGTCGGGCGTTCCAGCATAGCAGCCCGGCTGGTAGGCGGCGATCACCTCCATCTGCTGCTCGGTGTTGCCGGGGCCGGCCGGGATGACGGCGCAGCCGAGCGCGCGGGCGGCCGAATCCATGATGAAACCGCCGGGCGTGAGATGATAGCCGAAGGTGTTGAGCACCACGTCGCCACGGCGGAAGCCGGCGGCATGGAGCCCGCGGGCCGCGCCCCAGGGATCACTGCTGGTGCCTTCGGGCTCGAAGATCGGGCCCGGAGAGGTGAAGAGCCGGCCAAATGAGCCGAGCGGCGCTGCGACGAAGCCGCCGAAGGGAGGGCTGAGCTTTTGCAGTGCTGGCAGGTCGGCCTTGCGCAGGATCGGCAGCGTCGAGAGGGCGTTGCGATCGGTGATCTGCGCCGGGTCGATGTCCTTGAGATGCGCCGCATAAGCCGGGGCCCTCAGGGCGGCGGCCAGCACGCCCGGCAGGCGGGCGAAAAGGTCCGCCTCGCGCGCCTCGGGCGAGCGGGTTTCGAGATCGTCGTGGTGCTCGGTCATTGCTATCGCCTCTGCGTCACTCAAAACGCTGCTTTCCATTCAGCGTCGTCATTCCGGACAAGCTGCGCAGCCACGCCGATCCGGAATCCATCATCGGGCGTCGCAGCTGAATGGATTCCGGGTCTCCGCTTTGCTGCGCCCGGAATGACGGAGAGGGTCCCAAACCCGTCACGACAGCCAGCGCTTGCGGCGCTTGTAGCTCTTGACCTCGCGGAACGACTTCTTGTTGCCCTCCGCGACACCGAGATAGAATTCCTTCACGTCCTCGTTCTCGCGCAGCATGCTCGCCTGCCCGTCCATGACGATGCGGCCGGTCTCCATGATGTAGCCGTAGGTGGCATAACGCAGGGCCATGTTGGTGTTCTGCTCGGCAACGAGGAAGGAGACGCCCTCGTCGTCGTTGAGCCGGCGAACGATCTCGAAGATTTCCTCGACGATCTGCGGCGCCAGCCCCATCGAGGGCTCGTCGAGCAGGATCATCTTCGGCTTGGACATCATGGCGCGGCCGACGGCACACATCTGCTGCTCGCCGCCCGAGGTGTAGCCGGCCTGCGAGGAACGGCGCTGCTTCAGGCGGGGGAAGAGCTCGTAAATCTTCTCCAGGTCGCGCTTGATCGCGGCGTTGCCGTCGCGGCGGGTGAAGGCGCCGGTCAGCAGGTTTTCTTCGATCGAGAGATGGCCGAAGCAGTGCCGACCCTCCATCACCTGGATGCAGCCGCGGCGGACCAACTCGCTGGGCGACATGCGGTCGACGCGCTCGCCCTCGAACACGATCGAACCTTTCGTGACCTCGCCGCGCTCGGCCTTGAGCAGGTTCGAGATCGCCTTCAGCGTCGTCGTCTTGCCGGCCCCGTTGGCGCCGAGGATCGCGACGATGCCCCTGCGCGGCACATGCAGCGACACCCCCTTCAGCACGAGGATGACGTGATCGTAGATCACCTCGATGTTGTTCAGCGAGAGGATGTTGTCGGTGGTTGTGGCGGCGGCGGTCGGCTGGTCAAGTGTGGTGGTGGACATAGTGCGCTCCTGCCCTTCTCCCCCTGCGGGAGAAGGTGGCTCGGCGAAGCCGAGACGGATGAGGGGTCGCACCGACATCTCCTATTCTGGAGACATCGGCGTTCTGACGCGCAGCGCGACCCCTCATCCGGCGCTGCGCGCCACCTTCTCCCGCAAGGGGAGAAGGGGAGCGTTGGCTGGCGACGCAGCTTACTGCGCCGCCAGTTCATATCAGGACGACTTCTCGCAGGGCTCGGCGCGCTTGGGCCAGTTGCCGGCCTTGTCGGTGTAGTCCTTGGCGTTGGCCTCGATCAGAGGCCGGACCTCGTCCTTGAGGGGCTCCAGCCACTCGCCGGGCTTGGTCCATTTGGTGCCGTCCCACTCCGCGACATAGGCCTTGCTGTGGCCGGAATGGTCGGTGCAGGAGATCGTGGTCGGCGTGGCGAAGCCTTCCATGCCGATTTCCTTCAGGCGGGCCTCGGTGATGTTGAGGCTCTCCAGGCCGCGGCGCATGTCCTCGCCCGTGACGACCTTCTTGCCCGTCAGCTTCTGGGCGTTGCGGATCGCCTCGACGACGAGCATCGAGTTGTAGACGCCGCGGTTGTAGAGGTTCTCGCCGACCTTTTCCTTCGGCGCGAGGCTCTTGCCCTTCTCCACGACGAATTTCTGGATGTCCTGGATGACGGGGAAGTTCGTACCCGCCGCGTTCAGGTTGAGCGACTTGTAGCCCTTCGCCTCCGGTCCGCCGGCGCGCGCGTCGTCGTCGCCACCGGCCCACCAGACGCCGACCAGCTTGTTGATCGGGAAGTTGTTCTTGATCGCCTCCTTGACCGCGGTCGGGTTCATCGCGCCCCAACCCTGGTTGTAGAGGTAGTCGGGCCGGTCGCGGCGGATCGAGAGCCAGAGCGAGCCCTGGTTCTGCATGTCGGCGGCAGCCACGGGATAGAGCTTGAGTTCGAAGCCGTATTTCTTGGCGAGGTTCTCGAGAACCGGGATCGGCTCCTTGCCGAAGGGGGCATCGAGATGGATCAGGCCGAGCTTCTTGCCCTTGAGCTTGTCCATGCCGCCGAGTTCGGCCGCCATGTGCTTCACCATCAGCGAAGCGCCATCCCAGTAGGTGAAGGGCGGGATGAAGACCCAGGGGAAGTTGGTGCCGTCGGCCGAGGCCGAGAGGCCGTAGGCCATCGACAGGATCGGGATCTTGTCGATATGGGCGCGCGGGATGGCGGCCAGCGTCGCACCGGTCGACCAGGGCGAGTAGACGATCGTGTTCTTCGACTTGGCCTGCTCGTAGCACTCGATCGACTTTTTGGTGTCGTAGCCGGTCTCGCATTCCTCATAGACGATCTTGACGCCGCCGACGCCGCCGTCGCGCTCGTTGATCATGGTGATGTAGTCGCGCATACCGTCACCGATCGGGATGCCCGAGCCCGAGAAGGGGCCGGTGCGATAGGCGTTGTTGGCGAAATAGACGCTGTCCTGGGCATTGGCCGGGGTGCTGACGGCACCGGCGGCGAGGAGCGCGCCGAGTGCGGCTCCCTTCAACATGGCGGTCTTCTTCATCTTGCTTCCTCCGTGGTTGCACCGGCTCCTGGCCTGGGGGCCGGCGCCGTCTCCGTTGCGCCTGCGGCATTGTGGTCCGCGCAGGTCGTCTTCCCGGGCCATCTCCATCAATAGGGGAACGGCCACGTCCTCAGTTTCTGCTTCCCGATCTGCCAGAGGCGCGCCAGCCCATGCGGCTCGACGATCAGGAAGGTGATGATCAGCGCGCCGACGAGCATGAAGGTGACGTGCTCGGCTGTGGCGCCCGCCAGCGGAATGCCGATCGCCGGCAGTCCGAATTTCAGGATGGTCGGCAGGCTGGCGATGAAGGCCGCCCCGAAGAAGGAGCCGATCAGGGAGCCTAAGCCCCCGATGATGACCATGAACAGGATGTTGAAGGAGAGGCGGATGTTGAACACGTCGGCTGCTTCGCCTCCGCCATACCAGAGGAAGATCATCATCGCGCCGGCGACGCCGGCGTAGAAGGATGACACGGCGAAGGCGAGCAGCTTGGCGTTGAGCAGCTTGATGCCCATCAGTTCGGCGGCGATGTCCATGTCGCGCACCGCCATCCATGAGCGTCCGAGCTTGCCGTGGACGAGGTTGGAGGCGAACCAGGTCAGCACCACGACGAGGCACAGGCAGACATAGTAGCGGGTCTCGGGCGAAGCGCTGGCGCCGGTGATGGCGATGCCGAAGAGCGTGCGCTGCGGCACTTCGATGGCGCCCGATGCGTTGTAGTTGAACAGCCAGGGCACGCGCACGAAGGCCCATTGCAGGAAGAACTGCGCGGCCAGCGTCGCCACCGCGAGGTAGAAGCCCTTGATCCGCAAGGAGGGCAGGCCGAAGAGCACCCCGATCGCCGCCGAGAACAGGCCCGAAAGCAGGATCAGGACGATGATGTTCACGCCGGGGAAGAACGTCGTCATCTTGTAGCAGGCATAGGCGCCGACCCCCATGAAGGCGGCGGTGCCCAGCGAGATCAGGCCGGTATAGCCCGTCAGGATGTTGAGCCCGATCGCGGCGAGCGAGAACACCAGGAACGGAATCATCACCGACGCGATGACAAAGTCGCTGGCGAAAAGCGGGATGGCGATGAAGGCGACAAGCAGGATAACGGCGATCCCGACCCGGTCCTGCCAGATCGGGAACACCGCCATGTCGGCGGAATAGGTCGATTTGAACTGGCCGGCTTCGCGGTAGAACACGGTGTCAGCCTCTCAGATGCGTTCGATGATCTTGTCGCCGAACAGGCCCTGGGGCCGGAACAGCAGGAAGCCGAGCGCGATGAAATAGGCGAGCCAGCTCTCGATGCCGCCGCCGATCAGCGGCCCCCAGTAGAACTCGCCGAGCTTCTCGCCGATGCCGATGATGAGCCCGCCGATGATGGCGCCGGGGATCGAGGTGAAGCCGCCCAGGATCAGCACGGGCAGCGCCTTCAGCGCGACGATCTCGAGCGCGAAGGAGACGTCGGAGCGCGCGCCCCACATGATGCCGGTGATCAGCGCGACGATGCCGGCGGTGAACCAGACGATGACCCAGATCTGGTTCAGCGAGATGCCGACCGAGAGCGCCGCCTTGTGGCTGTCTGCCACTGCGCGCAGGGCTCTTCCGATGCGGGTGTACTGGAAGAACAAAGCGAGCGCCGCGATCATGACCGAGGCGATGACGGCGGCGGCGATGTCGATCTTCTGCAGCGAGACGAGTCCGCCCAGGATCTTCAGGTCGATCGCGCCGCTGGGCAGATAGAGCTGCTCGGTGATCATGCGCTTGGGATTGCCGCCAAAGACGGCCTCGCCGAAACCGATCAGGAAATAGGTGATCCCGAAGGTCGCCATGAACAGGATGATGTCGGGCTGGTTGACCAGCGGACGCAGCACGACCCGCTCGATCGTCACAGCCAGGACGAACATCACGCCGAGCGTCAGGATGATTGCGAGGAACGCCGGCACGCCCATCTCATGGAGCCCGACCAGCGTCAGGGCCGAGAACACCACCATGATGCCCTGCGCGAAGTTGAACACGCCCGAGGCCTTGAAGATCAGCACGAAGCCGAGCGCGATCAGGGCATAGAGCACGCCGGAGACGAGCCCCTCCCAGACGGTCTGGGCAAGCAGGTCAGGCGCTGCGGCCATCTGGTCGAACGGATCGATGAAGATCTTGTAGAGCGTGCCCGAGCCGTCGAGCCGCGCGCCGAGAATGGCGGCGGCGACGATGGCGGCAAGGATCAGGGCGGTCTTGATCCAGCCATTGGTGAAGAGGTTCGGCACGGGCCGCGCGGCGACGTCGCTCATGGGTTCGCTCCCTTGCGCCCGACACAAAACGCGGCGTCATCCCGGACCAGCCGCGCAGCGGCGCCGATCCGGGATCCATTCCGGAACCCATCCGGAAAGGTTCCGGAATGGATCCTGGGTCTCCGCTTCGCTGCGCCCGGGATGACGGCGGCGGTGGGCCGATATGAGAGGCGAGCGTTCATCAGTGCGCCACCCCCAGATAGGCGTCGATGACCTTCTGGTTCGCCTTGACCTCGTCGGGCGTGCCGTCGGCGATCTTGCGGCCGTATTCGAGCACGACGACGCGGTCGGAGAGGTCCATCACCACGCCCATGTCGTGCTCGATCAAGGCGATCGTCGTGCCGAACTGGTTGTTCACGTCGAGGATGAAGCGGCACATGTCCTCCTTCTCCTCAAGGTTCATGCCGGCCATCGGCTCGTCGAGCAGCAGCAACTCGGGCTCCATGGCGAGCGCGCGGCCGAGTTCGACCCGCTTCTGCAGGCCGTAGGGCAGCTTGCCGACGGGCATCTTGCGGATGTGCTGGATCTGCAGGAAGTCGATGATGTCCTCGACGACCTTGCGATGCTCGATCTCCTCGTTCATCGCCGGGCCGTGGCGCAGTGCCTGCCAGAAGAAATTTCGGTTCATCTTCAGCGTGCGGCCGGTCATGATGTTGTCGAGCGTCGACATGCCCTTGAACAGGGCAACGTTCTGGAAGGTGCGGGCGATGCCGGCGGCGGCGGCGCGATGCGGCTTCATCCGGTCGCGACGCTGGCCCTTATAGGTGATCTGGCCTTCCTGCGGATGGTAGAAGCCGTTGATGCAGTTGAGCATCGAGGTCTTGCCGGCGCCGTTCGGCCCGATGATGGCGCGGACCTCGCCCTTGCGGATGTCGAAGGAAACATCCGAGATCGCCTTCACCCCGCCGAAGCGCAAGCTGATGTTCTCGATCGAGAGCAGGACCTCGCCCTTTGGAGCGCGCAAGGGTTCGCCGGTCACGTTCATGGCTTCCGCGTTCATGCCGCCCTCGCGGGAGTCGGTGCGGTGGCGGGATAGATCGTCGCGTCGCGGACCTTCACATTGGCCGAAATCACGCCCTTGCGGCCATCCTCGAAAGTAACCTCGGTCGAGATGTCGGCCGCCTGCGAGCCGTCATAAAGCGCGTCCACCAGCGGGGCGTAGCGCTCGGCGATGAAGCCGCGCCGGACCTTCTGGGTGCGGGTCAACTCGCCGTCGTCGGCGTCGAGTTCCTTGTGCAGGATCAGGAAGCGACTGATCTGGGCGCCGCCCATCAGCGGCTCGGCAGCGAGCGAGCGGTTCACCTCGTCGATGTGCCTTGCGATCATGTCGTAGACGAGATCGTGGCCGGCGAGCTCCTGATAGGAGGCGTAGACGACATTGTTGCGCTCGGCCCAATTGCCGACCGCCGTCAGGTCGATGTTGACCGCGACGGTGGCGTAGTCGCGGCCCTGGCCGAAAGCGACGACCTCCTTGATGTTGGGATAGAATTTCAGCTTGTTCTCGATGTATTTCGGCGGAAACAGGTCGCCGTTCGAGAGCTTGCCGACATCCTTGGCGCGGTCGATGATCTTGAGATGGCCGGTCTCGTCGAAGAAGCCGGCATCGCCCGAGCGGACATAGCCGTCGGCCGTCATCGTCTCGGCGGTCTTCTCGGGATCCTTGAAATAGCCGCCGAAGATCGAGGGCGAGCGGTAGAGCACCTCGCCATTGTCATCGATGCGGATCTCGACCAGCGGCGCGGGACGGCCGACCGTGTCGGCCTTGATCTCGCCATTGGGCTGCATGGTGATGTAGACGCCGGCTTCGGTCTGGCCGTAGAGCTGCTTCAGGTTGACGCCGATCGAGCGGTAGAACTTGAAGAGTTCGGGGCCGATCGCTTCGCCCGCGGTGTAGCCGACCTTGATGTTGGTCAGGCCGAAGCGATTGCGCAGCGGGCCGTACACAAGGATATCGCCGAGCGTGTAGAGCACGCGCCCGCCGAGCGGCACGCTCTCGCCGTTCAGGATCTTCTCGCCGTATTTTTTCGCGACGCCAAGGAAGTAGTGGAACATCTTGCGCATCAGCGGGCCGGCATCCTCCATGCGCACCATGGTGAGCGTCAGCATGGTCTCGAAGACGCGCGGCGGGGCGAAGGCGTAGGTGGTGCCGACCTCGCGGCGATCGTCGATGACGGTCTCGGGGCCTTCCGGGCAGTTGACGCAGAAGCCGGCGATGATCGCCTGCGCATAGGAGAAGACATGATCGCCGACCCAGGCGATCGGCAGATAGGCGATTATCTCGTCGCTCTCGTTCAGCCCGTCGAACTGGCAGCCGATCTCGGCGGCGGTGATGACGTTGAAATGGCTCAGCATCACGCCCTTGGGGCGACCTGTCGTGCCCGAGGTGTACAGGATGATGCCGAGATCGGAACCGGAGCCCGCATCCTTCTCACGGTCGATCGCAGCGCCGGCCTCGGGGCTCGCGGCGATCGCCTCGCGGCCTGATACGATGACCTTGTCGATCTCGTGCAGCTTGGCGTGGTCGTAGTCGCGCAAGCCCCGCGGCTCGTCATAGAGCATATGGCGCAGGTTCGGCAGGCGCTCAGTAATGGAGAGGATCTTGTCGACCTGCTCCTGGTCCTGCACGCAGGCGAAGACGGCCTCGGCATGATCGAGCACATAGGCCATCTCGTCGGCGACGCTGTCGGCATAGACCGGCACCGGCACTGCGCCCAGCCATTGGGCTGCAGCCATCGACCAATAGAGCTTGGGCCGGTTGTAGCCGATGATCGCGACCTTGTCGCCGCGCTTCAGGCCAAGCAGCTGCAGGCCCTTGGCGTAGGCGCGGACATGCTCGGCGACCTCCGCCCAGTTCCAGCTCTGCCAGATGCCTAGATCCTTGTGCCGGAACGCGACGCGCGCGCCACGCTGCTGCGCGTTGCGGATCAGCAGTTTTGGAAAGGTATCCGGCTGGCCGGCGCTTGCGCTTGCCACGATCGTCCATCTCCACCCTGTCGGGCCGCTGTCGGTGCAGCGACCTCGTTCTGGACCGTTCTCGATCCTTGTCGTTGATGCGAGCCTCGCAGCCGCTCATGACCTTTGCAAGGCAGGGCTTGACAGACAATTGGTCTTTTGGAGACTATTGTCTTGGGGAAGTGGTTTTTGGACGTTTTGCACTTGATCGTGACATCGTCCCCCTCACGCCCCGTAGCGTGCCAGCCGCTCCAGATCCAAAATCGTTACGCTGCCATGGCCGACCTCCAGCAGGCCGAGGCCGGCCAGTTTCTGCAGCCCCTGATTGGCGATCTGGCGTGACATGCCGGCGAGCAGCCCGAGTTCCTCCTGGCTCACCTCCAGCGTCCTGCCCTGGTCGGGATAGAGCGTCGGGTTGAACAGCCAGGCGAGATTGCGGGCGAGGCGGCCGGTCGAATCAAGCGTGCGTTCCGTTTCGGCCAGCGCGATGAACTGGGCCAGCCTCTCGTTGAACTGGTGGACGAGGAAGCGGTTGAAGGCGGCCGAGTGCTCGAACAGCCAGAGGAAGGTCGACCGCCGCATCAAGGCGAGTCTGGTATCGCGCAGGGCGACGAGTTCGTAGCGGCGAGGCTCGGCCTTGATCACGGTCCCCTCGCCGAACCAGGCGCCTGCGCGCATCCCAGCCAGGGTCGCGGACTTGCCGGTCTTCGATGTGGTGGACATCTTGACCAGCCCCTCGGCAATGCCGGTCCAGGATTCGAGCCGATCACCGACATGGCAGATATTGGCGCCCTTGCCATAAGTCTTGAAGGTGATGCCCCGGCGCGCCTCCTCGAACTCGTCCGCCGTCAGGTCGCGCGACCAGGCGGCGATGGCGCGAAGGTCTTCGGGGGTGATCAAGGGCGGGAATGTCCTTCCTGGCTGATATCTCAATATGGAGTGCTGGCATTGCAGAACTCAAGAATCCGCGCCGTTGCCCATTACGTCAAATGTCCCGAATTGCAGGATCGCCCTTGGTCATCGACCATCACGGCGTTCGCTTAGCCCACAGTTCGAAGGAGGGTGCCACGATGATACTTATTGGGGTCAATCGCTCGCCTTACACCCGGCGCGTGGCTATCACGCTCAAAATCTATGATGTCTCGTTCGAACAAAGTGCGCTCTCCGGCTTCGGCAATCGGGCCGAGGTCCGAACAGGTAATCCACTCGGACGCATACCGACCTTGATTCTGGAAGATGGCGAGACACTCGTCGATAGCGGCGCGATCATCGACCATCTCGACGAGGTATATGGTCGAGAGCGTTCATTGACGCCGTCCTCGGGGCCCGATCGCCGCGCCGTATTACGAATGGCGGCGATCATGATGGGTGCGTGCGACAAGGGCCTTCAAGCTGCTTACGAGCGCAACCACCGGCCCTCTGAGAAAGTGCATCAACCCTGGATCGATGACTGCATGGCGCAGATGACAAACGCGCTCGTTGCAGCCGACGCGGTGCTGGCAGGTGGCCAGTCATTCTTACTGCTCGGACGCCTTACTCGGGCGGACGTGGCTGCATTCGTCGCCGAACGGCTCGCGCGCGGCCTTGGTGTCGATACGGAAACGCAAATGCCATCTCCGCGACAGCTCACGAGGCGTCTGTCCGAGGTGCATGCTTTTCGATCGACTGAACCTTGAGGCAAAGGCGCGAAGGTCTTCGGGGGTGATCAAGGGGGGAATGTCCTTGGGTGCAGACCGACACTATAGAGCGCGTTAGCGACTGGATTCGAGATCGGGCGCCTGAGCACGGGGAACCCTCTCCCGTAGAGAGAGGGCAGGGTGAGGGGTCGGGCCTTAGACGCTGCTGCCGTATCCTACCCACCGCTTCCTTGATGTTACTGGTCCAAGGGCCTTCACCTCACCCCTGCCCCTCTCCTTACAGGAGGGGTTCTTCCAGCGCCCTACTCCGCCGCTTTCGGCATCGCCAGCGCCGCGGCCGAGCCGTCGCGGAGCCTCGCCAGCAGTTCGGCCTCCTCGGCCTTGGCGGCCTTGAGGTGGCGCTCCTTGACGTGGCCGAAGCCGCGGATCTTTTCCGGGATCGCGGCCAGCGCAACGCAGAGCGCGTGGTTTTCGGCCGACAGCTTGCCGAGGATGTCTCCGAGCAGTGTCTCGTAGTCGGCGATCAGCCGGCGCTCGGTCTTACGCTCATGGCTGTAGCCGAAGATGTCGAACCTGGTGCCGCGCAGACCCTTCAGCTTCGACAGCATCCCGAAGGCGGTCATCATCCAGGGGCCGAAGCTCATCTTGCGCGGGACGCCGGTGTTGGGATCGACCTTCGCAAGCAACGGAGGGGCGAGATTGAACTCGTAGCGCAGCGGCTTGCCTTCGGCATCGGTCGTCTCGAAGGTCGCCTCGACCTGTTTCTGGAACGCGCCGTCGGCATAGAGCCTGGCGACTTCGTATTCGTCCTTGTAGGCCATCAGCTTGAAGAGATAGCGCGCCACCGTCTCGGCCAAAGCGCTCTGGCCGGGCAGGGCAGCCGCTTCCGCCGTCTGGACGCGGGCGACGAGGTGGCGGTAGCGCGCGGCATAGGCGGCGTTCTGGTAGGCGGTCAGGAACGTCACCCGGCGCGCGATCATCTCGTCGAGCGATTCCGAGATATGGCGCGCCTGCGTCGGGGCCTTGGCCTCGGATAGGGCGGCGAGCAGGGCTGCAGGATCATGCGCGGCGCGGCGGCCGAGTTCGAAGGCCTGCTTGTTCATCGGCACAGCCTCGCCGTTCAGCTCGATGGCGCGCAGCAGCGCCTCGCGCGAAAGCGGCACGCCGCCGAACTGCCAGGCGTAGCCGAGCATGAACATGTTGGCGGCGATGGCATTGCCGAGGAAGGCGACGGCGGCTGCGGTCGCATCGACGAAATGCGTGCGGTCGCGGCCCGAGGCCGAAAGGATCGCGCGCTTCAGCCGCTCCACCGGCAGCGAAAAATCGGCGTCCCGGGTGAAATCGCCGGGCATGTTCTCGGCGGTGTTGACGACGACGGTCGAAGCAGCCGGCTTGATCGAGCCCAGCACCTTCTTGGAGCCGGTAACGGTGAGGTCGCAGCCGAGCACGAGATCAGCTTGTCCGGCCGAGACGCGGATGGCGTGAATCTCCTCGGGCGTCGGAGCTAGCTTGACGTGGCTGAAGACCGCGCCGCCCTTCTGGGCGAGGCCGGCCATGTCGATCATGCCGCAGCCCTTTCCCTCCAGATGGGCCGCCATGCCGAGGATTGCGCCGATCGTGACCACGCCGGTGCCGCCGACGCCGGTGACGACGACGGCGAAGCTGCGGGTCAGAGCCGGCACGATCGGCTCGGGGATTTCGCCCGATCCGAAGGCCGAGGCATCGAGCTTGCGCGGGGCGGCCTTCTTCGGACGTGCACCATGCACGGTGACGAAAGAGGGGCAGAAGCCCTTCACGCAGGAGAAGTCCTTGTTGCAGTTCGACTGGTCGATCTGGCGCTTGCGTCCGAATTCGGTCTCCAGCGGCTGCACCGAGACGCAGTTCGACTGCACGCCGCAATCGCCGCAGCCTTCGCAGACGAGTTCGTTGACGATGACGCGCTTGTCGGGGTCGGGATAGGTGCCGCGCTTGCGGCGGCGGCGCTTTTCGGTGGCGCAGGTCTGGTCGTAGAGCAGCAGCGAGACGCCGGGGACCTGGGCAAGTTCGCGCTGGATCGTGTCGAGATCGTCGCGATGGCTGATCGTGGTGCCGGGCGGCCATTGCGTGCCGGAGGGGTATTTGTCCGGCTCGTCGGTGACGACCGCGATGCGCTGGACACCTTCGCCGGCGATCTGGCGGGCCATCTGGTCGGGGGTGAGGTGGCCTTCGGCCTGCTGGCCGCCGGTCATCGCGACCGCATCGTTGTAGAGCAGCTTGTAGGTGATGTTGACGCCGGCCGCGACCGCCCAGCGGATCGCGAGCGAGCCGGAATGGGTATAGGTGCCGTCGCCAAGATTCTGGAAGACATGGCTGCGGGTGGAGAACGGCGCCTCGCCAATCCAGTTCGCGCCCTCGCCGCCCATCTGGGTGAAGCCCACCGTGTCGCGGTCCATCCACTGCACCATGTAGTGGCAGCCGATGCCGGCATAGGCGCGCGAACCCTTGGGCACGACGGTCGAGGTGTTGTGCGGGCAGCCCGAGCAGTAATAGGGCGTGCGTTTCGCGACTTCCTGCGCCTCGGCCAAACGCCCTTGCGCCTGCGCGATCTCCTCGAGCTTCTCCCGCAGCGCCGGGTCGTCCTGATATTGCAGCAGCCGCGCGCCGAGCGCGATCGCGACGTCGTTGGGGTCGAGCGCGCCATGGACCGGGAACAGCCACTCGCCGTTCTCGTCCTTCTTGCCGATCACCATCGGCTGGTGCTGCGAACCATAAAGCTCCTCGCGGACCTGGACCTCGATCAGCGAGCGCTTTTCCTCGACGACCATGACGAGGTCGAGCCCGGCGACGAAGCTCTTCAGTTCCGAGGGGTCGACCGGCCAGGGGCAAGCGAGCTTGAACAGGCGGATGCCGAGATCGTTGGCGCGGACCTCGTCGATGCCAAGTTCCTCGAAGGCCTGACGCACGTCGAGATAAGATTTGCCGACGGTGATGATGCCGATGCGCGGCTGCCTGCCGCCCGAGGTGATGGTCTGGTTGAGCTTGTTGGCGCGCAGATAGGCCAGCATCGCGGCGCGCTTGTGGATGTGGAGGCGCTTCTCCTGGTCGAGGAAATCGAGTTCCCGGCGGATGCTCAAGCCCCCCGGCGGCACCTCGAAATCATCGGGAATCACGATCTTGACGCGGTCGACCGAGCCATCGACCGAGGCCGTCGACTCGATGTTGTCCTTGACGCATTTGATCCCGACCCAAACCGAGGCGAAGCGCGACAGCGCCAGACCATGGAGCGAATAGTCCATGATCTCCTGAACGCCGGCCGGGTTCAGGATCGGCATCATGCGGTCAACGAAGACGAATTCGGTTTGGTGGGCGTTGGTCGAGCTTTCGGCCGTGTGGTCGTCGCCCATCAGGCAGATCACGCCGCCATGGGGGGAGGTGCCGGCCATGTTGCCGTGGCGGAAGACGTCGCCGGTGCGGTCGACGCCGGGGCCCTTGCCGTACCAGAGCGCGAAGACGCCGTCATATTTGCCTTCGCCCTGGAGCTCCGCCTGCTGCGTGCCCCAGACGGCGGTTGCCGCGAGATCCTCGTTCAGCCCCGGCGTAAAGACGACATCGGCGGCTTTCAGGTGCTTGGCCGCCCGCGTCAACTGCTGGTCGAGGCCGCCGAGGGGCGAGCCGCGATAGCCCGAGACGAAGCCGGCCGTGTTCAGCCCCGCGTGCTTGTCGCGCTCGCGCTGGACCATCAGCATGCGCGCGATCGCCTGCGTGCCGTTCAGGAAAATGCGTTGTTTGGAGAGATCGTATTTGTCGTCGAGCGCGACCTCGCGCAGCCCGTTGGCGCGGTCTTTGCCGTCCGATGTCGCAGCGTGCTGAATCTCGGCCATGGCCGACCTCCCTCGATCGTCGCGTTTCCCAGAATATGGGGCCGGTTGATCCCGCCTCCAAGCTTCACATCGGGCATCGCCAGATACGTCAGTAATGCTGACATATCTCAGAGGCGGGGTCAATCACTCTGGGATCGTTCCAGCCTGGCGCGCATCGACAGCGGCCTGCCGCGATTTGGCCCCGTTTGCGAGAGAAGGCTGGTGGGCGTCACAGCCGGTGCGACGCCCGCATTCACGATGCGTTAACCATGCCCTGCCCAGGCTTTCCGTCTCATGCGAAGGAACCGGCCGTGAAGTGTTGTGCCATCACCGCAGCGCTTATCGCGGGCGTCGGCGCTTTGCCGTTGCTGGCCGGGCCGGCAAGCGCTCACCCTCATGTCTTCGTTTCGGCACGCACCCAGATCATCTACGGAGCTGGCGGCACGGTGACGGCGCTGCAGCATGTCTGGAGCTTTGACGAGGCCTATTCGGCCTACATCACCCAGGGGCTCGACAAGAACGGCGACGGCAAGCTGACGCCCGACGAACTGACGGAACTCGCCAAGGTCAATATCGAATCCCTGCCCGAGGTCGGCTTCTTCACCATCGCCAAGGCCAATGGCAAGGTTCAGGAATTCGGCACGCCGACGCAGGCGAGCCTCGCCTTCGAGAACAAGATTCTGACCCTGACCTACACTCTGCCGCTGAAGACGCCGGCGGTCGCATCCCGCTCCTTCGGCATCGAGATCGGCGATCCGAGCTATTTCGTCGCGTTCGACATCGTCGATGCGCCCGATGCGGTCACCACCCGTGATGCGCCGAAAGGCTGCGTCGTGCGCGTCGCAAGACCGCCCAAGCTCGATCCCGCCACGCAGCAGAAGCTCGCCCAGGAAGACGTCACAGCCACGCCCGACACGAGCGGGCTGCAGGTCACGACGCGCGCGCTGGTGGCATGTCCCTGAGTTTTCCACCACAAACCCAAAGCCCTCATCCTGAGGAGCGGGCGCCAGTCCGCGTCTCGAAGGATGCTCCAGCGCGCTCTGGATCCTTCGAGACGAAGCCTTCGGCTTCTCCTCAGGATGAGGGCTGGTGGGGCCGGGGAGGGCGGTTTCGACGGCTGCTGATCGCCTTGCTCGCGCTCGCTCTCGTCGCCGGCGCGCTGACGCTTGTGGCGATCGTCATCACCAGCGTCAGCCCGCCGCCACCGCCGCCGCCGCGCAATCCCTTCGGGGCCGGACTGCCGCGCGAGGCGCTGCCCTCGACGACGGGGATCGGCGGCGTTCTGCTGGCCTGGCAATCGACCTTCTACCGCGACCTGACCGCCGCGCTGAAGGCGATTGCGCAGAGCCCGGCCGCATTGTGGAGCCTGCTGGGTCTCGCCTTCGGCTATGGCGTCTTCCATGCCGCCGGCCCAGGCCACGGCAAGGCGGTGATCTCGGCGTATATCGTCGCCGACGACCGCAGCTTGTGGCGCGGCGTGGGCCTGAGCTTCGCAGCGGCGATCCTGCAGGCGCTCGTCGCCATCGCGCTGGTCGCGACGCTGACGCTCGCCTTCAGGACAACGGCGCAGACGATGACGATTGCCACCACCGCGATCGAGCAGACGAGCTTTGCGCTCGTGGCGCTGGTCGGGGCCCTTGTGCTCTGGCGCAAGGCCGGCGCGTTGCTGGCGCTCGGAAATGGCGTAGGCGCGCATGATCCGTCCTGCGACCATGTCCATATGCCGACCCCCGATGAGACCGCGCGCCTCGGCGGCTGGCGTGAGATCGCGGGCGTGGTGTTCGCGGCGGGTCTGCGTCCCTGCGCGGGCGCGCTGATCATCCTCGTCTTTTCCGCCTCGCAGGGCCTGCTCTGGGCCGGCATCGCCGCGACCTTCGCCATGGCCCTCGGCACGGCGCTGACCACGGGCGCGCTTGCGGCGCTGGCGGTATTCTTCAAGTTTGCCGCCTTGAGGCTCGCAGGCGGCGGCTCGCTGCGTGGCGCGCGCGTAATCGCAGGGCTCGAGGTACTGGCGGCCGCGTTCGTGGCAGTACTGGGCGCGGCGCTGTACCTGGGCCTATGGATCGGCGGCATGGGGAACTGACGCCGGCTAGCCCGAGCGCCGTCATTCCGGGGCGACCCGAAGGTCGAGCCAGGAACCCATAAACACAGGTCTTGCCAGTCAAGCGCCCGACCTCATCGACTTTTCCGGTATTGGCAGTGCGTATGGGTTCCGGGCTCTTCGCTGCGCGAAGCCCCAGAATGACAGGGGTTCGGCAATGCGCTCCTCAGCGGCCGTGCTTCTCCAGAAACGCCTCGACCGGGAGCGCCCGGAAATCCTCCAGCGCCTCGCGCAGCCTTGCGTGCTCCCAGTCCCACCAGGCCAGCGCCATTAGCCGCTCGGCGATCGGCTCGGGAAAGCGGCGCCTGATCGGCCGGGCCGGATTGCCCCCGACGATGGTGTAGGGCGGTACATCCTTGGTGACGATCGCGCCGCCCGCCACCACCGCGCCGGTGCCGATGCTGCGGCCGGGCAGGATAATGGCGCCATGGCCGATCCAGACGTCGTGGCCGATCGTGACCGGCGTCGAGCGGCGCCAGGCGAAGAACTCCGCATCGTCCTGCGCATCCTCGAAATAGGCCGAGGCGCGGTAGGTGAAATGCGACTGGCTCGCCCGTTGCATCGGGTGGTTGCCGGGGTTGATGCGGGTATGGGCGGCGATCGAGCAGAATTTCCCGATCGTCGTGTAAATGACATTCGCGTCGTTCACGACATAGGAGTAATCGCCCATGGTCGACTCGACGAAGGCGGTGCGCGCGCCGATTTCCGTATAGCGTCCGAGCGTCGCCTGCCGCACCTGCGCGGTCGGGTCGATCACAGGTTCCAGCCCCAGTTTCCTAGCTGCCATGTCGTCAGTCTCTCCCGATCTGTCCGTGAAATACCAGGGCGCGCTCGTGCTGGTCGTCGGCCCGTCCGGGGCCGGCAAGGACACGCTGATGGACGCCGCGCGTGAGGCGCTGGCGGATGATGGCGGTTTCCATTTCGCGCGCCGCCTGATCACGCGGCCGGCGATGGCCGGTGCAGAGGACCATGACAGCTGCGACGAGGCGGGCTTCGCCAGCGCCGAAGCGCGCGGCGAGATGGCGCTGAGCTGGCGGGCGCATGGGTTGTGCTACGGCATCCCCGCCACCGAGCTCGCCGGCATCGCCCAGCGCCAGGTCGTGATCGTCAACGTCTCGCGTGCGGTCATCGCTGCGGCGGAGGCGCTGGCCGAGCGTATCGTGGTGATCGAGATTACCGCGCCCGACGCCGTGCTGGCGAAGCGACTCGCGGCGCGGGGTCGCGAGAGCGAGGCCGATATCGCCGCGCGCCTTGCCCGCGAGGCGCCCTTGCGGACCAAGCAGGCGAAGCTGGTGACGATCCAGAACGACCGGACGGTCGCGGAGGGGGCGGCGGCGTTCGTGGCGGCGGTGCGGGAACTTGCGGGCGTCGAAATCGCCTGAGCGCTTCCCTTGACGATCTGACCTCGTCGGATTGCAGTGGTCACCGGCGATCATTCCCGCACCGTCATTCCGGGCGCAGCGAAGCGGAGACCCGGAATTCATTGTAAGGCACTGCGATGTTCTATGATGGATTCCGGATCGGCGCCGCTTCGCGGCTTGTCCGGAATGACGGCGCGCTGGATATCGTCATCTGTCATCGACATGGTGAAGCTCTTGTCAGCCAGGCCCCTAGACCCGCCCAGGCCGATCCATCAACCCAGCAGGACCGAATCGAGCAGGCGGAAGCGGCTGTCGCGGGTGTCCTGCTTGAATAGGGCGATGCGGTCGATCGCGACCGGGCCTGCCGGTACGCTCGCGGCATAGGCCTGCGCCAGCGCTTGCCGCGTCGGCGCGACGGCGTCCGGCGGCAGCGAGCCCGTCAGCGTCATATGGAAGCGGAAGGCGTCGCCAACATAAGGATAGCCATAGGCTTCGAGATAGGCCCGGTGCGCCGGGGTCAGCGGCGATTTCAGCCGGCGCGCCAGATCGGATTCGCTCAACGGCGCCCGGAAGGGCTCGTAAGCCTGGACCAGCGCGAAGGCGAAGCGCTGCAATGCGTCGCTCTGCTGGACGGGCGTCAGCGCGATGAACGGGCCGAGCGCGGTGACGGTCAAGCCTGAGAGCGGGACGGGGTCGAGGCCCGAGGCGTAGTTGTGCGCGAAGGCACGCAGCTGGCCCTCGCTGCGGCCCGAGGCTAGCTCGAAGGGCGCCTTCAGCGTGCCGTGGAAGCCATACCGGCGGGGCTCCGCCGTCAGGTCGGGCCAGGTTGACGCGTCGCAGCCGGCTGGCACGGCGAAGGGAATGTCCGCACCCGTCAGCGCGTCATAACCCAGGGTCGCGCTGCCGAAGCGCCAGAGCTCGCTGTCGGCGGACGGGGCGTAGTAGACGGCGTAGCGCGGCCCGCTCAAAACGCGCGCTGCCCCTGTGACCAGACGGTGGCGATCACCGGCGTCGGTCCCAGCGCCCTGAAGCGGACGAGGTCTGCGCGCAGCCCAGGCTTGAGATGGCCGCGATCCTTCAGGCCGAGAATATCGGCGACCTTCCAGGTCACCATGCCCATCGCTTCAGGCAGGCCGATGCCGTGGTCGGCATACAGCTTCAGCACGGCCTGAAGCAGGCTGGCGGGGACATAGTCGGAGGAGAGCCCGTCCAGCAGGCCCTTCTCGGCCAGTTCCGAGACCGAGACGCCGCCCGAATGCGAGCCGCCGCGCACGACGTTCGGCGCGCCCGCGACCGTGGCGAGCCCGCGCTGCCTGGCGAAGGCCGCGGCCTCGAGCGTGGTCGGGAATTCCGAGATCACGGCGCCCGAGGCGATGCCGGCCTCGACATGGTCGAGCGTGGTGTCGTCATGGGTCGCGATCGGAATGCCGCGCGAGCCGAACATCTCGACGACCGCGCTCCAGTTGCCGGAGACGTTGGCCGCGCCTTCGGCCTGCCGCAGCACGACATCCTCCTCGAATTCGGACAGCGTCTTGCCGTTGCCGAGCGCGTAGGTCTTCAGGTCCTCGATATTGCGCCATTGGCGCTGGCCCGGCGTGTGGTCCATCAGCGAGACAAGCTGGACCAGTTCGTCGTCCTGGTAGGGCTCGATGTCGCGCAGCAGATCCGGGCTCGTCAGTTCGCAACGCATGTGGATGCGGTGGTCGATGCGGAAGACGTTTTCACGGCGCCCGTCGGCCAGCGCCGTCATCACATCGGCGAAGATGTCCTTGCGGTAGTCCTTGGCCGAGAAGGGCGTGCCGGCACAGATGGCGTCGTAGACCGTGGTGACGCCGGCCGCCGCCATCTGCGCGTCATGGACAAGCGCCGCCGCGAGCCCGTTCGGCCAGAAGACCTTCGGGCGCGGCATGAAGTGCTTTTCCATGTTGTCCGTGTGCATCTCGACGAGGCCCGGCGCGACATAGTCGCCGCCGATGTCGATCGCGCCCGGCAGGCTGGTGCCGCCTTGGTCGACGGCTGCGATGCCGTTTTCGTCGAAGACGATGGTGCCGGTGACGACCTCGTCCTCGAGGATCAGCCTGGCATTGGTGAGAATGGTCTGCATCAGGCGGCCTTCCGGAAATCGGTGATGTCGAGATAGCGCGTCGCGACGGCCTCGCGCACGGCCTCGTCATGGAAGATCCCGACGATGGCCGAGCCCTTCTGACGTGCTTCGGCGATCAGTTCCACCACCACGTCGCGGTTGGCAGCATCGAGCGAGGCGGTGGGCTCGTCGATCAGCATGACGGCCGAGGGATCGACGAAGGAGCGGGCGATGTTGACGCGCTGCTGCTCGCCGCCCGAAAATGTCGCCGGCGCGAGATGCCAGAGCCGCTCGGGCAGGTTCAGCCGGGCGAGCATGGCTTTGGCCCGCTCGCTCGCCTCCTCGGGCGAGACGCCGCGCGCCAGCAGAGGATCGCGCACGATGTCGAGGGCCGAGACGCGCGGAATGACGCGCAGGAATTGCGAGACGAAGCCCAGCGTGCGGCGCCGGATGTCGAGCACGGTGCGCGGCACGGCGGCGACGATGTCGATCGGCCGGCCGGCATGGGTGATGTGGATATGGCCGGAGCTTGGTCGGTAATTGCCGTAGAGGATGCGCAGCAGGCTCGACTTTCCGGCCCCGGAGGCGCCGGCCAGCACCAACGCTTCGCCAGCCGCGACGCTGAAATTGACGTCGTCGAAAACGGGCAGCCGGACGCCGCCCTGATTTTGCAGGGTGAAGGCCTTGGCGACGTTCTCGACGTGAATCATCGTGGTCATGGTGTCAGTGCCTTGTGCCGGCGAGGTGACGCGTGTGTGACGGGGAGCTTGTCATTCCGGGTTCTTCGCGGCGCGAAGCCCCGGAATGACAAGGGGAGATCTCAAACACTCAGCACCGCCGAGGTCAGGAGCTGCGTATAAGCATGATGCGGGTCGTCCAGCACCTGGTCGGTCAAACCCTGCTCGACGACATGACCGTCCTTCATCACCATCAACCGGTCGGTGAGGAGCCGCGCCACGGCAAGGTCGTGGGTGACGATGATCGCGGCCAGACCCAGATCGCGGACCAGCACGCGCAGCAGGTCGAGCAGCTTGGCCTGCACCGAAACATCGAGCCCGCCGGTCGGCTCGTCCATAAAGACCAGCTTCGGCTCCGAGACCAGCACGCGGGCGATCTGCAGGCGCTGCTGCATTCCGCCGGAGAACTGGCGCGGGCCATCGTCGATGCGGCTTTCCGAAATCTCGACGCGGGCGAGCCAGTCCAGCGCTCGCTCGCGGATCTGTCCGTAATGCCGGTCGCCGCGATCCATCAGGCGCTCGCCGACATTGCCGCCGGCCGAGACGTCCATGCGCAGACCGTCGCGCGGGTTCTGGTGGACAATGCCCCAGGCCGTGCGCATCAGGCGGCGGCGCTCCTGCTCGGGCACGGAGTAGATGTCGAGCGGGGTGCCCGAACCCCGGAACAGCACTTCTCCTGCGTCGGGCCTGTCGATGCCGGCGAGGCAGCGCAGCAGCGTCGATTTGCCCGAGCCCGATTCGCCGACGATGCCGAGCACTTCGCCCGGCCAGAGGTCGAAGGAGACATCGGCGCAGCCGATACGCTCGCCATAGAAGCGGCTGACGTCATGGACCGAGAGCAGAGGAGCGGGGTCGAGCGCGGTTTCGGGCGGGGAGATGTGAATGGTCATGGCTTCGCCTCCGTCACCAACCCGCTCGCCGCCGCATCGCCCAGCATTGCGCCGCGATGGCCGGCTTCGCGGCGCGTCTCGCAATGGTGGCTGTCGGAGCAGACGAACATGCGCCCGCCCCGGTCGTCGATCACGACCTCGTCGAGATAACTGTCGCCCGCGCCGCAGAGCCCGCAGGGCTCATTCCAGCTCTGGATGCGGAAGGGATGGTCGTCGAAATCGAGGCTCTTCACGCTGGTATGGGGCGGCAGCGCGTAGATGCGCTTTTCGCGACCGGCTCCGAAGAGCTGCAATGCCGGCGACATGTGCATCTTCGGATTGTCGAATTTCGGGATCGGCGAGGGCGCCATGACATAGCGGCCATTGACCATGACAGGATAGTCGTAGGTCGTCGTCACCTCGCCGAAGCGGGCGATGTTCTCGTAAAGCTTGACCTGCATCAGACCGTATTCGGCCCAGGCGTGCATCTTGCGCGTCTCGGCCTCGTGCGGCTCGAGCTTGCGCAGCGGCTCAGGCATCGGCACCTGATAGACCATGATCTGCCCGGCGCTCAGCGGCGCCTCGGGGATGCGGTGGCGGGTCTGGATGATCGTCGCCTGATTCGTCGCCTCTGTAGTGCGCGCATCGGCGGTGTGCTCGAAAAAGCGCCGAATCGAGACGGCGTTGGTGGTGTCGTCGGCACCCTGGTCGATTACTTTCAGCGTGTCGGCCGGCCCGATGATAGCCGCCGTCACCTGGATGCCGCCGGTGCCCCAGCCACGGGCGAGCGGCATCTCGCGCGAGCCGAACGGCACCTGATAGCCGGGCACCGCCACCGCCTTGAGCAGGGCGCGCCGGATCATCCGCTTGGTCTGTTCGTCGAGATAGGCATAGTTGTAAGCCGGCTTTGTATCGTCGCCGGGCACTGTCTGGTGAAGCGTCATTCGGCTGCCTCCTGCAGGGGCTCGTCCTTCGCCAGCCGCGCTTCCCGCTCGCGGCGGATGCGGCGGATGAGGTCGAGTTCGCCCTGGAAATCGACGTAGTGGGGCAGCTTGAGGTGCTCGACGAAGCCGGCCGCCTCGACATTGTCGGAGTGGTACAGCACGAACTCGTCCTGCTGGGCGGGATAGGTCGCCGCCTCGCCGAACTCGCGGCATTTCAACGCCCGGTCGACCAGTGACATCGACATCGCCTTGCGTTCGGCATGGCCGAAAGCGAGCCCGTAGCCGCGCGTGAACTGCGGCGCGACCTCCTTCGAGCCCTGGAACTGGTTGACCATCTGGCATTCGGTCAGGGTGATCTCGCCGAGATCGACCGCAAAGCCGAGTTCCTCGGGCACGAACTCGACCGAAACCTCGCCGACGCGGATCTCGCCGACGAAAGGGTGGCTGTTGCCGAAGCCGCGCTGGACCGAATAGCCGAGGCCGAGCAGAAAACCCTCGTCGCCGCGCGCCATGGACTGCAGGCGCACATCGCGATCGGCGGGGAAGGAGACCGGCTCGCGGGTGAGGTCGAAGGGACGCGGATCGCCGTCGGGCGGAACTTCCGGCTCCATCAGGCCCTCGGCGCCGAGGATGTCGGGCACGCGGGGCATGTGGGAGGCGAGGGGCTCTTCTCCCTCCCCCCGCTTGCGGTGGGGAGGGCCGGGGTGGGGGGGAGAGTTCACAGGCTTCGACGTTGAGGCAAGTTCTGCACGCCCCCCCATCCCTAACCCTTCCCCACCGCAAGCGGGGGGAAGGGGACTGCCGGCGTCGCGTTCCCCATCCATCAACCCGAAATCGAAGAGCCGATGCGTATAATCATAGGTCGGCCCCAGCACCTGCCCGCCCGGCAGGTCCTTGTAGGTCGCCGAGACGCGGCGGCGGATCGCCATCCGGGCGGTATCGACCGGCTCCGACGAGCCGAAGCGCGGCAGCGTGGTGCGATAGGCCCGCATCAGGAAGGCGGCCTCGATCACGTCGCCCTGCGCCTGCTTCAATGCCAGTGCGGCAAGGTCGGCGTCGTAAAGCGAACCCTCGTTCATGACGCGGGCACAGGCCAGGCCCTGCTGCTCGCGGATTTGCGCGACCGAAATCTCGGGCACGGCCTCGTCGCCGCGACGCGCTTCCGCGACGAGATCATGCGTGGCGAGGATTGCGGCTTCGCCGCCCTTGACCGCGACATACATTACGGAAGCTCCAAAACTTGCGTCGAGCGCGGCAGGCCGATGACGGCGCCGCCATGGCTCAGCACGAGATCGACGCCGAGCGGATAGAGTTCGGCATTGGCCGCGACCTGTTCCCAGAAATCCTGCGGCAGGCCTTGCGGGGCGATCGTACGGCGGCCGGGGATTCCTGGTCCTGCCAACGTCACGGCGTCGCCGCCATCGAGGCCGGCGCACTGCACGATGACCGTGGTCGAGCGGTCGGGGAATTGGTCCGTACCGGGATTGAAGGCCGAAAGAGGCACTTCGTCGCTCGCACCGTCGATGACGGCGAAGCTCGCGGCGGCCGGATCATCGACAAGCGTTGCGCCACAATGGAAGCGCAGCCAGGCGGCCGCCGGGCCATTGCGCAGGATCTCCGGCAACCAGATGGGCGTCTCGTAGTCGGCCAGCGTCAGCAGTGCGATGGCGGTCGCCGCATTCAGGCCGTCGGGCGGGGCGAAGGCGCCGGCGACGTCCTGCGCGAGGCCCGGTTCCGACAGTGCCGAGAGAAGCGCCCGGAAGGCGGCCTGCGACTGGAAGACCGGGTCGGCGAAGCCCGCCGTGATAAGCGTGTCAGTCGTCATCAGGCGCTCCGAACCAGCGTGAAGAAATCGACCTTGGTCGCGGCGGCCTTGCGCGAAGCGAGGTCGCGCGCCGCCATCTGGCGCGCCGCGAGATCGGCGATGCCCCGCGTGAGTTCGCTACCTTGCGCCTCGCGCTGCAGGCGCGCATCGAGGATGGCGGCGAGCCGCGCCTTGCGGCCGTCGCGGCCGAGCGCATAGGAAAAGCCCATCGCGCCGTCGTCGAGCCTGACGACGCAGCGGGTCACCGTGGCCTCGCCTAGGTTGAAGCGCCGGCCGGCGCCGCCAGCGCGTCCCTCGACCATGACGGTGCCGGTCTCCGGTGCTTTAAGCACCTCATGGGCCGGCAGTTCGGGGCCGGCCAGGGCCTCGATCTCGCTGCGCGAGGCGCGCGCGAGGATCGCCATCCAGTGTCGTCGCGCGGTCGTGTCGGACATCGTCATGGGTCGTCTGGTCACTCGTTAATGTCTAGACTATGATAGAGTCGTTGCGAGCAAAGGTCTATACATTTTGCATGAAATTCTGATGACAGCCGATGCTGCCGAGGATCGCGGCACGGCCTGGCGGCGGATCGCCGACGAACTCGAAGCGGCGATCGGGCGGGGCGACTACGCGGTCGGCGATACGCTGCCGGCTTCGGTCGCGCTGGCCGAGCGCTACGGCGTGCATCGTCACACCGTGCGGCAGGCCTTCCGGCATCTGGCCGAGCGGGGGCTGGTGACGGTCGCGCGCGGACGCGGCACGCAGGTCAGCGCACCGCGTATTCCCTATGCGATAGGCCGGCGTGTCAGCATGCGGGCCAATTTTAGTCGGATCGGCATCGCGGCATCGCGCCGGCTGCTGTCGACTGCGCGGATCGAAGGCGATGCCGAGACCTGCGGGGTGCTGGGGCTGCAGGCTGGCTCGCCGCTCTGGCAGACGCAAGGCCTGAGCCTGGCCGACGGCACTCCGATCGGAACAGGGACGCACTGGCTTTCGGTCGCGCGCTTCCCGGATTTCGACGAGGCCTTCGCACAGGCCGGCGCCTCGATGACGGCAGCGCTCAAGGCCTTCGGCGTCGCCGACTATGTCCGCCTTTCGACGCGGCTGACGGCACGGCTCGCCAGCGAGCGCGAGGCGGCGCTGCTGGAGATCGAGCCGGGCAGCGCCGTGATGGTCTCGGCCGCTGTCGATGCCCTGCCGGACCTGACCCCGATCCATCTGGTCAACAGCGTCTTCGCCGGCGAGCGCATGGAGATGGTGGTGGAGCCGTTCAGCGAGGAGGCGCGCTAGCCGCCAAATCGCCCAGCCGCCAAGTTCCGGAGCCGGAGGTTCTTGCGCCGACGGAGGTTCGGCGCGATGCTTCTAACGGGAACACGCGACGCAAGATCGCGCGGAAACTGATCCGAGGAGAACGTCGTCATGATTCATTTCACCAGGCTGCTGCGCGCGGCTGTTCTCGTCGCGTCCTGCGGCATCGCGGGGCTCGCGCTGGCCGCGGATTATCCGGCCCCCAAGCGCGGGGTCTGGATCGCGAAGGACTTCCGCTTCAATACGGGTGAGACCCTGCCGGAGCTGAAGCTCGGCTATGCGACCGTGGGTGAGCCGACGGGCGAGCCGGTCGTGATCCTGCATGGCACGGCGGGCTCAGCGGACAGCATGCTGAGCCCGATCTTCGCCGGCGAGCTGTTCGGGGCCGGCCAGCCGCTCGATGCGAGCAAGTACTATATCATCATTCCCGACGCGGTCGGGGCGGGTGCGTCGTCCAAGCCGTCGGACGGCATGAAGGCGCGGTTTCCGCGCTACAACTACGAGGACATGGTTACGGCGCAGCACAGGCTGGTGAGCGAAGGCCTCGGCATCCGCCATGTCCGGCTCGTGCTCGGCAATTCAATGGGTGGGATGCAGACCTGGATGTGGGGCGTTAAATACCCCGATTTCATGGACGCGCTCGTGCCGATGGCGTCGCAGCCGACGGAAATGTCGAGCCGCAACTGGATGATGCGGCGCATGATCATCGATGCCGTCCGCAACGATCCGGAGTGGAAGGGCGGCGAGTACACGGCCCAGCCGCCGGCGCTCCGGATCGCCAATGTGTTCTTCGGCATCGCGACCAGCGGCGGCACGCTCGCCTTCCAGCAGATGGCGCCGACGCGGGAGGCCGCCGACAAGCTGCTGGACGAGCGGCTGAAGGCGGCTTTCAACGCCGATGCGAACGACTTCCTCTACCAGTGGGATTCCTCGCGCGACTACAATCCCGCGCCCAAGCTGGAGGCGATCAAGGCGCCCGTGCTGGCGATCAACTCCGCCGATGACGAGCGCAACCCGCCTGAGGCCGGCATCATGGAGCGCGAGCTGAAGCGCCTCGGGAATGCCAGGCTGTTGCTGATCCCGGGCAGTGCGGATACGCGCGGCCATGGCACCACGGGGCTTGCCAGGTTCTGGGCGAAGGATTTGGCAGACTGGCTGCCGACCGTGCCAAAGCGGTCGGCCGGCGGCAATTGACGAAGGCTTACCGCTTGCGTCGTCAGACCGCCCGCTGGCCGATGATCGCGAAGCGCAGCTTGCTCGAGAGGAAGTCGATCGCCGTCACGGCCGCCAGGATCAGCAGGATCAGGAAGGAGACCTGCTGCCATTCCAGCGTCCGGATGGTCTCGGCGAGATAGAGCCCGATGCCGCCGGCGCCGACGATGCCGATGATGGTCGAGGAGCGGGTATTGGATTCGATGTAGTAGAGTACCTGGCTCGCGATCACCGGCAGCACCTGCGGGATCAGGCCGAAGCGGATCTCGTGGAGCTTGCCACCGCCAAGCGAGGTCACACCCTCGACCGGCTTGCGGTCGGCCGATTCGATCGCCTCGGAATAGAGCTTGCCGAAGGCGCCGAGATCGCTGGTCATGATCGCGAGCATCCCGGCGAAGGGACCCAAACCCACGACATTGACCCAGATCAACGCCCAGATCAGCGCATCGACGCCGCGCACAGTGTCGAGCGAGCGGCGGGCGAGGAAATGGACGATCTTGTTGGCGACGACGTTGCGGGCGGCGATAAAGCCTAGCGGGAAGGCCAGGATCGCCGCGAGGATGGTGCCCAGGAAGGCGATCGCGATGGTCTCGAACAACGCCTTGACGAAGAGGGTGGCGCGGGCCAGCGAACCGGGATCGGGCGGCAGCATCAGCACAACGAAGGTGCCGAGATTGCCGAGGCCGGCGATGATCCGCGCCAACGAGACTTCGAGCGTGGTCAGGCCGTAGACGAAAAGCCCGAGCAGCCCGGCGACGACTACCAGCGTCACCAGCCGTGTCCGGAGCGAGCCGTCGATGGCGGTCTTGTGGCGAGCGACGAGCGCGGCGCGGTCGCCGGTCGAGAGAGCGAGCGTCATCGGCCGTGCTCCAGGCTCAGCAGCGCATGGCGCAGGCGCTCGGTTCCGTAGTCGATCAGCATCACGGTGACGATGATCAGCAGCAGGATCGCGCTGATGTCGCTGAAGTAGAATTTGCGGATGGCCTCGATCAGGTCCTGGCCGATGCCGCCGGCCCCGACGAAGCCCATGATAGAGGCGCCGCGCACATTGATCTCGAAGCGCAGCAGCGAATAGCTGGCGAAGTTCGACAGCACCTGCGGCACCACGGCGAAGCGGATGGTCTGCCACCAGCCGGCGCCTGTCGCGGTCAGGCCGTCGACCGGCTTCATGTCGATGTTCTCGACCACTTCCGAGAACAGCTTGCCCATGGCGCCCATGGTGTGGATCGCGATGGCGAGCACGCCGGGCAAGGGCCCGAGCCCGAAGGCGATGACGAAGATCAGCGCGAAGACGATTTCGGGAACAGTGCGGCTGAATTCGAGGAAGCGCTTGGTGGCAAAGCGCAGCCAGCCGGATTTGCCGAGATTGGCAGCGGCGACAAAGCAGAGCAGGAAGCCGCCGACCGCGCCGATGATCGTGCCGGTATAGGCGATCAGGATGGTTTGCCAGAGCAGCTTCAGCCAGCCTTTCCAGCCCCAGTACCATTCGGCGAAATCGGCACCCAAGCTGTTCCAGCGAAGGACGGGCATGGTCTCGAGAATGTATTTCGGGAAGCGCCAGGCGTTCTGCGCGAATTTACCGGGATCGACCTCGGAGCCAATCGCTGCGAGCCAGACACAGGCGGCGAAGATCGCAACGCCGATCAGGGTCTGCCGGCGTTTGGCCGACATCGCCTTTCGGTAGGTCTCGGAATGAGCGCGGATTTTGGGATCGGCGCTATCGAGGGCGAGGGTCATTCGGCTGTTGCCTTGCCGCGTGAGGCGCGGGAAACCCCTCTCCTTTAAGGAGAGGGGCAGGGGAGAGGTGACGGCCCTTGGAGCAGAGTGGCTTAGCGGACAGGGACGCTGCGGTCAGGGCGCAGCCCGAACTTCGAGCGGCCTTCGCCTGACCCTGCCCTCTCCCTCCGGGAGAGGGCTCCCCGTGTTTTACTCTGAGAGGGACGTGCTCCTGACTTACGACGCTTTCTTGCGGCGCAGCGCGTCGACGAACTTGTTGAGTTCGATGATCGGCTCATAGGCCTTGTTGTCGATGGCGACGAGCGGGCCCTGCTTGCCTTCATAGATCTTGTCGAAGGCGACCTTGTCCTGGGTGGCGAGGTTCAGGACCGAGTCGCGGATTTTGGCCTTGAGGTCGGTCGGCATGTCCGTGAGATAGGCCATCGGCGAGTTCACGATCTGCTCGGATTTGTAGATGATCCGGAAATCCTCGGCCTTGACCATGTTCTTGCGGGCCATGCGCAGGAGGTTGGATTCCTGCTCGTCGTTCCACCAGTTGGCGGCGACGTCGACCGTGCCCTGACCGAGCGCGATGACGGCGTTCTCGTGGCTGCCTGTATAGACGACCTTGGAGAAATAGGTCTCCGGGTCGATCTTCATGCCGTCGAGCGCAAAGCGCGGCACGTTGTTGCCCGAGGTCGAGTTAGGATCGACGAGGCCGAGATTCTTGCCCTTCAAATCTTCGATCTTCTGGTAGGGCGAATCCTTCTTCACGTAGAAGACCGAGTAGTAGCCCTTGGTGCCGTCGATATTGGTCTCGATGGCGAAGGCGTCGATCTTGGCGCCGGTCATCAGGGCGCGGGCGAAGGAGGAAGGGCCATACATGCCGATATGGATGTTGCCGGCGCGCTGGCCCTCGATCAAAGCGGCATAGTCGCTGGCGATGCGCAGCGTGACCTTGGTGCCGAGCTCCTTGGCGAGGTAGTTGACGAAGGGGGTGTAGCGCTCGACGACGCCCGAGGCGTTCTCGGCCGGGATGATTGCGAAGACGATCTCGGGATATTTCGCCTTCCAGTCCTGGGCAAGGGCGGGGGCCGCAAGCGATGCGGCGAAGCCGGCAGCGGCAAGCGTGAGGGTATGACGACGGGTCAGCATGGTGTGCTCCTGTTGCAGTCGGTTCGTGTTGTGATCTTCAGGCGTTGGCAGAGGCGATAGTCGACTCAGGCGGCATTCTGCTTGGCGCGCCGGGCTTCTTCGCCGGCGATGACGTCGAGCGCGTCGAGTGCTTCGGCGCCGGCATCCCTGGCCTCGATGCCGTAAAGCGCGGCCGCGACCTCACTGGTCAGCTGATGCGGCGGGCCGTCGAAGACGACCTTGCCGGCGGCCATGCCGATCAGCCGGTCGCAGTATTTCGACGCGATATCGAGGTGATGCAGGTTGCAGACGACGGTGATGCCATCCTCGCGATTGATCCGGAATAGCGCGTCCATCACCACCTGAGTATTGCGCGGGTCGAGCGAGGCGATCGGCTCGTCGGCGAGGATGATCTTGGGCTCCTGCACCAGGGCGCGGGCGATGGCAACGCGCTGCTGCTGGCCGCCCGAGAGCGTCTCGGCGCGCTGGGACAGCAGATGGCCCATGTCGAGCCGCTCCAGCGCGGCGATGGCGCGGATCTTGTCGTCTTGCGAGAAATGCTTGACCAGGGTCAGCATGGCGGAGCGGTGGTTCAGCCGGCCGAGCAGGACATTGGTCAGCACGTCGAGGCGGCCGACAAGGTTGAACTGCTGGAAGATCATCGCCGTGTCGCGGCGCCAGGCGCGCAATGCCGCGCCGTGCAGTCCCGTAACGTCGCGATCCTCCGAAAGGATGCGGCCCGCGCTGGGCTCGGCGAGGCGGTTGATCATGCGCAGCAGCGTCGACTTGCCCGCGCCCGAGCGGCCGATGATGCCGACCATCTCGCCTTTGGGGAGGTCGAGCGTGACATTGTCCACGGCAGCCTTATCGCTGAAGCGCTTGGTCAGGCCTTCGATGCGCAGCATGCCGGGGTTCCGCTCGCCTGCCGGGCGCGACATTGCCCGGCGGCTTGTGGCCGGGCGGGGTCGCGCTCCTGAACAGGATGATCAGCTAGACAGAGCAGATGACAGGGTGGTGACAGGGCCGAGCGGCGTCGACATCCATAGCGATGTCAGGCGCCGCGCAGCAGCATGTCGACGCAGGCGCCGACATAGGCCTTTCGCTGCGCGGCCGGGACCGGCTTGACCCCGAGCAATCCGCGAATCTGGTGGAAGCCCCGCAACATTCCGACGAACTGCTCGGCCATGACCCTGGCCTGCTTCGGGCCGACCGGCTGCTTCAGGCCGTCACCGATTTGTGATCGCTGTGTGAGCAGGGTGGCAAGATCGTCGATCATGCGCAGGGCGCCCGCTTCATAGGCGGCGCGGCCGAGTTCCGGGAACTGCGAGGCGGCGCTGACGATGAGCCGGTGCAAGTCAAGCGAGGCGGGGTTTGTCATCATCGCGAGCGCATCCTCGCCGAGGCGCAGCAGGACGCTGCGAAGGTCGCCATGTCCTGCCGGCTGCTTCAGCGGAATCGTCAGCTTTTCGGTGAGTTCGGCCGAAATCGCGCGAAACAGGGCCTTCTTGTCGGCGAAGTGGCTGTAGATGGTCTGCTTGGAGACGCCGGCGCGATGCGCGATCTGGTCGAGGCTGGCGCGCTCGAAGCCCTCCGCCAGGAACATTTCCGACGCGGCCTTGGTAATCGCGTGGTGCTTGTCGGGACGCGATTTCTCCGCTGGCAAGCGCCTTGCTTGCTCTCCGGTCGCGACCGGGTCCCGGAGTGAGGTTGATTCAGCCATGCTTCCGCCCATATGGTCTCTTATCAAACTGGACCGTCCAGTCCAAGTTAGTCACGCTGCCCCGGAGCGTCCAGTCCTATGAAGCGGTTTGCCCTTCTCCTTCTCGTGGCCGGCCTGGCCGGTGGCGGCTATTATGGCTACCGCCATTTCAGGGCCGGTGCGGAGCCGACACAGGCGCGCGCCGCGACGGCACCGCAGACCACGGGCGTGCCCATCGAGATCGGCAAGATCGAGGTCGCGACCGTCAACGAGGAGGTCGAGGCGCTCGGTACCCTTGCGGCGGATGAATCCGTGGTGATTGCGCCGGAGATCGCGGGTCGCGTCATATCGCTCGGCTTCAAGGAAGGCGAGCGTGTCAAAAAGGGACAGGAGCTGGTCAAGCTCGACACAGCCATCCTCGATGCGGAACTCAAGCAAGCCCAGGCGGATCTGAGCCTGGCGCGCGACACCTTCCAGCGCAACCAGTCGCTGGTCCAGCGCGGCGCGGGCACGCAGGTCGCGCTCGAACAGGCCACGGCCCAGCTCGCCTCCAACGAGGCGCGGGTCCAGCTCTCGCAGGCCAAGCTGGCGCAGTCGACGATCGTGGCGCCTTTCCACGGTGTCGTCGGCCTGCGCTCAGTCGGCGTCGGCGATTATGTCTCCGTCGGCAAGACGCTGATCACCCTGACCAATATCGACCCGATCAAGGTCGATTTCCGCGTGCCCGAAATCTTCCTGTCGCGCGTCAAGGTCGGCCAGCCGATCCAGGTCAAGGTCGACGCCGTGCCGGGCCGCGATTTCGAGGGCAAGATCTTCGCGATCGACCCGGTTGTCGACATCAACGGCCGTGCCATCCGGCTGCGCGCCGCGATCCCCAATGCCGATCTGGTGCTGAAGCCCGGCCTGTTCGGGCGCATCGTCATCGTCGTCGATCAGCGCGAAAACGCCCTGATCGTGCCGGAGACTGCGGTGGTGCCCGACGGTACGGGCAAGATCGTCTACATCGTCGAGAACGGCAAGGCCAAGCGCGTGCCCGTCCAGCTCGGGCGACGCCTGCCCGGCAAAGTCGAGATCGTGAAGGGCCTGACAGCGCAGATGCAGCTCGTTAGCGCCGGCCAGATGCGGCTGCGCGACGGCGCGACGGTCTCGATCAAGAACGCGCCGGCGCCGGTGCAGACCAGCGCGCTGCCGGTCGCGCAGCCATGAGCCTGTTCGAGCTCTTCGTCCGCAGGCCGGTCCTCTCGACCGTTCTGAGCCTGCTCGTCGTCCTGATCGGCATCGTCTCCTATGGCCGGCTGACGGTGCGCGAATACCCTAATATCGACGAGCCGATCGTCTCCGTCCGCACGACCTATGTCGGCGCCAGCGCCGAGATCATCGAGACCCAGGTCACCCAGATCCTGGAGAACTCGATCGCCGGCATCGAGGGCATCGAGATCATCTCCTCGACCAGCCGCCAGGAGAGCAGCAACATCTCCGTGCGCTTCCGGCCAGATGTCGACCCCGACGTCGCGGCGTCGGACGTGCGCGACCGGGTCGGCCGCGTGCGCGGCCGCATGCCGACCGAGATCGACGAGCCTATCATCGCCAAGGTCGAGGCCGACGCGCAGCCGATCATGTATCTGTCGCTGACCAGTTCGCGGCACAACCCGCTCGAGCTGACAGACTTCGCCGACCGTTTCATCACAGACCGCGTCCAGAACATCACCGGCGTCGCCGAAGTCCGCATCCAGGGCGAGCGGCGCTACGCCATGCGGATCTGGCTCGATCGCTCGCGCATGGCGGCCTATGCCATCACCGTGCAGGAGATCGAGGCGGCGCTGCGCTCGCAGAACGTCGAGATCCCCTCGGGCCGGATCGAAAGCAACAACCGCGAATTCACCGTGCTGTCGCAGACCAGCCTGACGACGCCCGAGCAGTTCGGCGAGATCGTGGTCAAGGACGTCACTGGCTTCCCGGTGCGGATGCGCGACATTGGCCGGGTCGAACTCGGCGCGCTCGCTGAGCGCAATGCGGCGTGGTTCTCGGGCAAGCCATCGGTCACGATCGGCATCGTCAAGCAGGCCACGGCGAACCCGCTCGACGTGTCGTCGGGCATCACGGCCGCGCTGCCGGGGATCACCGAGGATCTGCCCGACGGCATGAGCATCGCGACCTCCTACGACACCTCGATATTCATCGATCGCTCGATCAAGGCGGTCTACACCACGATCGCCGAGGCCGTCGTGCTCGTCGTGCTGATCATCTTCCTGTTCCTGCGCTCGCTGCGCGCGACGCTGATTCCGCTCGTCACGATCCCGGTCTCGCTGATCGGCGCGTTCGCGCTGATGTATGCCTTCGGCTTCACCGTGAACACGCTGACGCTGCTCTCGATGGTGCTGGCGATCGGGCTCGTGGTCGACGACGCGATCGTGGTTCTGGAAAACGTCCATCGCCATATCGAGGACGGCATGGAGTCGAATGCGGCGGCGATCCGCGGCATCAAGGAGATCGCCTTCGCGGTCATCGCGATGACACTGACGCTGGTTGCCGTCTATGCGCCGATGGCGTTCTCGACGGGTCGTACCGGCAAGCTTTTCGTCGAATTCGCGCTGACGTTGGCGGGCGCCGTGCTGGTCTCGGGCTTCGTGGCGCTGACGCTGACGCCGATGATGTGCGCCAAGCTGCTCAAGCACGAGAGTTCGCATGGCTGGCTCTACAACCTGCTCGAACGCGGCTTCGATGCGATGTCGCGCGGCTACAAGCGGTCCCTGCGCGCGGCGCTGTCGGTGCGCCCGGTGATCGTCGTGCTGGCGCTCGTGGTCGCCGGCGGCAGCTATTTCTTCTTCACAAGCCTGCGCTCCGAGCTCGCGCCGGTGGAGGATCGGGGCACGGTCACGGCCATCGGTGTCGCGCCGGAGGGGGCGACGTTGGCCTTCACCGCCGATTATGCCCGCCGCGTCGAGGATTTCTTCTCGAAGCTGCCGGAGGTGCAGAACTATCTCGTTATCGTCGGTTTTCCTGATGTGACGCGGGCCATCGCCTTCGCCCGGCTGAAGCCGTGGGAGGAGCGCGGCCGCAAGCAGCAGGACATCGTCGCCGATATCAACAAGGGCCTGTCGCAGATTCCCGGCATCCGGCTGTTCGCGACGAACCCGCCTTCGCTCGGCGGTGGCGGCGCCAATACGAAGCCGGTCGAATTCGTGCTGCGCTCGGCCGAGCCCTACGAGCAGATCAAGGGCTATGTCGACCAAGTCCTGGCCGAGGTCTCGGGCTCGCCGGTGCTGACCAATCTCGAATCGAACCTGATCCTCGACAAGCCGCAGCTGAAGGTCTCGATCGACCGGCAGCGCGCTGCCGATCTTGGCGTCGGCGTCGACGTCATCGGACGCACTATGGAGACGCTGCTGGGTGGACGCCAGGTGACGCGCTTCAATATGAACGGCGAGCAATACGACGTCGTCGTTCAGGTCGAGGGTCAGGATCGCAATACGCCCCAGGCGCTGCAGACGATCTATCTGATGGGCCGCAATGGCGCGGTCGTGCAGCTGTCGAGCCTCGTCAAGATCGAGGAGAACGTCGCGCCCAAGGAGCTGATCCGCTTCAACCAGCTGCGTTCGGCGACGATCACGGCGGTGCCAGCGCCCGGCTATTCGCTTGGCGACGCGCTGGCCGTGCTGGAGCGGGCGGCGGCCAAGGTGCTGCCGACCACGGTGCAGATCGACTATTCCGGCCAGAGCCGCGAATTCAAGCAGTCGGGCTCGTCGATCGCGATCGTCTTCCTGCTGGCGCTGGGCTTCATCTATCTGGTCCTGGCGGCGCAGTTCGAGAGCTTCGTGGATCCGATCGTGATCATGGTCTCGGTGCCGCTGTCGCTGACGGGCGCATTGGCGGCGTTGTGGTTCACCGGCGGCACGATGAACGTCTACAGCCAGATCGGCCTGATCACGCTGGTCGGCCTCATCACCAAGCACGGCATCCTGATCCTCGAATTCACCAACCAGCTGCGTGAAGAGGGCAAGGAGATGGTCGATGCGCTCGTCGAGGCGGCGGAACTGCGCCTGCGCCCGATCCTGATGACGACCGGCGCGATGGTGCTGGGCGCGGTGCCGCTGGCGCTGGCCTCGGGTGCCGGCGCCGAAAGCCGCTCGCAGATCGGCTGGGTCATCGTCGGCGGCATGAGCTTCGGCACGCTGCTGACGCTCTATGTGGTGCCGGTCGCCTACACCTATCTCGCGCGCAAGCAGCGGGTGGTGCAAGGCGAGGCGGCCGCACATCAGGCGCATCCGCAACCGGCGGAGTAAGCGCTGTCGTCATTCCGGGGCTTCGCGAAGCGAAGAGCCCGGAACCCATAACCACGACGTTTCTCGATACAACGACGCCGTTGTCGGCTTTTTTGGGGACGGCCGGTGGTTATGGGTTCCGGGCTCAGGCCTGCGGCCTGCCCCGGAATGACGGGATGGTTCTACTGCAGCCGCACCGAGACGCTCTCGCTCGCGCCCGTTCCGTCGATGACCGAGATCCGGACGAAGCCCTTGCCGCCGGGCTGCCAGGTTGCCTCGCGCCGGCGCGTCGGTTCCAGCACCGGGGCGCCGTCAACCAGCCAGGTGTAGGGCGGCGCGCCGCCTGCGACCTTGAGGTTGAGCTGGCCCCTGCCGTCCATTCCCGAGCCGGCGAGGTCGATCCTTGCGCCCTCGGGCGGGAAGGCGAGCCTGAGCGCAGGCGTTGTCATGGCCGCCACCGTCTTGGGCACGTCCTGACGCAGATGGCGCAGCGGCGGCGGCAGATGCGCCGCATTGGAGACGATCGCGTCCGGTGGCTGCGGGAAGGGGCGCGGATCGATGCCGAGCCGCGCGAAGGCGTCGAACAGGATCGGCGCTGCGACGACGCGCCCGACGAGGCCTGGCACCGCGCCGTTGTCGGCCCGGCCGACCCAGACGCCGATGGTGTGCCTGCGGTCGAAACCGACGGCCCAGGCGTCGCGATAGCCGTAGGAGGTGCCGGTCTTGTAGGCGATGCGGCCGGGCACGGCGTTGAGCGGAGCCGGCGCGCCAAGCAGGGTGTCGGCGACGTACCAGGCCGCGACGGGGTCGACGAGACGGGTTGCATCGGTCTCATTCAATGGAACCACGCCGTCATCCCGGGCGGAGCGCAGCGTAGACCCGGGATCCATTCCGGAACGGTTTAGGCATGGATTCCGGGTCTCCCTGCGGTCGCCCGGAATGACGGCGCGGGGACAATTGCCGTCCCTCACCCTGAGCGCCGTCATCCCGCCGCCCCGCGCCAAGCCGACATAGAGCCGCGTCAGGTCCTGCAGCGTGATCCCCAGTCCGCCGAGCCCCACCGCGAGCCCCGGTGCGCCGCCCTCCTTCGGCATGGCGATGGCCGCACCCGCATCGCGCAGGCGCGACAGGAAGCGCTGCGGACCGACCGCCGAGAGCAGCTCGACCGCCGGCACGTTGAGCGAGAGCTGCAGAGCCCGGCGCGCGCTGACCATGCCCTGGAAGGTCATGTCGAAATTCTCGGGGACATAACTGCCATAGCGCGTCGGCCGGTCTTCCAGCATCGTCTCGGGATGGGCGATGCCGTTGTCGAAGGCGAGCGCGTAGATGAAGGGCTTCAGCGCCGAGCCCGGCGAGCGCAAAGCGCGCGTCAGGTCGAGCGAGCCGGCGCGCTCGGCCGCGAAATAGTCGACGCCGCCGACAGAGGCACGGACCTCGCCGGTCTCGTTGTCGACGGCTAGGATCGCGATCGAGAGCTGGGGGCTAAGGTTCTGGGCGCGCTCGCGGGCGAGATTTTCGAGATTGGCCTGCAGCCGCGCATCGATCGTCAGGCGATGGACGGGGTCGCCGTCCGCCTCCGCCACGACCTGTTCGGCGACATGGGGCGCGAGGTTCGGAAACGGTTTTCGCGTGGTCGGGATCGGCTCCTCGCGTGCGGCGGCGACTTCCGATACGGTTGCGAGTCCGGCCGCCTCGACACGGGCGAGCACGCGCTCGCGGGCCTTGCGCGCCGCCTGCTCGAAGCGGTCCGGCCGGCGCGTCTCGGGCGATTGCGGCAGCGCGACGAGGAGCGCGGCCTCGGCGGTCGAGAGGCGCTTGGGCTCCTTGCCGAAATAGGCGAAGCTCGCGGCGCGGACGCCTTCGAGATTACCGCCGAAGGGCGCGAGCGTGAGGTAATGGTCGAGGATCTGCGTCTTGTCGAAGCGCCGTTCGAGTTCGAGCGCGCGCATCGCCTGGCGCAGCTTGGCCGAAGGCGAGCGCTCCTCGCGCGGCTCCAGCAGGCGCGCGACCTGCATGGTCAGCGTCGATCCGCCCGAGACGATCCGGCCGTTCGCCAGCATCTGGCCTGCGGCGCGCAGCATGCCGAGCGGGTCGATGCCGGAATGGCTGTCGAAGCGCCTGTCCTCATAGGCCTTGAGCATGGCGAGATAGCGCGGATCGACGTCCGCGCTCGTGACGGGAAGCTTCCAGCGGCCGTCCTGCGTCAGGAAGGGGCGCAGCAGTTTGCCCTCGCGGTCGAGCACCACGGTCGAGCGTTCGGATGCGGCGGCGAGGTCGAGCGGCGGGAGGGTGGTGGCGTAGTGGTAGAGGGCGGCGGTGGTTGCAGTGACAATCAGAGCGCCGACGGCGACCGCGACCTTCAGTTTGCGTAAGCGTCGGGCGCGTCCTTCTCCCCTCGGGGGAGAAGGTGGCAGCGCGAAGCGCTGACGGATGAGGGAAAGGACGCGCAAATCCGGCAAGGTTTTGCCTTCCCTCACCCCAGCCCTCTCCCCCAAGGGGAGAGGGGGCTCGGTCGAGGCTCGTCGCTCGGTCATCGCTTCAACGCGCCGACGCCACATCCACCGTCCCGAACGCCGTGCGTCCGAAACGATCCGGCCGGTACATGTCCTCGATCACGGCGGCGGGTGCGACATAACGGCCGGGCGAGACGGCCCGGGCGATATAGGCCACCGTGAAGGCAAGCTTCTGGTTGGAGCCGCCGGTGCGGTCGAAGGCCGCGACATAGCGGTCGTCGCGCGCCTCGGTGTGGACCGGAGAGACCTCCTGCTTGAGCCAGTCGAGGCCTGCGACAGAGGCGCCCTCGGTCAGGTTGGCGTTCTCGATCTCGAGCCCGGCGGGCACGGGGTCGACCAGCAGCAGCCGGCCATAGCGGCTGGCGTTTTCGGTGACCGTGAGCGCGATGACATAACGCTCGTTCTGGCGCAGGCGGGCGGGGTCGGCGCGCTCGCCCTTCATCGTGTAGATCACGCGCTCCAGCCCGAAGCCCTGGTTGAGCGCTGGCTCCGCACCGGTCGGGATGCCCGAGACGGTGATCACCGCTTGCGCCGCGGCCGCGCCCGGATTGGCGACGGTGAGCGACTTCGCCTCCAGCGCCTCGGCGGAGATCGTGCGGTAGAGCGGGCCCTTGCGCTCGGTACCATCGACGACGAGGGACATGCCCTCGGCGTCCTTGGCCAGCGCCTGGGCGGCGACGACCATCCACATCTGCTCCTGCGTCGAGGTGTAGCGCGCGCCCTGGCGGGCATTGTCGACGATGGAGGCGGCGCGGGTGATGTCGGCGCGCTCGCCATTGGCCTCCGCGATCAGGGCGAGCACGCCGGCCCCGTCGCGAAGACGGGTGCCGTAATCGGGCCGCGAGAGCCCGTCGTCGCGGACCTCCTGCAGGCTCGAAAGCGCGCTGGCGAAGGCGGCGCGGCCGCGGCCGCGATCGCCCAGCAGCGAGAGCGCCGCGCCGATCTGCCCGCGTGCGAGAGGCGTCGCGAAATCCCGAAGCTTGTTGTCGGCCAGATAGCGCAAATCGCCCATCACCGGCCGGCCGTTGCGGGCCAGCACATAGAGCGCGTAGGCGATGCCGGCGGCCTCCTCCTTGACGATCTCGCTGGTGTTGACGACCTGGTTGCGCAGGCGGTCGAGCGCGAGGTTGAAGGCGATCTGCGGCACGGCGAACTGGCGCTCGCGGGCGCGCGTCAGGAAGTCGACGACGAAGGCGTCGAGCCAGAGATCGTCGCCGCCGACGCCCCAGAGGCCGAAGGAGCCGTTGCCGCCCTGCCTTGCCAGCACACGCTCGATCGCGCCGTTGACGCGCTCGTCGGCGCTGTCGTCGAGCGCGAGGTTCTCCATAGAGGCGAGCTTGTTGACCGAGAGCAGAGGCAAGGCGCGGCTCACGGTCTGCTCGGTGCAGCCATAGGGATAGCGGTCGAGCGCCTTGAGCAAAGCGGGCACGTCGAGCGAGGCCAGCGGCGAGACCGATACCGAGACCTGCCCGGAATTGGGCACGAGATCGGCCATCAGATCCGAGGAGACCGTGATCGCGCCGCCATTGCCAGGGATCGGCCGCACGATCCGCCGCGCGATCGTCGCCGCCGAGGGTTGGACCCTGACGGCGAGGTTCTGCACCGTACTGAGCCCGCCCGGCCCGCTGATGCGGACATCGAACTCGGCCCGACCGAGGCCCGCCGCCGTGACGGGAATCGTCATCTGGGTCTTGGCGCCTGCCGCGAGCTGGATCGTGCGGCGCGTCGCGTCGGCCGCGACCAGCACCGGCCCGCGCACGTCGAGATCGACGACGTATGCGCCCGCCTGTCCCTCGACATTGTCGATCTGGAGATGGAAGCGCGACTGGTCGCCGATGGCGAGGAAGCGCGGCAGCGTTGCCTGCGCCACCACTTGATCACGCACGATCACCTCGGTGCTGGCCTGTCCGGTGCGGCCGGCCGACCAGGCCACCGCCATGACGCGCAGCGAGCCGTTGAAGGCGGGCATATCGAATTCGATCCGCGCCATGCCGTCGGCGCCGACCTTGACCACGCCGGAATAGCGCGCGACCGGCTCCTGCGTCGGCTTTTCGCCGGCGAGCGCGGGTGCCCCGTCGCCGCCGCTGCGGATCGCGCCGCGCACGCCTTGCATGCCGTCGATCAGATAGCCGTAGAGATCGCGCAGCTCATGGCCGATCTGGCGCTGGCCGAAGAAGAACTGGCTCGGATCGGGGCTCTCGAAACGGGTCAGGTTGAGGATGCCGACATCCACGGCGGCGACCGTGACGAAAGCCTCCTCGCCGGCGCGGGCGCCGGTGACCTTGACCGGCAGCGTCAGCTTGGAGAGCGGGCGCACCAGTGGCGGCGCGCCGAGATCGAGCGCCAGCGTGCGGTTCTCCTTGCCGATCTGGAACCAGCTCAGGCCGATGGCGCGGCCGGGCAGGCGCTGGGCGGCGGTGTCCATCGGGCGATGCGCGAGGACGACGAGATAGGCGCTGGCGCCCCATTCGGCCTTGACGGGAATGCTCGCGGTCGCGCCGCCGCCGGCGATATCGATCGTCCTGATCTCGTTGACGCGGTCGCCGATCACGGCGAGCGTCGCCTTGCCGGCAAAGCGCGGCGCGAGGCGTACCTGCATGGTCTCGCCGTCGGCATAGGAGCCCTTGTCCAGCGAGACGTCGAGCACGTCGGGCGTATCGGCGGTCTTGTCGGCTTCGTATCCGACGGTGAATGAGACCGAGGTCTCGGTCGAATCCGGGCCATCGGCCGCAACATCGAGCCGGTAATTGCCCCATTGCACGGCGGCCGAAATCGTGGCGGGCGCATTGGCGCTCACCGCGACCTCCCCATCGGCGACGCGGCGGGTTTGCTTGATGCCCTCATAGTTCCAGCGGCCGTCCTGGAAGAACCACTGGTAGTTGCGCGTGACCTTGGACAGCGTCCATTTCACGCCTGGCCGCGCCAGCCGGCGGCCGTCGCCATTGGCCATGATGACCTCGAAGCCGGCAGTCTGGCCGTTGCCGATCTCGCCCTCCTTGAACAGCTTCCTGACGCCGATCGCCGCGCCCTTGGGCACGATCGGCAACGTCAAGGAGCGGGCGATGGCGCGCCCGCCCGGCTCACCGACGCGGATGGTGAACTCTGCCTCCAGCGGGCGGTTGGTCTCGGGCTGGGCGACCGGGTTGGAAACGGTGACCTTGCCGGCGGCGTCGGTCTTGGCGCTCTCCTCGAAATCGCTCTGGACCGATTGGAACTCCTCGTCGGTGAGGCCGACCTGATAGCCGGCGAAGCCGGGAATCGCGCTCTGGCCCGCAGCCCGGATGGTCATCGAGCCGGTGACGTCGAGCTCGGAGCCCGGCGCGCCGTAGAGATAGCGTGCGGAAACGTCGATCTCGGCCGGCTGGCCGGCCTGCAGCACCGGCGCCTTGGGCGCGAGCGTCAGCTCCAGCCGCTCCGGCACATAATCCTCGACGAGGAAACTGATCTCGCCGATCGCCGGTCCCTTGGGATCGGCATAGGCCTGGACCCGCCAGGTCCCGGTGGCGGCGCCCGCGATCAGCGGGATCGCATGGGCGCGCCCGCCGGCGCCCTGATCCTCGACCTGGCGGCGGCGATATTCGACGCCGTCGGGTCGCTTGACCGCCAGCGTCAGGGCTAAGCCGGTAACGGCCGCGCCCTTGGCGTCGCGCAGCAGGCTGGTCAGGTAGACGGTCTCGCCGCCGCGATAGACGCCGCGTTCGGTGTAGAGAAACGCGTCCAGCCCCTCGGGCGCGACGCGGCCCTTGACGCCGCGGTCGGAGAGATCGAAGGCTGTCTGTTTGAGGTCGAGGAAGCCGTAATCCTCTCCCAGCAGGGCGGTGACGAGGCCCGGCGCATTGCCGCCCTGGCCCTTGCCCAGCCCTGCGTCGAAGCGGGCATAGCCGTTGGCGTCCGAGCGCACCGTGCCGAGGATCTCGTTGTTGCGCGCGACGAGGCGCAGCTCGGCATTCGCCACCGGCGCGGCATCGGCGAGCGAGCGCACCAGCACATGCACGCCGTCGGGGCCGGAGAAGGAGGTCAGGCCAAGGTCGGAGACGACGAACCATTGCGTGGCGCGGGTCGAGCCGTCGTCGTAATCGCCGCCATCGCCGTCCGAGGCGGACGCCGCGACCTTGCCGCCCGAAGGTTTGGCGAACATCACATAGACGCCGGGCTGCAGCCGCCCGACAGCCTCGATCACCGGGAAGGCGGTGATCACGTCCTTGTTCAGCTCGGACTTCACCTCCATCGAGCCCGTCCAGACGGTCTGGCCCTTGTCGCTGGCGATCTGCTTGGACTGGTATGAACCGAGTTGACCGAGAAAATCGTCGGAATGGACCGAATTGATCAGGTTACGGTCGCCGATCCGCATGACTTCGAGATCGAGCCGTTCGGCATTGACCGAAACGACGGGCACGCCCTGCTGGCCGGTGCGCGGCAGCACGTAGTTCTTGCCGGTGAAGCGAACCGAGGGCGTGCGGTCGCGGACATAGACCTCGTAATCGGCCGATTTCGTCAGCTTCTCGTCGGGGATCGCCGAGGGCACGCCCTGGCGGATGACGAAGGCGTAGCGCTCGCCATGGCGCAAGCCATCGACGCAGATCTGCTTGTCCTCGGCGCTGACGGCGAAATCGCCGCGACCGCCGGAGATGGCGACATAGGGCGCGAAATCGATGCGGCCGCGCGCCAAAGGTTCGGAGAACTGAAAGCAGGCGCGGGGGGAGGCGGCGTCGGTATCGACCTTGTTGCCGGTCAGGCGGAAGCCGCGCATCTCGCGCAGGGTCTCGTAGGCCGTGCGCAGGGAGGCATTGTCGGCCAGATCCAGGCTCAGCCGGTAGGTGGTGAGGGCCGGGCGCCAGAGCTCGTTCTTTTCGAAGGTGCGGGCGAGCACGCCCAGCGATGCGGCCTCCTCGGGCCGAGAGGTGGCGCGGGCATAGGCGAGATAGGCGGCCGTGGTCGCGCGCTCGCGCAGCTCCCAGCGCTCGCGATAATCGCGCGGTTCGATCGCGTTGGCGGCGCTGGCCATCAGGCGCCAGCCGGCGGCGTTGTTGGGCTCCGCTACAACGGCGGCATTGGCCTGAGGCAGGGCGGCGCGGGCATCGCCGCGCGCGAGCGCCGCCGTGCCGTCACGCAGGGCGACCGCGGCGGGCCGGCCCGTCGAGACCTCGCGCTTCAGTCGCTCCTCGAGCCGCTGGCCGTCGGCGGCGAGATCGTTGCGGACATAGGCCTTCTGGGCCAGCGCCGGAGACGCCGCGAGCGCAAGGCCGGTCAACAGCGCGAGACGGGCAAGCAAAGTCATGGCGTTCTCCTCCGGACGGTCCGGTCGCGCGGCAGGCTATCACCGGCGTCCGGCGGTGCAATCCGAAAGGTGGTCGCGGATGACCGGGCGAGCCGTTTCTTCCCTTCTCCTCCTGCGGGAGAAGGTGCCCCGAAGGGGCGGATGAGGGGTCGCACTGCGCTGTCCGTCCCGCTGTGCTTGTTCAAACGATCCACGGAAAGGCCAGTGCGACCCCTCACCCCCCCCTCTCCCGCAAGGGGAGAGGGGGCGCGTGGTGGTTGCGGAGCCAGGCGATCTGACGCTCAATGCGGCGTGTTTGGTTCGGGCCGGGGGATGCGTGATGATTGTCGCGAAGGGATATCGTTTCGGGAGCCTCGCCCGATTGCGGCTGTCGCTGGCCGCTCCGATCCTGATTGCGTTGCTCGCTCCCGCCACGGCGCAGCCCGCGCCAAGTCCCCAGATCGCTGTGGCCCAAGCGAGTTTCGAGAGCCTGCCCGAGGCGGAGCGCAAGGCGATCCAGACCGATTTGATCTGGGTCGGGCTGCTCAATTCGGCGGCGAGCGGTGCCTATGGACCGCTGACCTTCCGGGCCATCAACACGGTGAAGGCCGCCTCACGCGGCGTCCCCGACGGGATGCTGACGCCGGGCGAGCGGCGCGTGCTGGCGCAGCAGGCGCAGGCCGCGCGCGACGCGACGGGCTTCAGACTGATCGTCGACGAGCGCACCGGCGTGCGGATCGGCATCCCCGAGAAGGTGCTGCCCCGGCGCGAGGCGACGCCAACCGGCGGCAGCCGCTGGCAGAGCGGCGACGGCCGGGTCACGCTCGATGCGACGACAAGCCCGCCCGGCGAAAGCCTTGAGGCCCTGTTCGAGAAGGCCACTGCCGTCAACGCCAACGTGCCGGGGCGCAAGATCACCTATAAGCTGCTGCGGCCGGACTTCTTCGTCGTTACCGGCGAGACCGCGACCGGCAAATTCTATCGCCGGCTGGCGGCCGGGCCGCAAGGGCTGCGCGGCTTCTCGATCGGCTACGAGAAGACGCTGTCGGCGGCCGTCGATCCGCTGGTGATCGCGATCGCCAGCAGCTTCGAGCCGTTCCCGACCGGTCCCGCGCCGTCTTCGGCTCCTGCGGCGGTCGCCGCTGCGGCAGCGCCGCCGATCGTTGCTGTCGTGGCGCGGCCGATCGAGCGCTTCGGCGTCGCGCTGGCGCTGTCGGACAAGCTCGCGCTGACCGCGATCGTCGCGATCGAGCCCTGCCGGGGCGTGCGCGTCGGCGGACGCCCGGCGCGGCTGCGCTTCAAGGACGATGCGAGCGGGCTGGCCGTGCTCGATCTCGACGCCGGCACGCCCAACCCGGCCCCGGCACTGCGGGCGGAGGCGCTCGGCGAGCGCGAGAGCGTGGTGCTGGTCGCGTTCGGCGACGATGTCGGCAAGCGCGCAGCCCAGGCCCTGCCGGGACAGAGCGTGCGGGTCACGACGGGCTCTGCCGTGTTCGCGCCGCTGCAGCCGGGCCAGGCCGGCAGCCCGGTCTTCGACCGGCAGGGGCGGCTTGCCGGCCTCGTTACCGCCAATCCGTCCGACAAGGTTCTGGTCGCCGGCATCGCGCCGCAGCGGTCCTATACGATCGCCGATACGACCGCGCTGCAGGCTGTGCTTGCGAAGGCGGGCGCGACGCCCGGCAGTGCCACGACCGGGCCAGATCTCAGCACCGGCGCCGTGATCGACAGGGTCGGCAAGGCCGTGCTGCCCGTCTCCTGCGGCCTGTAGAACGAGCCCGAAGGGGAGTTGTCTGGGGCGCCGCAATCGGCTCTGATAACGCGTCCATCAAAGAGCGCCCCGCCATTGGTCGAGGAGCGCTCGAACTTAAATCGATTTAGGGAGAAGACCCATGACGAACGACATCAACAGACGAACGATTCTGAAGGGCGCGGCTGCAGCCGGCGCGACGGGCCTGATCGCCGGCCCGGCCATCGGACAGGCGAAATATCCCAGCCGCCCGGTCACGCTGATTTGCCCCTGGGGAGCGGGCGGCGGCACCGATGCGACGGCGCGCATCGTCGCGCAGCTTCTGGAGAAGGATCTCGGCCAGCCCTTCAACGTGGTCAACAGGACCGGCGGTTCGGGCGTGGTCGGCCATTCGGCGATCGCGACGGCGGCGCCCGACGGCTACAATATCGGGATGCTGACGGTCGAGATTTCGATGATGCATCATCAGGGCCTGACCGAGCTGAAGCCGACGAGCTATGTGCCGCTGGCGCTGATGAACGAGGACCCGCCGGGCGTACAGGTGAACGCCGCCAGCCCGTACAAGGACATCAAGGCGCTGGCGGATGCGATCAAGGCGGCGCCGCACGGCAAGATGAAGGCCTCGGGCACCGGCCAGGGCGGCATCTGGCATCTGGCGTTGATCGGCTGGCTCGTCGCCATGGGGCTGAAGCCTGACCATGTCGGCTGGGTGCCGTCGAACGGCGCCGCGCCCGGCATGCAGGATCTCGCAGCCGGCGGCCTCGACATCGTGACCTGCTCGGTGCCGGAAGCGCGCGCGATGATCGACGCCGGCAAGGCGAAGTCGCTGGCGATCATGGCGACCGAGCGCAACCCGATGTTCAAGGACGTGCCGACGCTGAACGAGACGCTCGGAATCAACTACTCTGTCGGCGCCTGGCGCGGCATCGCCGGCCCGAAGGGCATGCCCGCCGAGATCCAGGCGACGCTGGTCGCTTCGCTGAAGAAGGCCTTCGACTCCAAAGAGTATCAGGACTTCATGAACTCGCGCGGCTTCGGCATGAAGTTCGCCGACCAGGCCGGCTTCACCAAGTTCATGGATGAAGGCGACAAGGCGATGGCCTCGGCCATGAAGGCGGCGGGCCTGGCGAAGGCCTGAGCCGAAGGCTTCGTCCCGGCTTGTCCGGAACGCGTCATTCCGGACAAGCCGCATAGCGGCGCCGATCCGGAATCCATCATAAAGCATAGTGCCTTGTGATGGATTCCGGGTCTCCGCTGCGCTCCGCCCGGAGTGACGGCGCCCTTGGTTCCATCCGCCCCGCGATGGCGCGTGATGCCAGGCCGCTCTCGCAAATCGAGAAGGTTTCCGAATGCAACTGTCCGACCGTATCACCGGTGGCGCGATCGCCACGCTCGGCGCGGCCGCGTTCTTCTATGGCTCGAAGCTGCCGCCGGTGCCCGGCCAGCAGGTCGGGCCGTCGGCCTTTCCCATGGTCGTCGGGGCGGGGCTGGCGCTCTGCGGCGTCCTGATCGTCTTCGGCGTCGGGCGGCATTTCGAGGAGGTGGCCGAGGCCGACGTCGTCAGCCATTCGGCGCCCGAGATGCTCGAGCCCCTGCCGGCCTGGCGCTCATGGCTGGCTCTGCTGCCGCCCGGCCTCGTCTTCTTCTACGCGCTCGCTTCGGAGGCGCTCGGCTTCCTGCCGACGGCGGCGATCATGGTGCTGACGGCCTCCTTCGCCTTCGGAGCGAAGGCGAAGCTCGCCGTGCCCCTGGCGCTGGTCGCGCCGCTCATCGTCAACCTGATCTTCCTCAAGCTGCTGCGCGTGCCCCTGCCTGGCGGCCTGCTGCCTTTTCCGTGGTGACGCGCCGATGACCAACACCATCATCCAGGCCTTCGGGCTCGTTTTTGCGCCCGACGTGCTGATTGCGATCCTGGCATCGGCCATCTACGGGCTGGTAGTCGGCTCGCTGCCCGGCCTTTCGGCGACCATGGCGACGGCGCTGCTGGTGCCTGTCACCTTCTACCTGTCGCCGATCGCGGCAGTGGCGACGATCATCACCGCCTCTGCCATGGCGATCTTTTCGGGTGACATCCCCGGCTGCCTGCTGCGCATTCCCGGCACGCCGGCCTCGGCCGCCTATACCGACGAAGCCTATGCCATGACGCGCAAGGGCCAGGCGGAGACGGCGCTGGGGATCTGCCTGTGGTTTTCTGCGCTGGGCGGCATCGCCGGCACGCTTTCGCTGATGATCCTGGCGCCGGTGCTGGCAGAATTCGCGCTCTCCTTCTCGACCTATGAGAACTTCTGGCTCGCGCTGCTCGGGCTGATGTGCGCCACGCTGGTGGCACGCTCCTCGCCGATCAAGGCGATCGCCTCGATGCTTCTGGGGCTGCTGATAACCTGCATCGGCATCGACAATCCCGGCGGGGTGCCGCGCTTCACCTTCGGCACGGTCGACCTGCTCGGCGGCATCGAGCCGATCCCGGCGCTGGTCGGCGTCTTCGCGCTGGCCGAGGTGATGCGGGCCCTGACCGAGCGCGAACCGCCCAAGCTACCGCATCGCCGGATGGGGAGCATCCTCAAGGGGCAGTGGGAGCTGACCAAGAAATATCCCAAGCAGCAGGCGCGCGGAAACGTCGTCGGCATCATCATCGGCGTGCTGCCGGGTGCGGGCGCCGACATGGCGGCCTGGGTCAGCTACGCCATGGCCAAGCGTTTCTCGAAGACGCCGGAGAAGTTCGGCACCGGCCATCCCGAGGGGCTGATCGAGGCCGGCGCCAGCAACAATGCCTCGCTCGCCTCGGGCTGGGTGCCGGCGCTGCTCTTCGGCATTCCCGGCGACACGATCACCGCGATCGCCATCGGCGTGCTCTACATGAAGGGCCTCAATCCCGGCCCGTCGCTGTTCACCGAGCAGGCGTCGAGCATGTACGCGCTCTACATCATCTTCATCCTGGGCAACATCATCATGATCCCGCTCGGCATCATGATGATCCGGGGCGCGAGCTTCGTGGTCGGTGCGCCGCGCTCGGCGGTCATGCCGGTGATCATGGTGTTCTGCGCGGTCGGCGCCTTCGCCACCGCCGGCAACAACCTGTTCGCGGTCTACTGCGTTGCGTTCTTCGGCCTGCTCGGTTTCACGATGGAGAAGAACGGCTATCCGGTCGCGGCGCTGGTGCTCGGCATCGTCATGGGCACGATGGTGGAACAGAGCTTCGTCACCTCGCTGATCAAGTCGGACGGTTCGATCCTGCCCTTCTTCAGCCGGTCGGTGTCGAGCGTTCTGGCGGCCATGACATTCGCGGCGCTGCTCTGGCCGGTATTCTCCTGGTCGATGGACAAGCTGAGGGCGCGGCGAGTAGCAGCGGCGTGAGGGGGCGAACTGCGCTTTCCGGACTTGATCTGCCGACACCGCCGATGGCGTGTGTGCGACCCTTATCCTGAGAGTCCGTGCGATGAACTGAACGATTTCAGTGATTTCTCATATCGCTTCACGCCGACGGACTGTCATTCCGGACAAGCCGCTTTAGCGGCGCCGATCGAGTATCCATGCCGGAATGGAGGCATCGAGAGGTTCAGGCTGGGGTTCCGGGGCTCCGCTGCGCTGCGCCTGGAACGACGGCACCTGGACGACAAACATTCACGGCGCCGTCATCTGCTGCGCCGCTGGGCGTATCATCAGGGATCAGGTAACGATCAGACGTCACGACACCGATCAGCGCTTCAGGAAGGCGGCGAAGGCGGCCTGGGCCTCCGCCGACAGCAGCCGTTCTCCGAAGAGCCGCCCTTCGGTGGCTATGGTCTCGGCGACGGCCGGCGCCTGGGCGCGCTTCAACAACATCTTGGTCAACGCGACCGACTGTGGCGGAAGGGCCGCGAGCGCTCTTGCTTTCTCGATCGCCAGTGCGAGCGCGCCGCCCTCGGGCGTGACGGCGTTGAGGAGTCCTGCCTCATGGGCAATCTCCGGGCCGAAGGCCTCGCCCAGCATCAGCAGTTCGGCAGCACGCTTGCTGCCTGCGATTAGCGGCAGGAGATAGGAGGAAGCGCCCTCCGGGCTCAGCCCCAGCGCCACGAAAGGCATACGGAAGGATGCGCCCTTGCCGGCGAAGGCGAGGTCGCAATGCAGCAACATGGTCGTGCCGATGCCGACGGCGAAACCCTCGACCGCCGCGACGATCGGCTTCTTCGCCGTCGAGAGGACGCCGAGATAATCCATGGCGACGCGGGGGCCGGTCTCCGCGGCTCCGGCAAAATCCTTGATGTCGTTGCCGCTGGTGAAACAGCCACCGGCGCCGGTCAGCACCATGGCGCGGATGTCCGGGTCGGCTTCGGCGGCGGTGATCGCGTCGATCAGGCCCTGATAGCAGGCGCGATCGAGGGCGTTCTTGCGCTCGGGGCGGTTCATCGTGATCTGGACGATGCCGGGCAGAACGGTTTCCGTCAGGATACTCATCTCGGGTCCCTCGTCAGGATGCGCAAAGCTGCGCCTTGGCCGTGGCGTACTCGGCCTTGAGCCGGTCGATCACGATGGTGACCGGCGGCGCATCGTCGATCAGGCCGACGCCCTGGCCCGAGCCCCAGATGTCGCGCCAGGCCTTGGCCGTGCCCGCGCCGAAGCTCATTTTGGTCTTGTCGGCATGGGGCAGGTTGTCGGGGTTCAGTCCCTGCGCTGCGATCGAGGGCTTGAGGTAGTTGCCGGGCACGCCGGTGAAATAGGGCGTGTAGACGATGTCGGCGGCGCTCGTGCCGACGATCATGTCCTTGTAGCCATCGGCCGCATTGGCTTCTTGAGACGCGATGAAACGCGTGCCGATATAGGCAAGATCGGCGCCCATCGCCTGCGCCGACAGGATGGCCGAGCCGGTCGCGATCGCGCCCGAGAGGACGATCGGGCCATCGAAGAAGCGCCTGACCTCACCGACCAGTGCGAAGGGGCTGAGCGTTCCGGCATGGCCGCCGGCGCCAGCGCAGACCAGGATCAAGCCGTCGACGCCGGCCTCCAGTGCCTTCTGTGCGTGGCGTATCGTGGTGACGTCGTGGAAGACGAGCCCGCCATAGGAGTGGGCGGCCTCGACCACCTCGTTGGGCGCCCGCAGCGAGGTGATGATGATCGGCACCTGATGGCGGACGCAGGCCTCCATGTCGTGGATCAGCCGGTCGTTGGAGGCGTGGACGATCTGGTTGACGGCGAAGGGCGCGATTTTTCGCGTGGGGTCGGCCGCCTTCGCCGCCGCGAGTTCGGCCTTGATGCGGGTGAGCCAGAGGTCGAGCTGGTCGGCCGGGCGCGCGTTCAGCGCCGGAAAGGAACCGACGACGCCGTTGAGGCACTGCGCGATGACGAGCTCCGGCCCCGAAACGATGAACATCGGCGATCCGATGACCGGAAGGGAGAGATTGTCGGAGAGGGAGGCGGGGAGGGCCATGGCGGTCCGTTCCTGGTCAGGCGCATCTCGTCTTGCCCGGATCCCTCCGGCGCGGCATGAGCAGCAGGCTTGCCATGGGGTTTCGCGGCCGGTCAAGGATAGGTCCAGTTTCGTACTGCAGTACGAATGTCCACAACTGGCCTCGCTGTGACGGGGCAACTTGACAATCTCGACCCGGCACACTTCCTAACAATGGCAATGCAGACGCTCGTTCTGCAATGCAGAACAGTTCATGACGAGGAATATGCCCATGGAGATCGCCCGGCTCGCCCTTCGCGGCCCGATCGCGATCGTGACGATCGACAATCCGCCGGTCAATGCGCTGGGCGCCGGCCTGCGCGCCGGACTTGCCGATGTGCTCGCCAAGGCGGCGAGCGATCCAGCGGTCGAGGCGATCGTGATCGCGGCGGCGGGGAAGGCCTTCATCGCCGGGGCCGATATCTCCGAGTTCGGCAAGCCGCCGGCCAAGCCGCTGCTGCCGGATGTTCTCGACGCCATCGAGAACTGCGCCAAGCCGGTCGTCGCCGCGATCCAGGGTGTCGCGCTCGGTGGCGGGCTCGAGGTCGCACTCGCCTGTCACGGCCGGGTGGCCGCGCCTGCCGCCAAACTCGGCCTGCCCGAGATCAAGCTCGGCATCATCCCGGGCGCCGGCGGTACGCAGCGCCTGCCCCGGCTGATCGGCGCGGCTAAGGCCTTCCCGATGATGCTGTCGGGCGAGCCCGTTTCCGCCGACGAGGCCTCGCGCCTCGGGCTCGTCGATATCGTCGCGCTTGGCGACGTGGTCGAGGCGGCGGTCGCGCTGGCACAGGATATGGCGAAGGACGACCCTCGCCGTACGGGCGATCTTGGTGAGGCGTTGACGCCGGCCGATCGGGAGGCGTTCGAGGCAGTGGCGGCCGAAGCGACGAAGAAATCCGGCGACATGCCCAATGCGATGGCATTGATCGAGGCGGTGCGGGCGGTTTTCACGATGCCCTTCGCAGAGGGACTGGCCGTCGAGCGCGCGCTGTTCATGACGCTCGTCGCAGACGACCGCTCGAAGGCGTTGCGCTACGTCTTCTTTGCCGAACGCGACGCCGCCAGGGTGCCCGGCATCGGGGCCGACGTGAAGCCGCGTCCGATCGCGACGGCCGCCGTGATCGGGGCCGGTACGATGGGCGGTGGCATCGCGATGTGCTTCGCCAATGCCGGCATCCCGGTGACGCTGATCGAGACGCAACAGGCGCAGATCGACAACGGTATGAACCGCGTCGCCGCCATCTACGAGATGTCGGTGACGCGTGGTTCGCTGACGCCGACCCTGCGCGACCAGCGGCTCGCGCTGATCACGCCGGCCGTCGGACTTTCGGCGGCGGCGCAGGCCGACATCGTGATCGAGGCCGCCTTCGAGGAGATGGGCATCAAGCAGCAGATCTTCGGCGAACTCGACAGGATCGCCAAGCCCGGAGCGATCCTCGCCAGCAACACCTCCTATCTCGACGTCCCGACGATCGCCGCGGCGACGAAGCGGCCCGCCGACGTGCTCGGAATGCACTTCTTCAGCCCCGCCAATGTCATGAAGCTTCTGGAGATCGTCCGGCCGGCGGGCGTTGCCGACGATGTGGTGGCGACAGCCGTGGCGCTCGGGCGCAAGCTCAACAAGGTCCCGGTCGTGGTCGGCAACGGCTTCGGCTTCGTCGGCAACCGGATGCTGGAGGCGCGCACGCGGGCCGCCGAGCGGCTGCTGATCGCCGGCGCGCTGCCGCATGAGGTCGATGCCGCGCTAACCGGCTTCGGCTTCAAGATGGGCCCGTTCGCGATGTCGGACCTTGCCGGCAACGACATCGGCTGGCGCACGCGGAAGTCGCGCGGCACGAAGGCTGCGGTCGCGGATGCGATCTGCGAATGCGGCTGGTTCGGCCAGAAGACGGGGCGGGGCTATTATCTCTACCCGGAGGGGGCGCGGACAGGCCATCGCGATCCGGAGGTCGAGGGCCTGATCGCGCGGATATCGCAGGAGAAGGGCGTGACGCGGCGCTCCTTCACGCCAGACGAGATTTTGGCTCGACTGCTCGACCCGATGGTCAACGAAGGAGCGCGCATCCTCGAAGAGGGCATCGCGGCGCGGCCGGGCGACATCGATATCATCTGGCTCAACGGCTACAACTGGCCGGCCTGGCGCGGGGGACCGATGCACTGGGCCGACACGGTTGGGCTCGACACGATCGTGAAGCGCCTGGAGGCCCAGGCCGCCGAGAGCGGGGACAAGAGCCTCGAACCGGCGCCGCTGCTGCGCAGGCTCGCCGCCGAGGGCAAAAGCTTTTCGGAGATGAAGGCGCAGGCTGCGTGAAAACGGTTTGACCGGCGCCACACGCCTCTTTCCAGGACAGGACGTTCCACGCTCATGACCGAAGCCGTCATCGTCTCCACCGCCCGCACGCCGATCGGAAAGGCCTATCGCGGGGCCTTCAACCAGACCAAAGGCGCCGACATGGCCGCCCATGCGATCAGGCACGCGATGCTGCGGGCGGGCGTCGAGCCGGATGCGGTCGAGGAGATCGTGCTGGGCTGCGGCTACCCCGAAGCCGCAACCGGCGGCAATGTGGCGCGTCATGCGGCTCTCATCGCGGGGATTCCAGTCCAGTCGGCCGGCGTCACCGTCAGCCGTTTTTGCGCGTCGGGGCTGGAAGCGATCGCCCATGCGGCGCGGCGCGTCGTGATGGACGGCGTGCCGGTCGCGGTCGGCGGCGGCGTCGAGTCGATCTCGCTGGTGCAGCCGGTGGTCAGGCGCGAGCTGACCCAGAACGACTGGCTGATGCAGCACAAGCCCGAGATCTACACCTCGATGATCGAGACGGCCGACAATGTCGCAAGCCGCTACGGCATCTCGCGGCAGGTACAGGACGAATTCTCGCTGGAAAGCCAGCGCCGCACGGCCTCGGCGCAGCAGCGGCGGCTGTTCGACGACGAGATCGTGCCGATGAGCGCGACGATGGCCGTGACCGACAAGGTGACCGGCGACGTCCGGCAGGAGGGGGTGACGCTCGCCAAGGACGAGGGCAACCGGCCCGAGACGACACTGGAGGGGCTGCTCAAGCTGAAGCCCGTGCGCGGCGAGGAGCAGTTCGTCACCGCCGGCAATGCCAGCCAGCTTTCGGACGGGGCCTCGGCCAGCGTGGTGATGTCGGCGCAGGAGGCGGCGCGGCGCGGTTTGTCGCCGCTGGGCATCTTCCGCGGTTTCGCCTCGGCCGGCTGCGAGCCCGACGAGATGGGCATCGGCCCCGTGTTTGCCGTGCCGCGCCTGCTGGAGCGCAACGGCTTGAACGTCTCCGATATCGACCTGTGGGAGCTGAACGAGGCTTTCGCGTCTCAGTCGCTTTATTGCCGCGATCTGCTCGGCATCGATCCCGACAAGGTCAACGTCAATGGCGGTGCAATCTCGATCGGCCATCCCTTCGGCATGAGCGGCGCCCGGCTCGTCGGCCATGCGCTGCTGGAGGGCCGCCGCCGCAAGGCGCGATACGCCGTGGTGACGATGTGCGTCGCCGGCGGCATGGGTTGCGCGGGGCTCTTCGAGATCAACCAGGGCTGATTGGGGCCGCTGATCTTCTCGGGCACGGCTTGGCCGCTCCGGCAAAGTCTACCGCATCGTCATTCTGGCCGCGTCATGATTGTGACGTGGCTCCCGACATAGTTTGCTGCAACGCCGCAACGTGGCTCTGGAGGCCGGCTTTGAGCTCTGGATTGTTTGCCCTGCTCGACGACATCGCCGGCATCGCCAAGGTCGCAGCCTCATCGGTGGACGATGTCGTCGCGCAGGCGACGAAGGCCGGCACCAAGGCCGCCGGCATCGTCATCGACGATGCGGCGGTGACGCCACGCTATGCCGTCGGCTTCGCGGCTGCGCGCGAATTGCCGATCGTTTGGCGGATCGCGCTCGGTTCGCTGAAGAACAAGCTGTTCTTCCTGCTGCCGGGCGCGCTCATCCTCGCGCTCGTCGCGCCCTGGCTGATCACGCCGCTGCTGATGGCCGGGGGCGTCTATCTTTGCTACGAGGGCGCCGAGAAGATCCTCGAACTTGTCGTGCCGCATGCGCATGCGGCACCGACCGATACCGGCGAGGCGGTGCTCGATCCCAAGCTGCTCGAGGAGCAGAAGATTGCCGGGGCGATCAAGACGGATTTCATCCTGTCGGCCGAGATCATGGCGATCACGCTCGCCTCTGTGTCGACCTCCTCCTTCTGGATGCAGGCGGTGGTGCTGGCGGTGGTCGGGGTCGGCATCACCGTCCTTGTCTACGGCGTCGTGGCGCTGATCGTGAAGGCCGACGATGCCGGGCTCGCGCTTGCGCAGCGGCAGTTTGCACCGGTGCGCCTGCTGGGCCGGGGCCTCGTCATCGGCATGCCCTATTTTCTGACCGCGCTCGGCTCGGTCGGCACGGCGGCGATGCTCTGGGTCGGCGGCGGCATCATCATCCACGGACTGGAAGAGTTCGGCTTGACCGCACTCGGCCATGCCAGTCATGAGCTTGCGGTGGCTGCCGGGGCAGCGTTGCCGCTGGGCGGTGCCGTCGAATGGTTCACCGGGGCTGCGCTGTCGGCCGTGTTCGGTCTGATCGTCGGCAGCATCGCGATTGTGGCGATGCATTACCTGGTCGAGCCGCTGCTGAAGCGCGTGCGCAAGACCGGCAAGCCAGCTCAAGCCGCATAGAGCCTCAGTCGAGCCAGGTCGTGAAGCCCTCGACCGGCTCGCGCTCGGGCACCAGCGCGTTGGCCGGCGCGTCGGGATCGGCCTTACCGATGGCGATGCCGCAGACGACGACTTCGCTGTCGGGAATGGCGAGTTCGCGCCGCACCACGGGATGGAAGCGCGCGAAGATCGCCTGCGGGCAGGAGTTCAGGCCGTGGCCCTGGGCGGCGATCAGGATGTTCTGCAGGAACATCCCGAGATCGAGCCAGGAGCCGATTTCGAGATCGCGGTCGATCGTCACCATCATCGCGACCGGCGCGCCGAAGAAGCGCAGATTGGCCGCCGTCTGGCGCTTCATGCCCTCGGTGTCGCCCTTCTTGACGCCGAGGAGGCCGTAAAGGTCCCAGCCGACCTTGCGGCGGCGCGAGAGATATGGCTCGACGAAGGTCTCGGGGTAGTAGCGGTATTCCTCCGCTGGCGGCAGATCGGGCGAATCGAGCGCAGCGATCAAGGCCGGTTCCAGCCGGGCCCGTGTCCGGGGACCGATAACGCGCACCTTCCAGGGCTGCATGTTGGTGCCGCTTGGGGCCTGGGCGGCGACGTCGAGAATGTGGCGGATGAGGGCGGGATCGACCGGATCGGGCAGGAAGGCGCGGATCGCGCGGCGGGAGGTGATGGCGTGATCGACGGCTTGGGCTGGCGTCATGGCTCGTTCTCCTCGGCCGTCGTTCCGGGGCATCGCGAAGCGATGAGCCCGGAACCCATATCCGCCATCGTGATTCATATGCGCACCATCGCTGCCGCCCTATCCTGAACGAACTGCGGAGCGGATATGGGTTCCGGGCTCGGCCCTGCGGGCCGCCCCGGAATGACGGGAGCGCATCATCCCGCCCTGCGCGCCTGGACAAAGGCTGCGTGCTCGCTGACCAGATCTCCGGCCAGCGCCTTGGCGATCAGGGCTCGCGTCTCGGGGATGCCATAGATCGCCACGAAGGAGCCGAAGCGCGGGCCCTGATCCTCGCCGAACAGCACCTGGTAGATCGCCTTCCACCACTCGCCGGAGACGCCGGGACGGTCGGGCGTGGCGTTCTTGGCGGCGAGGTTCTGGTAGCGCGGGATCGCGCGGGCGACGTCGAGCGCGGTGTCCTGGACGGTTTCGGCCGAAGCATCCGTCGGGAGCGCCGCGAGCGCTGCATCCAGAGCGAGGAAAGCTGCCCGCTCGGTCTCGTCGGCAGCGCGATAGTTTTTCGCAGGCTTCACGAAGTCGCGGAAATAGGTGATCGCGTAGCCCACGAGTGCGTCGAGGCGAGGATGGGTGACCGGCGAGATCGACGGTGCGTAGCGCTGCAGGAAGCCCCAGAGGACCGCCTTGTCCTCGGAATTCGCCACCGCGACGAGGTTCATCAGCAGGCCGAAGCTGACCTGCGTCCTGACCGCATTGTCGCCCTCGCCGGAGGCGACGACCTCCGGCTGCGGCGGCTCGCCGCCGTGGATGTGCCAGACTGGGTTGCCGAGACGGTTCTTCCAGTCCTGGCGCTCATAGCCGTTGAGGAACTGCAGATATTCGTCCGCCGCGCGCGGGATGACGTCGAAATGCAGCTTCTTGGCCTCGCGCGGGCGCGAATACATGAACAGCGACAGGCTTTCCTGGCTGGCATAGGTCAGCCACTGGTCGATGGTCAGGCCGTTGCCCTTCGACTTGGAGATCTTCTGGCCGATCTCGTCGAGGAAGAGCTCGTAGACGTAGTGCTGCGGCGCCGGCGCACCCAGGATCTCGCAGATCTTGTCGTAGATCGGCGCGTTGGTCTGGTGGTCCTTGCCGAACATCTCGAAATCGACGCCGAGCGCATACCAGCGCATCCCGAAATCGGGCTTCCATTGCAGCTTCACATGGCCGCCGGTGACCGGCAGCGTCGTTTCGGTGCCGTCTTCATCCGCGAAGGTGATGGTGCCGGCCCTGGCGTCGACCGCCTTCATCGGCACATAGAGCACGCGGCCGGTGGTGGGCGAGATCGGCAGGAAGGGCGAATAGGTCGCCTGGCGTTCTGCGCCCAGCGTCGGGAGCATCACAGCCATGATCCGGTCGTAGCATTCGGCCGCGCGGATCAGTGCGGCGTCGAACCTGCCGGATCTGTAATAGTCGGTGGCGCTGGCGAATTCGTAGTCGAAGCCGAAGGTATCGAGGAAGCGACGCAGCATGGCGTTGTTGTGGTCGCCGAAGCTCTTGTGATCGCCCCCGAACGGGTTGGGCACCGCGGTCAGCGGCTTGTGCAGATGCGGCTCCAGAAACGCTCGATCGGGCACGCCGTCGGGGATCTTGCGCATGCCGTCCATGTCATCGGAAAAGCAGAGCAGCCGTGTCGGGATTGCGTCCTGCGTCAGCACGCGGAAGGCGTGGCGCACCATCGAGGTGCGTGCGACCTCGCCGAAAGTGCCGATGTGCGGCAGGCCCGAGGGTCCGTAGCCGGTCTCGAACAGCACTTCGGTCTTGCCCGATTTCTCGATCCTGGCCACGAGTTTGCGCGCCTCCTCGAACGGCCAGGCGGCCGAACGCTGGGCGGCGTCAACAAGGGCGGGATCGAAGGCGGGCATGACGGGGCTGGTCCTCTCCAGGCAGGAACGACAGAACGATATCGCTCAATTACGAGTTAACGAGGGAGGGGCTTTCGCAGATCGGCAAGGCTGCCGTCAATGCGTGACGACCTGCGCCGGCCGCGGTTGTCGAACCGGCCGGTCGGTATAGGCTGGCATCCGACGATGCCTGAAAGGATACCGCCTTGGATCGCTCTCTTCTCGACCGGCTGACCGTCTGGCGGCGTCATCTGCATGCCCATCCGGAGCTTTCGCTATACGAGACGCAGACCAGCGCCTTCGTGCAGGAGAAACTGGCCGAGATGGGGATTCCGTTCGTCGCAGGCGTCGGCGGCAACGGCGTGGTCGCCACATTGACGCGCGGTACGTCGGACCGCTCGGTCGGACTGCGGGCCGACATGGATGCCCTGCCGATCAATGAGGCCAACGACCTGCCCTATCGATCGGGCACAGCCGACGTGATGCACGCCTGCGGACATGACGGGCACACGGTGTCGCTGCTGGGCGCGGCCGCGCTGCTGGCGAAGGACGAGAGCTGGAGCGGCACCGTGCAGTTCCTGTTCCAGGCCTCCGAGGAGAATGGCGCTGGTGCACGCGCCATGATCGCCGATGGGTTGTTCGAGCGCTTTCCGATGGAGCGCGTCTTCGGACTGCACAACTGGCCGGGACTGGAAGCCGGGACGGTCGCTGTGCATCGCGGACCGGTGATGGCCGAGCCCGGGCGCTTCACCATCACGCTGCACGGGTCGGCGGGACACGCCGCGAAACCCGATCTGACGCGCGACCCGATCGTGGCGATGGGCCATCTGATCGTGGCGCTGCAGACGATCGTCTCGCGCAACATCGATCCGATGGAGAGCGCGGTCGTCTCGATCGGTCAGGTGCATGGCGGGCTGGCACCCAACCAGATTCCGACCAGCGTCTTCATCAACGGCACCTACCGGACCTTCAAGCCTGCGGTACGCGACCGCGTTCTGCAGCGCCTGCAGGCGATAGCCGAGAACATCGCCGCGACTTTCGAGATGCGGGCCGAGGTTGCGTTCATTACGGGTGGTCTAGCGACGATCAATACGCCGCTGGAAGAAGAGGTCGCGGCGACAGCCGGCGCGGTCGCTGGTCTTGCCGTGCGCCGCGACATGCCTGCCAGCAACACCGGCGAAGATTTCGCTCACTATCTCCAGCACCGGCCTGGTGCCTATGTGTGGATCGGCAACGGGCCGGTGAAGGATGGCGGCGAACTGCACAACGACCGCTACGACTTCAACGACGCCATCCTGCCGGCGACCGCGGGGTGGCTTGCCGCCGTGGCGCGACAGGCGCTGGAGGGGGAGCTGTTGAATGTGCAGCCCGTCGGCAGAACGTCAGACGACGAGCGCCGTCCTTCCGGATCGGCGCCGCTTCGCGGCTTGTCCGGAATGACGGCGCGTGGTGTTGGAGATGTTGATGTTGCTGTTCAGAACGGGCTGACCGGGAAGAACCTCAGATAGAGCCTTGTATAGGTGCCGTCGTCCCAGAGCGTCTGGAGGGCGTAGTCGAGGCTGCGCTTCAAAGTGGGATCGTCCTTGCGCAGCAGGAAGGCGACGCCTTCGCCGAAATAGCCGCTTTCGAGGAAGGGGCCGCCGGTGAAGGCGAGTTCGGCGCCGGCGTTGCTGGCGAGCAGCAGCGAGAGCGCGATGCCGTCGGCGAAGACGAATTCGGCCTCGCCGCTGCGCAGGGCTTCGATCGCGCCGGGGAGCGTGCCGGTCTCACGGCGCTGTACGAACGGCATGAGCCGTTCGAGGAAGGCCTGGTGGGCGGTGCCGCCGATGACGGCGACGCGCTTGCCCTGCAGGGTCAGTGGATCGAGCTCGGCCTGGGCGTTGCCGCGCGTGGTGAGCAGGCGGGCGCTGCCGCGGAAATAAAGATGGCTCGCGGCAAAACGGGCGCGCAATTGCGGGTTCAGGTTGATCGCGGCGGCCAGCACGTCGCCGCGCGCCTCGGCGAGCGAATCGAGCAGGGTGTCGAAGCGTCGCGCTTGCACCGTGCAGGTCCAGCCGAGCCGTTCGCAGGCGGCGCGCGCGATCTCCACCGAGAAGCCGGTCAGGGTCCCGTCGGGGGCCGCGAAATGCAGCGGCGGGTATTCGTCGTCGGTCAGGAAGCGCACTACGCGCGGTGGGCCGGGCTCGGGGCGGTCGAGACGGATGCGCTGGTCCCAGAAATTCGGGATGGTGACACGCGATTGCGCCGTGGCGTGGCCGGTGGCCAATGTCGAGAGTGCAATGATGATGAAGGCGAGCCGGCGGATCATGGCCGCATCTGGCGCGAGGTAGCGTGAGCGATCAAGAGGTTTGTCTTAGATCGATATTGCTTCATCGAACGCGGGCGTCATTCCGGGCAAGCGGCGCAGCTCCGGAATCCATCATAAGGTTCCGTCGCTCCCCTACGATGGATTCCGGGTCTGCGCTTCGCTTCGCCCGGAATGACGGCCGGGTTTTATGTCGAGAGGTTGGTTCTACGAAGCCAACCCGGCCGCCGTCGCCTTCGCTCCGTTGTCGAAAAGGGTCGCGAGATGCTGCTGCACGGCCTGAGTGAAGCGCTCCTCGCGCGGCAGATCGGGGCCGAAGATCGCTTCGATGCCGAGCAGGGCCGTGCTCAGCGCGGCAGCGTTGCGTCCCGCGCTCGCCGCGCGCGCGGCGAATTCGGCTGCCAGCGGATCGCGGACGTCGATCGTTGCTCCACTCTCGTCGGTGCCGGAGACGTAAGCCATCCAGGCGGCGACGCCGAGCGCGAGGTGGTCGATCGGGGCGCCGGCCTTCAGGCGCTCGCGGATGGTGCCGAGCAGGCGCTGCGGCAGCTTCTGCGAGCCGTCCATGGCGATCTGCCAGGTGCGATGGCGGATGGCCGGGTTCTGGAAGCGGACGAGCAGTGCGCTCGCATAGTCGGGCAAAGCGACGCCTTGCGGCGCCGGCACGGTGGGCATGATCTCGGCCCAAAGCCCCTGCAGGAAGCGGGGGAAGACCGGGTCGTTGCTGGCATCCGACACGGTTTCGTGCCCGGCGAGATAGCCGAGATAGGCCAGGCTCGAATGGGCGCCGTTGAGCATCCGCAGCTTCATGAACTCGAACGGCGCGACCTCCGAGACCATCTGCGCGCCGACGTCCTCCCATTTCGGGCGGCCGGTGGCAAAAATGTCCTGGATGGCCCATTGGCGGAACGGCTCTCCGATGACGGGGGCTGCGTCCTCTAATCCGATCAGCCCTGCGACCTCCGCGATGTCGGCGTCCGTGGTGGCCGGCACGATGCGGTCGACCATGGTCGCTGGAAAGGCGCCGTTGGCTTCGATCCAGGCGGCGAGGCGGTCGTCGCGCAGCGCCGCGAAGTCGCGCACCAGGCCGGCCAGCACCTTGCCGTTGGCGGGAAGATTGTCGCAGCAAAGCGCGGTGAAGGGTCCGAGACCGGCGGCATGGCGCGCCTTCAGGGCTGCGACGAGCAGACCGATGGCCGAGCGCGGCTTGTCCGGGTTTGCCAGGTCGTGGACGATGTCGGGATGGTCGGCCTTGAGGCGGCCCGTCGCCGGGTCGTGGCAATAGCCCTTCTCGGTCACGGTCAGCGAGACGATGCGGGTCTCGGGCGCAGCCATCCGCGCGATCAGCGCGGCCGGGTCTTCGGGCGCGACCATGATGTCGAGCAGGCAGCTGATAATGCGCAGTTCCGGGCCGGCCGGGCTGCGCTTCAGCAGGGTATAGAGACCGTCCTGCGGTTTCAGCCGGTCACGCTGGTCGGGGCGCTGCAGGCTCGCGCCGACGATGCCCCAGGGGCCGATGCCGCGCTCCAGCACGTCCTCGGTGTATTCGCAGAGGTGGCCGCGCGCGAAGGCGCCGAGCCCGAGATGGACGATGCCGGGCGAAAGGTTCGCGCGGTCATAGGCGGGGCGGCGAACCGCGGCGGGAAGGGAGGACAGCGTCCTCGTCGTCAGTCTCGTCAACGGAATACGCCCGGCAGCCAGAGGGAGAAGGCGGGAACGTAGGTCACGAGCATCAGCACCGCAACGCTCGCGCCGTAGAAGGGCCAGATCGTGCGCATGCTCTCGCTGATCGAGACCTTGCCGATGGCGCAGGCGACGAACTGGACCGAACCGACCGGCGGCGTGTTCAGGCCGATGCCGGCGTTGAGGATCAGGATCACGCCGAAATGCACCGGATCGACGCCGATGGCTTTGACCACCGGCAGGAAGATCGGCGTGCAGATGATGATCATCGGCGCCATGTCCATGAAGGTGCCGAGCACCAGCAGGATGACGTTGATGAGCAGCAGGATCATCAACGGGTTGCTGGAGATCGACTGCATCAGCTCGATGGTCGCCTTTGGGACCTCGAGGAAGGCCATCAGCCAGCCGAAGGAACTCGCCGCGCCGATGACGAGCAGCACCATCGCGGTGGTGCGGACAGCGCCGAGTGTGGCGTGGGTGAAGCCTTTCAGATCGAGCTCGCGGTAGACGAAGATCGTCACCAGCAATGCGTAGATCACCGCGACGCAGGAGGATTCGGTCGCGGTGAAGACGCCCGAGCGCACGCCGCCGAAGATGATGCCGATGAGGAGCAGGCCGGGCACCGCCACGACGAAGAGGCGCGCGACCGTCATGAAACCGGGGAAGGGATCGGCGGGATAGCCGCGCCTGACCGCGACGGCCCAGGCCGCGACCATCAGTGCCAGGCACAGCATCAGCCCCGGCACGACGCCGGCGGTGAAGAGATCGGCGATCGAGATCGTGCCGCCGGCCGCCAGCGAGTAGATGATCATGTTGTGCGAGGGCGGGATCAACAGCGCGATGATCGCGGCGTTGGCCGTGACATTGACGGCATAGTCGGCGGCATAGCCGCGCTTGACCATCTGCGGGATCATGATGCCGCCGACGGCGGAGGCATCCGCCACGGCCGAGCCGGAGATGCCGCCGAAAAGCGTGCAGGTGATGACGTTGACCTGCCCGAGGCCGCCGCGCAGATGACCGACGAGCGAGGAGGCGAACTGGATCAGGCGGTCGGCGATGCCGCCGCGGATCATCAGGTCGCCCGAGTAGATGAAGAACGGGATCGCCAGCATGGCGAATGCATTCATGCCGGTCGACAACTGCTGGAAGACGACGACGGGCGGAATGCCCATGTACAGCACCGTCGCCATCGAGGAGAGGCCGAGGCAGAACGCCACGGGCACACCCATCAGCAGGAGCACGGCGAAGGATGTGAAGAGGATCGTGATGGCCATCGATCAGGCCTCCCCGCCAAGGCCGTTGGCGTTCAGCGGCATGGGAGCGAGTTCCTCTCCCGTGAAGAAGAGGAGCAGCTTCTCGATGGAGAAGAGTGCGATCAGGGCGCCGCCGCCGATGATCGGGACATAGTCCCAGCCCTTGGAGATGCCGATCATCGGCAGCCTGTCACTCCAGACCTTGGCGGCGAGCTCGGTGCCGTACCAGACCATGGCGAAGGCGAAGAGCGTGACCAGCGCCTCGTTGGCGATGACGAGGGCGGCCTTCCACTTGCCACGCGTGTAGTGCAGGCCGACGTCGAACCCCATATGGTCGAGTTCGCGCACGCCCACGGCGCCGCCCAGCAGAATGAACCAGAGCATCAGGAACAGCGAGACCGGCTCGCCCCAGGTCGGCGTGGCGTTCAGGATATAGCGCCCGAACACGGTCCAGGCGACGATGGCCGTCATGGCGATAAGCCCGATCCCGGCGGCGAGCAGCGCGAAAAGGCTCAGGCGCGCATTGATGCGCGTCAGCAGTCGGGCGAGACCGATCATGAAGATGTCCTGACGAGATGAACAGGGAGAGCTAGCCGGGCAACGACCGCAAGGGGCGTGCCCGGCCAGCAAAAGCGGGTTACTTGACGGCCTGGATCTTGGCGACGAGGTCCTTCATCGCGGCATCCGTGACGAACTTGTCGTAGACGGGCTTCATCGCGTCGCTGAATGCCTGCTTGTCGACCGCGTTGACCACGGCGCCGCCGGCCTTGACCTTGGCTTCCGAGGCCTTCTCGCGGGCGTCCCAGAGCTCGCGCATCTTCAGAACCGACTCCTTCGCCGCGACCTTCATGATCTCCTGGTCTTCCTTGGACAGCTTGTCGAAGGAGCGCTTGGAGATGACCAGCACCTCCGGTGAGAGCGAATGCTCGGTCAGCGAGTAGAACTTCGAGACCTCGTAGTGCTTGGTCGATTCATAGGACGGCCAGTTGTTCTCGGCGCCGTCGATGACGCCGGTCTGCAGCGCCGAATAGACCTCGCCGAAAGCCATCGGCGTGGCGTTGGCGCCGAGGGCGGCGACGAGCGCCACGAACATGTCCGACTGCTGGACGCGGATCTTCATGCCCTTCATGTCGGCAGGTGTGTTGATCGGGCGCTTGCCGTTATAGAACGAGCGCGAGCCGGAATCGTAGAAGGCGAGACCGATGAGGTCGTGCTTCTCGAATTCCTTGAGGATCGAGTCGCCGATCGGCCCGTCCATCACCTTCCGCATGTGCTCGACGGAGCGGAAGACGAAGGGCAGCGACGGCACGTTCGTCGCCGGGATCAGGTTGTTGAACGGCCCCATATTGATGCGGTTGATGTCGATCACGCCGAAGCGGGTCTGCTCGATCGTGTCCTTCTCGTTGCCGAGCTGGGCCGAGTGGAAGACGTTGATCTTGAGGCGGCCCTTGGTGCGCTCGTCGAGAAGCTTGCTGAGGTGGCGGACGGCCTCGACGGTCGGATAGTCGGTCGGGTGGATATCGGTCGAGCGCAGCGTGGTTTGTGCGTTCGAGGCCGTGGCGAACGATGCGAAGAAGGCTGCGCCGGCAAGTGCAGCCAATGTGCGTCTGGTCATCATGATGGGTCTCTCCCTCGATTGTTGGCGCCGGCTTATTCCGGTCGTTATTGCCCCGTTCGGGAGCCTTGCCGGCGCTTGCCGGCAGGCTGGTTTCAGAGAAATTCCTTCCGCATGGGCGTGAAGGAATCGATCAACTGGCCGGCCTTAATGGCGACGACGCCGTGGATGAGGTCGGCCGGCACGAAGAAGGTATCGCCCGCCGTCAGGCGTTCGGTCCTGCCGTCGATCGTGACGTCGAAGCTGCCGCTCTCGACGTAGGACGCCTGGCGATGCGGGTGCTGGTGAGCCTTGCCGACCGCGCCGGCCTCGAAGACGACGCGCACCACCATCAGGTCCTCGCCATAGGCCATGATCTTGCGCTTGACGCCGGGTTCGGTCGGTTCCCAGGCGAGTTCGGCATCGTGCTGGAAGAAGGAATCGAGATGGTCGGTCATCGGGCGAGCCAGCCTCCGTCGACGGGGATAATGGCGCCGTGCATGTAGGCTGCGGCGTCGCTTGCGAGGAAAACGGCCGCGCCGCCGATGTCGGACGGCTTGCCCCATCGCGCAGCCGGGATGCGGGCGAGGATCGCGCCGTTGCGGTCGGGGTCGGCACGCAGGGCTTCCGTGTTGTTGCTCTCGATATAGCCGGGCGCGATGGCGTTCACATTGATGCCCTTGCCCGCCCATTCGCAGGCCAGCAGCTTGGTAAGACCGGCCAATCCGCTCTTGCTGGCGGTGTAGGAGGCGACGCGGATGCCGCCCTGGAAGGAGAGCAGCGAGGCGATGTTGACGATGCGGGCGCCGCGGCCCGCCTCCACCGCCGACTTCGCGAAGGCCTGGGCCAGGAAGAACGTCGCCTTGAGGTTGACGTTCATGACCTCGTCCCAGTCGCTTTCGCTGAAGTCGAGCGCATCGGCGCGGCGGATGATGCCGGCGTTGTTGACCAGGATGTCGAGCGGGCCGGCGAGGCCTTGCGCCTGCGCGATCACCTGCGGCGCGATGCCCTGCTGCTGCAGATCGACCTTGAGGGCGAGACTGGCGCCGCGGGCATCCGCGATCAGCGCCAGCGTCTCGCTCATGTCGGAGCGCCCGGCTGCGACGACGGTCGCTCCCGCTTCAGCCAGCGCCAGCGCGATACCCTGGCCGATGCCGGTATTGGCGCCGGTCACCAGGGCGCTGCGGCCGGTGAGGTCGAAGGGCGAGGCCATCATCTCAAGCTGTCCACGGGGGCGGGGTCCATGTCGGTGAACTCGACATTGTCGCCGGCCATGGCCCATACGAAAGCGTAGTTCGAGGTGCCGCAGCCGCAATGGATCGACCAGTTCGGTGCGATCACGGCCTGCTCGTTGGCGACCAGCAAATGTCGCGTCTGCGTCGGCTCGCCCATGAAGTGGAAGACGCGATGGGCCGGATCGAGATTGAAGTAGAGATAGGCTTCCATACGCCGGGTGTGGGTGTGGCAAGGCATCGAGTTCCAGACCGAGCCCGGCTCCAGCGCGGTCATGCCCATCACCAGCTGATTGGTGCCGGTGGTGTTGGGCATGATGTATTGCCGGATGGTGCGCTTGTTGGAGGTCTCCGACGAGCCGAGATGGATGGTATTGGCGTCTGACTGGCGGATGAGCTGGTGGGGCGCCTCGCGATGGGCGGGCGCGCTTGTCAGGTAGAACTTGGCGGGGTTGGCGGCGTCGGCGCTGGCGAAGGAGACGTCTTTGGCGCCTAGGCCGACATAGAGCGCGTCGAGACTCGGCAACTCGAATGTTGTTCCGTCGACCGTGACGCTGCCGGCACCGCCGATATTGATGACGCCGAGCTCGCGCCGCGCCAGGAAGAAGGGAGTGCCGGTCGGTGCGAACGGGTCGAGCGTCAGCGGCTTGGCAGAGGGTGTCGCGCCGCCGACGATCATGCGGTCGTAGTGGCTATAGGTCAGCGTGACCTCGCCGGGCACGAAGATGCGCTCGATCAGGAAATCCTCGCGCAACGTTTCCGTCTCGTAGCGCCGGACATCGCGGGGATGGGCAGCCTGGCGTTCGTCGATCTTGGTACCGGTCACAGGCGATAGGCCTCCTTGGCCAGTCGGTAGGCGAGGTCATGGGCGACTTCGGCGGCCTCGTCCTCGCCCAGCCTGTGCTCGGCGACGAGCTTGGCGAGATAGGCGCAGTCGCAGCGTCGGGCGACGTCGTGGCGGGCGGGGATCGAGAGATAGGCGCGGGTGTCGTCGTTGAAGCCGACGGTGTTGTAGAAGCCGGCGGTTTCCGTGGTCAGTTCGCGGAAGCGCAGCATTGCCTCCGGTGCATCGAGGAACCACCAGCCGGGTCCGAGCTTCAGCGCGGGGTAATGGCCGGCCAGCGGCGCGAGTTCGCGCGAATAGCTGGTCTCGTCGAGGGTGAACGCGATGACGGTGAGGCCGGGTTCGTTGCCGACGGCATCGAGCAGGGGCTTCAGCGCGGTGACGTAATTGGTCTGGCTCGGGATGTCGGCACCCATGTCGCGGCCGAAGGTCTCGAACAGATGTGGATTGTGGTTGCGCGAGGAGCCGGGGTGGATCTGCAGGACGAGCCCGTCGTCGAGGCTCATCTTCGCCATCTCGGTCAGCATCTGGCCGCGGAAGAGATCGGCATCCTCGGGTGTCGCCTTGCCCTGCACGACCTTGGCGAAGATTTGCTCGCACTCGGCTTTCGAAAGGTTCGCGGTTCGGGCGGTGGCGTGGCCGTGGTCGGAGGAGGTCGCGCCGCGCTCCATGAAATAGGCGCGGCGCTGGCGATGGGCGGCGAGATAGCCGGTCCAGCCTGTGACGTCCTCGCCGGTCAGCTCGCCGAACTGGTCGAGATTGGCGGCGAAGCCCTCGAATTCGGGATCGACCACGCTGTCGGGGCGATAGGCGGTGACGACCTTGCCGTCCCACCCCGACGCCTTGATCATGTCGTGCCATTTCAGCGGATCAAGCGCGCCTTCCGTGGTCGAAATCGCTTCGATGTTAAAGCGCTCGAACAGTGCGCGCGGCCGGAATTCGGGCTGCTCCAGCTTCTCGGCGATGCGGTCGTAGATCTTGTCGGCATTGGCCGGGCCCAGCCGCTCATGGATGCCGAAAATCGTCTCGGCCGCGTGCTCGAACCAGAGCCGGGTCGGGGTGCCACGGAACAGAGGCCAGTGGCTGGCGAAGAGCCGCCAGATCGCGCGCGGATCGGTCTCGACCTTGCCGCCGTCCTTGCGGGCGATGCCGAGCTTCTCCAGCGGCACGCCCTGCGAATAGAGCATCCGGAAGATGTAGTGGTCTGGCTTGACAAAGAGCGTCGCGGGATCGGGAAAAGCTTCGTTCTCGGCGAACCAGCGCGGGTCGGTGTGGCCATGCGGCGAAACGATCGGGAGATCGCGGATTCCGGCATAGAGCCGGCGCGCGATTCCCCGCGTCACGGGCTCGGCAGGAAAGAGGCGATCATCGTGCAGCAGCATGGAATGGCATATCCTTTGGCCGCAAGACGGCGCGGCGTAGGCGACTGGGCGCGATGAATATACTAATATACTAGCTTGTCAAAGGGCTGCATGGTAGCGCTTTAGTCGACAGCGACTGTGTTTGTGCGAGGCTGCGTACGAACGAGAATCGCGAGTGGACGGGGCCGAGGCGATGGCGGATCAGATTTTCGGGCAAGAGGCGCCCGGCCCGCTTCGCAGCGAGCGACGCCCCCAGCGCCGGGGCATGGCGGCGCCGACCCGGTCGACGGCAGCTTCCGTCGTGCAGGACGCCTTGCGGCAGGCGATCCTGGCGATGCAGATCCCGCCGGGTTCCGCGCTGGTCGAAAAGGATCTGACCGCGCGATTCGGGCTGAGCCGAACGCCGGTGCGCGAGGCGCTGATCAAGCTGCGCGAGGAGGGGCTGGTCGAGGTGTTCCCGCAGGCCGGGACCTTCGTCGCCCGCATTCCGGTGGAGGCCATTCCAGAGGCCGTGTTCATTCGGCAGGCGCTGGAATGCGCGACGGTCGAGCTGGTCGCCGGGATTGCGACGCCCGAGATCATCGCGGGGCTGGACGCTGTGATCGCGCGCCAGCATGTGGCCTTCGACGACGGCGATCAGGAGCGTTTCCATCTCGAGGACGAAGTCTTCCACGAAACGCTCGCCATGTCGGCCGGCTATCCCGGCATCTGGAAGCTCGCGCAGGCCGCCAAGAGCCAGATCGACCGCTGCCGGCGGATGACGCTGCCGGTTCCTGGCCGCATGGCGATGGTGATCCGCGAGCACCTGTCCATCGTCGATGCGGTGAGGCGGCGGGACGGGCCGGCGGCGCAGGCCGCGATGCGCAAACATCTGGGCACCCTGCTGCCGGACCTTCTGCATCTGCGCGCCACGCATCCCGACTATTTCGCCTGAGCGACCTGCGCGGCGCGCGGCTTGCTAGAGACGCCGACAATGCGTGTTGTGGGCTGCGCGGCGCATCGCGCTTCACCGCTTTCAGGACGAGGCCGACCGATGACCAACCCTGCTGACCTGAGCGCTGCCGAGATGCTCGAGGCCTATCGCAGCAAGGCGCTGTCTCCCGTCGAGGTGACGGACGCGGTCATCGCCCGGATCGAGGCCTGCGAGCCCAAGGTCAAAGCGCTCTACGCCTATGACCCCGTGGCTGCACGTGCCGCGGCGCGGGCATCCGAGGGGCGGTGGTCGAAGGGAGAGGAGCTGCCGCTCGACGGTGTGCCCGGCACGATCAAGGAAAACATCGCAACCAAAGGCACGCCGATGCCGATCGGCACGGCGGCACGCGATCTCGTGCCGATGCCCGAGGATGCGCCCGTCGCGGCTCGGCTGCGTGAAGCGGGTTTCGTCATGCTCGCCAAGACGACGATGCCCGATTACGGGATGCTGTCGTCGGGGCTCTCCAGTTTTCACGAACTCGCGCGCAATCCGTGGGATCTGTCGAAGAATCCGGGCGGGTCATCGGCGGGTGCGGGCGCTGCGGGCGCCGCCGGCTACGGGCCTTTGCATATCGGGACCGATATCGGCGGCTCGGTCCGCCTGCCTGCCGGCTGGTGTGGGCTCGTCGGCCTGAAGCCGAGCTTCGGGCGCGTGCCGATCGATCCGAGCTATTACGGCCGCGTCGCCGGGCCGATGACGCGCACGGTGGCCGATGCGGCGCTGATGATGCGGGAGATTTCAAAGCCGGATTCGCGCGACGGCATGAGCCTGCCGTTTCAGGAGATCGACTGGCTCTCGCTCGATCTCGATCTGAAGGGCGTGACAATCGGCCTACAGCTCGACCCCGGCATCGGCATCGCGGTCGAGCCGGAGACGAGGGCCGCGATCGAGGCGGCGGCGAAGGCCTTCGAGGCGGCTGGCGCCATCGTCGAGGAGGCGCCGGCCTTCCTGACCCGGGAGATGCTGGACGGGCTCGACGATTTCTGGAGCCAGCGCGCCTGGGCCGATATCGGCGCGCTGACGCCGGAGAAGCAGGCCAAGGTGCTGCCCTATATCTTCGAATGGGCGAGGCGCGGCGAGGCGCTTTCGGGCGAGCGCGTGTATCGCGGCATGAGCCAGATGCTGGCCATCAAGGACGCGGCGCTGAAGCAGAGCGCGCCCTTCGATTTCGTGCTGTCGCCGGTGGCGCCGGTGCCGAGCTATCCCGCCGAACTGGCCTCGCCGATCCACGACCCCGACAAGCCGTTCGAGCACATCTGCTTCACGCTGCCTGCCAACATGTCCGACCAGCCGTCGGTCTCGGTCCATGCCGGGCTGACCAAGGGAGGGCTGCCGATCGGCCTGCAGATCACGGGGCGCCGCTTCGACGATCTTGGTGTGCTGCGGATGGCGAAGGCGTGGGAGATGCTGCGCGGCGGCGACGTGCCTTGGCCGCGCTTGGCGTAGTCAGCATGCGTTCTGAATTGGCATATCTCGCCCCGTAAAATGCGCTGTCATCCCCGGGCTTGACCCGGGATTCATTCCGGAACGGTTCCGGCATGGATCCCGGATTTCCGCTTCGCTGCGTCCGGGATGACGGCGTGTTTCGATGGCACAGGCAAAAGCTTCCTGTCGGACGCTAGCCCTTATCGATTCCGACGCTTCAGAACAGGGCCGTCGGCGCCAGCTGGGCGACGAACATCAGGGCCAGGGCGGCCAGACCCAGCACTCCGCCGGTCCAGGCGAGCAGACCGATGCCCGTGATGATCGCGGCCGAGGAGATCACGATCGCGATCTGCAACAGACCGGAGACGATATCGTATTTGTCGTCGCGGGCGCTGGAGATGTCGCGCTGGGCTTCGGCCGCCTTGGCGCGCACGATCAGCTCTTTGCGACCCTCATTGGTCTCGGGCTCGGATTCGTAGCGGGCGATCGTCGCCTTCCAGCCATCGATGCGCTTCTGCAGGCGCTCGCGGCTGGTGGGGTCGGTCGCTGCGGCCAGATCGACCTCCATCGCCTCGGCCGCTGTGCGCAACGTGGTGCCGCGGATGGTCTTGGCCTGGAAGAAGGCCCAGAGATTCGAGGCCTCGACATTCTTGGCCAGTGCATCCTGCTCAGCGTTCTTGCCGCCGATCTCGGAGAAGGCGAGCATCAGCGCGAGCACGGCGATGAGCAGCCCGACGCGCTGGTTGCCGCCTTCGGTGATGTCGGTCGCTGCCGTAGCCATTATCTGATTCGCCCCCTGTAAATCGCAGGGCGGGAATGACCTTGTTGCATGGCGAAATCAAGCGGGGCGAAATCGAGCCAGCGCCTAGTCCGGCGCACTCAACGGCCGGCGCGCGGATGGGCGGCGTCGTACGCCGCCATCAGGCGGGCCGAATCGATCTTCGTGTAGATCTGCGTTGTCGAAAGCGAGGCGTGGCCGAGAAGCTCCTGGATGGCGCGAAGATCGCCGCCGCGTCCGAGCAGATGCGTGGCGAAGGAGTGGCGCAGCGAATGCGGCGTCGCCGATGAGGGCAGGCCGAGTGCGCCGCGCAGGCCCTCGACCGCGAGTTGGATGATGCGTGGCGACAGCTGGCCGCCCTTGACGCCGAGGAAGAGCGGCCCGTCCGGCGGCAGGCGCCAGGGGCAGAGCGCGATGTATTCTGCAATCGCCGTGACGACGGCCGGCAGTACCGGGACCATGCGCGTCTTCTGGCCCTTGCCGATGACGGTCAGCGTATCACCGGCACTGGTCGGAGCCTGTTCACGGGTGAGCGACAGCGCTTCTGAGATGCGCAGGCCGCAGCCATAGAGCAGCGCCAGCACCGCGGCATCGCGAGCCAGGACCCAGGCCTCGCGTTCCTCGCCGGCGCGGATATCGGTCTGCGTGACCGCCTTGGCGGCGCGCGCGTCGAGCGGACGCGGCAGGGATTTGCCGATGCGCGGGCCGCGCGTCGCGGCAAAGGCGGCGGCCGTCAGCTTGCCGGTGCGTTCGCCGAAGCGGGCGAAAGAGCGAAGGCTCGCGAGCTGGCGCATCAGGGTGCGGTTGCCGACACCCTCGCGACGGCGCTGGCCGAGAAAGGCGCGCAGGTCGAAGGGCTTCAGCGCCGCGATGTCGGCGAGCGAGGGTGTGCCGTCGAGATGACCCTCCAGGAAGGCCGTGAACTGGCCGAGATCGCGGCCATAGGCTTCGAGCGTTTTTGGCGAGAGCCGGCGCTCATAAGCGAGATGGGCGAGCCAGTCGCGGCGGAGGGCATCGAGGTCGGTCATGGGCGCGAGCATGACGCTCCTGCCTTAACAGGCTCCGAATCGATGCTAGACACGCGCCATGAGCGAAGCGGAGACATCGACGGAGAGCGGCGACACGGCCGATGTGCTGATCCCGCTCGGGCTCGACCAGGCCTACAGCTATGCCATCCCGCCGGGCATGGCGCTTGCGCGGGGCGATGTCGTGCAGGTGCCGCTCGGGCCTCGCGAGACCGTCGGCGTGGTCTGGAGCCTGGGTTCGGGGCGCGGCGGCAACCTCAAGAAAGTCGTCGGCAAGCTCGACATGCCGCCGCTCGACGCCGCGCTGATGAAGCTGGTCGACTGGGTGGCGTGGTATACGCTGGCGCCGAAGGGCTCCGTGCTGGCGCTGGCTTTGCGCCGCCCGCCCGATGCGACGCCGGAGCGACCGAAGCTCGGCGTCCGGCTGATCGGGCCGCCGCCACAGCGCATGACGCCGGCCCGCGCAAGGGCGATCGCGGCGGCCGAAGGCGGGCTGCTGATCGGAAAATCGGCGCTGGCCGAGGCGGCCTCCGTCGGCACGGCGGTGATCGATTCGCTGGTCGATGCCGGTACCTTCTCGGTCGAGGCGCTGTCCCGCGAGGCCATTGCCGCGATTCCCGATCCCGATCATGCGCAGCCGGCGCTCTCGGACGACCAGTCGGTGGCGGCGGCTGCGCTCGTCGCCTCGGTCAAGGCGGGGATCTATGGCGTCACCCTGCTCGAAGGCGTCACCGGTTCGGGCAAGACCGAGGTCTATTTCGAGGCGGTGGCGCAGGCGATCCGGCAGGGCCGCCAGAGCCTGATCCTGATGCCGGAAATCGCGCTCACCGCGCAGTTCATCGACCGTTTCGAGGCGCGCTTCGGCGTCAGGCCGGGGCTGTGGCATTCGGCGGTGACCGGGCGCAAGCGCGAGCGGCTGCAGGCGGCCATCGCCAGCGGCGAGGCGAAGGTCGTGGCCGGAGCGCGCTCGGCGCTGTTCCTGCCTTACAAGGATCTCGGCCTGATCGTCGTCGATGAGGAGCACGAGGCCGCCTACAAGCAGGAGGACGGCGTCAGCTACCATGCCCGCGACATGGCGGTGGTGCGCGGGCGCATCGAGAATGCGCCTGTCATCCTGACTTCGGCGACGCCCTCGCTGGAGACGCGCGTCAATGCCGAGCGCGGCCGCTACGTCCATCTCAAGCTGCCGGAGCGCTTCGGCGGGCGCACCTTGCCGACGCTCGGGCTGGTCGATCTGCGCCGCGACAAGCCCGAGCGCGGGCGCTGGCTCTCTGGTGCGCTGGTCAAGGCCGTGCAGGACAATCTGGAGGCCGGCGAGCAGTCGTTGCTGTTCCTGAACCGGCGCGGCTATGCGCCGCTGACGCTGTGCCGCGACTGCGGGCACCGCTTCCAGTGCCCCAATTGCTCGGCCTGGCTGGTCGATCACCGCTTCCGGCGGGCTCTGGTCTGCCATCATTGCGGCCATGTCGAGCGCCGCCCGCATGAATGCCCGCAATGCCATGCCGCTGACAGCCTCACCGCCTGCGGGCCGGGCGTCGAGCGGTTGGCCGAGGAGGTGGCGACGCTGTTCCCGCAGGCGCGCTCGATCGTGCTGTCCAGCGATTTTCCCGGCGGCACGGAGCGGCTGAAGACCGAGCTGATGGCAGTGGCGAACGGCGAATTCGACATCGTCATCGGCACGCAGCTCGTGGCCAAGGGCCATAACTTCCCGGGCATGACGCTGGTCGGGGTGATCGATGCCGATCTCGGCCTGACCTCGGGCGATCCGCGCGCGGCCGAACGCACCTTCCAGGTGCTGCGGCAGGTGACGGGCCGAGCCGGACGCGGCGAACGGCCGGGCCGGGCGCTGCTGCAGACGCATGATCCGACGCACCCGGTGCTGAAGGCGCTGATCTCGGGCGATCCCGAGCGCTTCTATGCGGCCGAGACGGCCTCCCGGGAAGCCGCCGGGCTGCCGCCTTTCGGGCGGCTGGCGGCGTTGATCGTCTCCGCCAATACGCAGGCCGAGGCCGAGGGCCATGCCCGCGCGCTGGCGCGCTGCGCCGAGCCGCCGGAGGGCGTGTATGTGCTCGGACCGGCCGAAGCGCCGCTGGCCGTGCTGCGCGGGCGCCACCGCATGAGACTGATCGTCAAGACACCACGCGAGGTGAACCTGCAGGACTATCTGCGGGTCTGGATCAAACGGGCTCCGAAGCCGAAGGGGTCGGTGCGCGTGGCGATCGATGTCGACCCGCAGAGTTTCCTGTAGCAGCCAGCGACATGATGCCGCTCAGGCCAGTTCGAGGCGCAAGGTTCGACCCATAACCCTCGCCGCGCGGCTCAATGTGTCGAGGCCGACGTCGCGCTCGGGATCGAGCACGCGCTCGACCTGCGAGCGGCTGGTGTTCATGCGCCGCGCCAGCTCGGTCTTGGTCAGTCGTTTCATGCGCATCTCCATGTCGAGCTGGAGCGCGATGACGCGCTTGATCGCCCGAAAGGTCACCTCTTGATTGGTCCCTTCCTCGTCGAGCCATTGGTCGAGGGTCGTGAGTTCATCGACGGAGCGTCTGTCGCTGCTCATGATCGCAATCCTTCTCAATCCTGAAATTCGCGCATGCGCTTGCGTGCGAGATCGATGTCGGCAGGAGGGGTCTTCTGCGTCTTCTTGATGAAGCCATGAACGACGACGAGCGCCTTGTATGCACTGGCATGGAAGAAGATCAGCCGCGCCTCGCGTTTCGAGGGGAGGGAGCTTCGAACTTCCCAAAGCCCGGCGCCCAGATTGTCACAGAGCGGCAGGCCTATGGGAAAACCGATCTGGACCATCCGCAGATCTTCACCGATGACCTTTCGATCGGAGAGGTTGAGAGACTTGATCCACTCCAGAACCAATTCACGTCCTGAACCTGTTTTATAAAATCGAACGTTGTGCACGGGTGGAAAGTCCGGCGCTGAATGTCGAGCCTGATATAGTCCAATTCGTACCATATACGGTTCATCGAGACAAGCCGCGTTCAAGAACGCGCATCTTGCGGTTGAGTGATCCGTCATGGCAGCCGACATTGCCTTTCGAGGGTCAGTCAGAGATTTGAACTGACGGGCCTCCCATGGCCGCTTCGGGTTGCGCACCCCCAAACCACATGCTAGTGCACCGCCACATTTCGGACGAAAGGCGCCCTTGCTCGCCTTTTGCTCTACGGGATACATCGCAGCGCCGGGACGATGCACTCCGCCCTCGAAAAGAGGGTCGCCGGTGCGGTTCCTTGAAACGAGAGACGTGACGCGTGGCTGAAGGCGGATCGCAGGATCGGACACTGGTTTCGGGCGTCGCCGGGCGCTACGCCACGGCGCTCTTCGAACTGGCGAGCGAGGCCAACGCCATCGACGCCGTCTCGGCCGATCTCGATACCGTCACCGCCATGCTCGCCGAGAGCGCCGATCTGCGCCGGCTGATCGAAAGCCCCGCCTTTTCGGCCGAGGAGCAGACGGCCGCGATCAACGCCGTGCTGGCGAAGGCCGCGATCGGCGGCTGGGCTGGCAAGTTCATCGGCCTCGTCGCCAGCAAGCGCCGGCTGTTCGCATTGCCGGGTATGATCCAGGGCTACAAGAACCTCGTCGCCGAGGCGCGCGGCATCGTCAGCGCCGAAGTCACCGTCGCCGAGGCGCCGACGCCCAAGCGGCTCGACGAGATCAAGGCTGCGCTCAAGGGCGTCGCCGGCAAGGATGTCGATTTGCGCGTCAAGGTCGATCCGGCGCTGATCGGCGGGCTCGTCGTCAAGATGGGCTCCCGCATGGTCGATGCCTCGCTGAAAACCAAACTCAATTCAATTCGTCTTGCCATGAAAGAGGTCGGCTGATGGAAATCCGCCCCGCTGAAATCTCCGCGATCCTGAAGGCCCAGATTTCGAACTTCGGTTCGGAGGCTTCGGTCACCGAGGTCGGCCAGGTTCTCTCCGTCGGCGACGGTATCGCCCGTGTCTACGGCCTCGACAAGGTTCAGGCCGGCGAGATGGTCGAATTCGAGAGCGGCGTGCGCGGCATGGCGCTCAACCTCGAGAGCGACAATGTCGGCGTCGTGATCTTCGGTTCCGACCGCGAGATCAAGGAAGGCCAGACGGTCAAGCGCACCGGCGCGATCGTCGACGTGCCGGTCGGCAAGGAACTGCTCGGCCGCGTCGTCGATGCGCTCGGCAATCCGATCGACGGCAAGGGCCCGATCAAGGCGACCCAGCGCTCGCGCGTCGACGTCAAGGCGCCCGGCATCATCCCGCGCAAGTCGGTGCATGAGCCGATGGCGACCGGCCTCAAGGCGATCGACGCCCTGATCCCGATCGGCCGCGGCCAGCGCGAGCTGATCATCGGCGACCGCCAGACCGGCAAGACCGCCGTGGCGCTCGACACGATCCTGAACCAGAAGGCCAATAACGAAGGCACCGACGAGAACCAGAAGCTGTATTGCGTCTATGTCGCGATCGGCCAGAAGCGTTCGACCGTCGCCCAGTTCGTGAAGGTGCTCGAAGAGCGCGGCGCGCTGGAATATTCCATCGTCGTCGCTGCGACAGCCTCCGACGCCGCCCCGATGCAGTTCCTGGCGCCCTTCGCCGGCTGCGCCATGGGCGAGTATTTCCGCGACAACGGCATGCATGCCGTGATCATTTATGACGATCTGTCTAAGCAGGCCGTCGCCTATCGCCAGATGTCGCTCTTGCTGCGCCGCCCGCCGGGCCGCGAGGCCTATCCCGGCGACGTGTTCTATCTCCATTCCCGCCTGCTGGAGCGCGCCGCCAAGATGGGCGACGAGGCCGGCAACGGCTCGCTGACCGCGCTGCCGGTCATCGAGACCCAGGCCAATGACGTCTCGGCCTACATCCCGACCAACGTGATCTCGATCACCGACGGCCAGATCTTCCTTGAGACTGACCTGTTCTACCAGGGCATCCGACCGGCCGTGAACGTCGGCCTCTCGGTGTCGCGCGTCGGCTCGGCCGCGCAGACCAAGGCGACCAAGAAGGTCGCCGGCAAGATCAAGGGCGAACTCGCCCAGTATCGCGAAATGGCCGCCTTCGCCCAGTTCGGCTCCGACCTCGACGCGGTCACCCAGCGCCTGCTCAACCGCGGCGCCCGCCTGACCGAACTCCTCAAGCAGGCGCAGTTCTCGCCGCTGAAGATGGAGGAGCAGACGGTCGTGATCTATGCCGGCGTCAACGGCTATCTCGACCCGATTCCGGTCAACAAGGTCCGCGCCTTCGAGGACGGGCTGCTGGCGCTGGTGCGCGGCAAGCATGTCGACCTGCTCAACGAGATCGGCAAGACCAAGGATCTTTCGGACGCGAACGCCGCGAAGCTGAAGGATCTCGTCACGGATTACGCGAAGTCGTTCAGCTGATCGTCATGAGCTGAGCGCAGCGAAGCAATCCAGCCTCGCTGCGCAGACCTTCTGGATTGCTTCGTCGCTGCGCTCCTCGCAATGACGGGTAGGGGATCAAGACCGGATGCCGTCCCTTAAGGACCTACGAAACCGCATCGCTTCCGTGAAGGCGACGCAGAAGATCACCAAGGCCATGCAGATGGTCGCGGCTGCCAAGCTGCGCCGGGCGCAGGCGGCGGCCGAGGCTGCGCGCCCCTATGCCGAGCGCATGGAGACCGTGCTGGCCAATCTCGCGGGCGGCGTCTCGGGTTCCAGTGCGCCGAAGCTGATCTCCGGCACGGGTTCCGACAAGGTGCATCTGCTGGTGGTCTGCACGGCCGAGCGTGGCCTGTGCGGCGCGTTCAACTCGTCGATCGCGCGTCTGGCGCGCGACAAGGCCAATGCGCTGAAGGCCGAAGGCAAGACGGTCAAGATCATCTGCGTCGGCAAGAAGGGCTATGACATCCTGAAGCGCCAGTTCGAGAAGGATATTCTCGAAGTGATCGACCTGCGCGCCTTCAAGCAGGTCGGCTTCGTCAATGCCGAGGGCATCGCCCAGAACATCTTGGCGCGTTTCGCCGCCGGCGAGTTCGACGTCGCGACGCTGTTCTTCTCGCGGTTCAAGTCGGTGATCTCGCAGATCCCGACGGCGCAGCGCATCATTCCCGCCGAGATTCCGGCGGAAGCGCCCAAGACCGACGCGGTCTATGATTACGAGCCCGACGAAGGCGAAATCCTGGAAACGCTGCTGCCGCGCAACCTCACGGTGCAGGTCCTGCGGGCGATCCTGGAGAACGCAGCCTCCGAGCAGGGCGCGCGCATGTCGGCGATGGATTCCGCCACGCGCAATGCCGGCGAGATGATCAAGAAGCAGACGCAGCTCTACAACCGCTCGCGCCAGGCGATGATCACCAAGGAACTGATCGAGATCATCTCCGGCGCGGAAGCGCTCTAGACGCCTTAAACGGCCGGCGCGGCATCAAGCCCGCAGGCCATTTCGACAAGCTGAACGCGCATCGAGGTTTTTGAACCATGGCCAAAGCCGCAACCAAGACCACCAAGACCGACGCCGCCGCTGAGAAGCCCGCCAACACCGGCACCGGCCGCGTTGCGCAGGTCATTGGCGCCGTCGTCGACGTGCAGTTCGACGGCGAACTGCCGGAGATCCTGAACGCGCTCGAGACCAACAATCTCGGCAACCGCCTGGTTCTCGAGGTCGCCCAGCATCTCGGCGAGAACACGGTGCGTACCATCGCGATGGACTCGACCGAGGGTCTGGTCCGCGGCCAGTCGGTCACAGACACCGGCTCTCCGATCATGGTTCCGGTCGGCGACGAGTGCCTCGGCCGCATCATGAACGTCATCGGCGAGCCGGTCGACGAGGCCGGCCCGATCCTGACCACCAACACCCGCGGCATCCACCAGCCGGCCCCGTCCTATGCCGACCAGGCGACGGACGCGCAGATCCTCGTCACCGGCATCAAGGTCGTCGACCTGCTGGCGCCTTACGCCAAGGGCGGCAAGATCGGCCTGTTCGGCGGCGCCGGCGTCGGCAAGACCGTGCTGATCATGGAGCTGATCAACAACGTCGCGAAGGCCCATGGCGGCTATTCGGTGTTCGCCGGCGTCGGCGAGCGCACCCGCGAGGGCAACGACCTCTATCACGAGATGATCGAGTCCGGCGTGAACAAGAAGGGCGGCGGCGAAGGCTCGAAATGCGCCTTGGTCTACGGCCAGATGAACGAGCCTCCGGGCGCCCGTATGCGGGTCGCGCTGTCGGGCCTCACCGTGGCGGAAGACTTCCGCGACAAGGGCCAGGACGTGCTGTTCTTCGTCGACAACATCTTCCGCTTCACGCAGGCGGGCTCGGAAGTGTCGGCGCTGCTTGGGCGCATCCCGTCGGCGGTGGGCTATCAGCCGACGCTCGCCACCGACATGGGCAACCTGCAGGAGCGCATCACCACCACCAACAAGGGCTCGATCACCTCGGTGCAGGCGATCTACGTCCCCGCCGACGATCTGACCGACCCGGCGCCCGCGACCTCCTTCGCTCACCTTGACGCCACGACCGTGCTGTCGCGTTCGATTGCCGAAAAGGGCATCTACCCGGCGGTGGACCCGCTCGACTCGACCTCGCGCATGCTGTCGGCCGCGATCGTCGGCGAGGAGCATTACGCCATCGCCCGCCAGGTTCAGCAGATCCTCCAGCGCTACAAGGCGCTGCAGGACATCATCGCGATCCTGGGAATGGACGAGCTCTCGGAAGAAGACAAGATCTCGGTCGCCCGCGCCCGCAAGATCGAGCGCTTCCTGTCGCAGCCCTTCTTCGTCGCCGAAATCTTCACGGGATCGCCGGGCAAGCTCGTCGCGCTGGAAGACACCATCAAGGGCTTCAAGGGCCTGGTCGAAGGCAAGTACGATCACCTGCCGGAAGCCGCCTTCTACATGGTCGGCTCGATCGACGAAGCCATCGAGAAGGCCCAGCGCCTGGCGGCCGAAGCGGCGTAACAACATACGCCGTCATCCCGGACAAGCGGCGCAGCCGCGCCGATCCGGGATCCATCATAAGGCCGCGCGCTTTACGATGGATTCCGGGTCTTCGCTGCGCTCCGCCCGGAATGACGGTGGAGGGAGACAAAGACGATGGCCACTTTCAAGTTCGAACTCGTCTCGCCCGAGCGCATCCTGTTCTCGGGCGATGTCGTCAGCGTCATCATCCCCTCGATCGAGGGGGAGATGACCATTCTGGCCGGCCATGCGCCGCTGGTCGCGACGCTGAAAGCGGGCATCGTCTTCGCCCAGACCGATGGCAGCAACGGCAAGGAATTCTTCGTCAATGGCGGCCTCGTCGAGGTCAACCAGAGTTCAACGACGATCCTGGCCGAGCAGGGCCGCTTCATCGAGGACGTCGACAACGTCGTGCTCGACGCCGAAATCCTGACCGCCGAAACCAAGCTCGTCGGGGCGCAGGACGAGGAGGAGCGCAAGCGCCTCCACGACGTGCTGGTGCAGCTGCGCGAGTTCAAGGGCGTGTTCGCGGACCGCAAGGCGGCGTAAGCGCATTCTCCCGATCCGGAATTTCAAAGGCCGCGCAAGCGGCCTTTTTCATGCGAACCGTGCGAAGGCCGCCACGACCTGTTCATAGACCGGGCGCTTGAACGGCACGATCCGACCTGGCATCTCAGCCAGCGGAAGCCAGGCCCATTCGCTGAATTCCGCAGGCTCGTCGCCATTGGGTCGGCCGATGTCGACCTCGCTGTCGCAGCCGTCGAAGCGGAAGGCGACCCAGCGCTGCCTCTGGCCTCTGAAGGCGCAGAGGCGGTGCGGCGGACCGGCATAGGGCGGGAAGTCGTAGGCCCACCATTCCCGCGTCGCGGCGAGGAAGAAGGCCTTCTCGATGCCGGTTTCCTCGGCGAGTTCACGCCGCGCGGCGGCGACGATCTCCTCGTCGGCGTCAATGCCCCCTTGTGGCATCTGCCAGTCGAAGCCGGGCTGGATGACCTCGGGGCCGGCACTGTGGGAACGGCCGGCGAAGACCAGCCCGTCCCGGTTGAGCAGGACGATGCCGACATTGGGGCGGTAGGGGAGCGGAGCAGTCATGCTCATCGCCTAACACGTCATTGCGAGCGCAGCGAAGCATCCAGGGGGCGTGGGCCCTGCTTCCCTTGGATTGCTTCGCTGCGTTCGCAATGACGATACTCACTCCCCCATCGCGATCAGGCTGGCATTGCCTCCCGCGGCCGCCGTGTTCACCGTGACCGTCTGCTCTGTCGCAAACCGCATCAGGTAGTTCGGCCCGCCGGCCTTGGGGCCCGTGCCGGAGAGGCCGTGGCCGCCGAAGGGCTGGACGCCCACGACCGCGCCGATGATGTTGCGGTTGACGTAGATGTTGCCGGTCGAGAGCCGCTTCACGACCTCCTCGACGGTCGTCTCGATGCGCGAATGGACGCCGAGCGTCAGTCCGTAGCCGGTTGCCTCGATCGCCTCGATGACCTTGTCGAGCTGCCCGGATTTCCAGCGGACGACATGCAGGATCGGGCCGAAATGTTCCTGGCTCAGCTCCCCGACGGATTTCAGCGAGATGACGTGGGGGGCGACATAGGTGCCGCCGAGCGCAGGAATCTCTCCGGCCCATGCGACGCGGCCGAGCCTGGCCATCGCCGCGACATGGCTGTCGAGCCGGGTCTTTGCCGCCGCGTCGATGACCGGGCCGACATGGGTCTCAATGGCGCGTGGGTCGCCGAGCGTGAGTTCGCGGGCGGCGCCGGTGATCATCTCGACCATCTTGTCGGCGACGTCCTCCTGCACGACGAGCAGGCGCAGCGCCGAGCAGCGCTGCCCGGCCGAGCGGAAGGCCGACATCACGACATCGTCTGCGACCTGCTCTGCGAGCGCGGTCGCATCGACGATCATGGCGTTGAGGCCGCCGGTCTCGGCGATCAGAGGAACGATCGGACCGTCCTTGGCGGCGAGTGCGCGGTTGATGGCGCGCGCCGTCGCGGTCGAGCCGGTGAAGGCGACGCCGGCCACGGCGGGATGGGCGACGAGCGCTGCGCCGAGTGCGCCGTCTCCCGGCGTCAGATGCAGGGCCGAGACCGGCACGCCGGCCTCGTGCAGCAGGCGGACGGCCACCGCCGCAATCAGCGGCGTCTGCGGCGCGGGCTTGGCGACGACGCTGTTGCCGGCGACCAGGGCGGCGGCGATTTGGCCGGCGAAGATCGCCAGTGGGAAGTTCCATGGGGCGATGCACAGGAAGGCCCCGCGCCCGCGCAGGATCAGGCGGTTGTCCTCGCCTGTCGGGCCGGGCAGAGCGATCGCCGCCGCGAATTTGGCTTCCGCCTCGGCGGCGTAGTAGCGGCAGAAATCGACCGCCTCGCGGACTTCCGAAATCGCATCGTCGAGCGTCTTGCCCGCCTCGGCCTGAAGCAAGGCGAGCAGCAGGCCGCGGCGCTCCTCCATCAGGTCCGCCGCCTTGCGCAAGGCGGCGGCACGGGTCCGGGCCGGCGTCGCGTTCCAGGCCGGGAAGCCGGCCTTGGCGGCTTTCATGGCATGGTCTGCGAGCGCGGCGTCGGCGGGAGCGACCGTGCCGATCGTCTTGCCGTCGATCGGCGAGAGGACAGGCTGCGGCTGCCCGCCTGCCGGCTTGCCGTCGATAATGGCGCCGGCAGGCGGGAAGGACTTTTCCGCTGCGGCGGCAACCTCGGCGAGGAGGGCGTCCAGACTCCCGGCATGGCCGAGTTCGACGCCGGCCGAGTTCTTCCGCGATGGGCCGAAGAGATCGGCCGGCAGCGGGATGCGGCGGTGACGGGCTGCGCCGGTATTGCCGATGATATCGGCCGGCGGAACCAGCAGTTCCGCGACGGGCACGTCAGGGTCGCCCGAGACGCTGACGAAGGAGGAGTTGGCGCCGTTCTCGAGCAGGCGGCGTACCAGATAGGCGAGCAGGTCCTGATGCCCGCCGACCGGGGCATAGGTCCGGCAGGCGAAGCCTGCCTTGTCGCCGAGCAGCTTCTCGTAGAGCGCCTCGCCCATGCCGTGCAGGCGCTGAAATTCGTAGTTCTCGGCATCGCCCGCCATCTCTGCGACGGTGGCGACGGTGAGTGCGTTATGGGTGGCGAACTGAGGGATGATGCGCGGACGCAGCGCCAGGAGTTGCGCGGCGCAGGCCTCGTAATTCAAATCGGTCATCGCCTTGCGCGTGAAGACCGGATAATCGGCAAGGCCGCGCTCCTGGGCGCGTTTCAGCTCGGTGTCCCAATAGGCGCCCTTGACGAGGCGCACCATCAGGCGCCGGTCATACTGCTCGGCGAGTGCCGCGATGTGGTCGATCACGGCCGAGGCGCGCTTCTGATAGGCCTGGATCGCCAGCCCGAAACCGTCCCAGCCGGCGAGCGTGCCATCGGCCATCACGGCGGCGATGACGTCGAGCGAGAGCTCGAGCCGGTCGGCCTCCTCGGCATCGATGGTGAAGTTCAGGTCGTATTGCTTCGCCTGCCGGGCGAGCGCGACCACCTTCGGCACGAGTTCGGCAAGGACGCGCTCGCGGTTGGTGGCGTCGTAGCGCGGATGCAGCGCCGAGAGCTTGACCGAGATACCCGGCCGGTTCGGCAGCGGCTCGTTGCCGGCCGAGCGGCCGATGGCGTCGATCGCGGCCGTATAGGAGGCGAGGTAGCGGTCGGCGTCTCCTTGCGTGCGCGCACCCTCGCCGAGCATGTCGAAGGAGTAGCGGAAGAGCTTGCCGCTTTTCGAGCCGGCGCGTTTTAGAGCCTCCTCGATGGTCTGGCCGAGAACGAAATGGTTGCCCATGACGCGCATGGCCTGCCGGGTCGCGGTGCGCACGGTCGGCACGCCCAAGCGCTTGGCCATGCTGCCGATGATGCCGGTTGGCGTTTCGCCCGGCTGGATGACGCGGGCGGTGATGCCGAGCGCCCAGGCCGAGGCCGAAACCAGGAAGGCGTCGGACTTCGATTCGTGATGGGCGAAATCGCCCTGGCCGAGCTTGTCCTCGATCAGCCGATCGGCGGTCGCGGCGTCGGGCACGCGCAGCAGCGCTTCGGCGAGAACCATCAGCGCGAGCCCCTCCTTGGTGGAGAGCGAATACTCGCGCAGCAGTTCCTCGATGCCGCCCAAGCCCACCTTGCGGGTGCGGATCGCCTCGATCAGCCCGGTCGCGCGTGCGTCGATCCGCGCCTTGGCCGCCGGCTCGCGCCGCGCGCCGGCCAAGAGCCTGCCGGCAATCACGCCATCGTCTTCGGCATAGGTGGGACGGAAGGCGGGCGTTGTGGCGGGGACGGCCATGGAGTTGGCTCCGGATCGAACAGCGACGGGATGATCTGAAGCATCAGGCCGATCGGGCCGCATATCAATTGGCTATTTCCGGCAATATGCCTCATAGATCGCTGCATTATCGATTTATGGCAAAGAATTATCCCGTGCTCGACCGAACCGACCGCCGTATCCTCGCCCTTCTGCAGTCCGACGGCCGCATTGCCGGCGTCGAGATGGCCGAGAAGGTCGGGCTGTCGCCGACGGCCGTGGGCGAGCGGCTGAAGCGCCTGACGCGCGAAGGCTACATCACCGGCTATCGCGCGACGCTCGATCCGCTGAAGCTCGGGCTGAACCTGCTCGTCTTCGTCGAGGTCTATCTCGACAAGACCACGCCCGACGCCTTCGAGCGCTTCGCTGCCGCCGTGAAACGCGCGCCCGAGGTGCTGGAATGCCACATGGTCGCCGGCGGGTTCGACTACCTCGTCAAGACGCGGGTCGCCGACATGAACGCTTATCGCCGCTTCCTCGGCGAGGTCCTGCTGGCGCTACCGGCGGTGCGCGAGACGCGGACCTATGCGGTGATGGAGGAGGTCAAGACGGACGGGGCGCTGCCGGTCTGAGAGCGGCGACGATCATGATCCCATGCCGATTTTTCAGGCATATGGCCATTGGCCGCAACGCTTTGCGCTTGACCTGCCGGGATGTTCCTCCAGTCTGGAATTCCTACCGTTCGGCATGATGCTTGCTCGTCCGGTCTCGACAAATCGCGGCCTTGCCGCCCGTCCGGAGTTCGTGATGTTCAAGGTTCTGCAAGCCGTCGCCACATCGTTTTCGAGGCGGGACGTCGTTCGTCTGGCTACGGCATCGGCGCTGACGGCCGCCGCGTCCTTCGCCGGCTTGCAGAATGCGCAGGCCCAGACGCCGGTGCGCTTCACGCTCGACTGGCGTTTCGAGGGGCCGGCCGCGCTGTTCCTGATGGCGTTCGAGAAGGGCTATTTCAAAGCCGAGGGACTCGACGTCACCATCGACACCGGCAACGGCTCGCGCGAGGCGATCCCGCGCGTGGCGTCGGGCACCTACGATGTCGGCTTCGGCGACGTGAACTCGCTGATCCGCTTCCGCGACGAGAACCCAAGCGTCGATCTCAAGGCCGTGATGATGGTCTACGACAAGCCGCCTTTCTCCATCGTCGCGCGCAAGAGCCGCGGCATCACAGCGGATGTTAAGACGCTCGAAGGCAAGAAGTTCGGCGCACCGGCGGCGGATGCGGCCTTCGCGCAATGGCCTATCTTCAAGACGGTCAACAAGCTCGACGACAGCAGGATGAAGCTGGAAAATGTCGGTTTCCCGGTGCGCGAGCCGATGCTGGCCTCGGGCGAAGTCGACGCCGTCTTCGGCTTCGCGCCGTCCTCCTACATCAACCTGAAATCGCGCGGCGTACCGGTCGACGATATCGTGCTGATGCTGATGGCCGATTACGGCGTCGAGCTTTACGGGAACGTCGTGATGGTCTCGCCGAAGTTCATGGCCGAGAAACCCGAAGCGGTACGCGGCCTGCTGCGGGCCATTACCAAGGGCGTCAAGGATACGGTCGCCAATCCCGGCCTCGGCGCGGAACTGGTGATCAAGCGCAACGACGTCGCCAAGGTCGAGGTCGAGCTCGAACGGCTGAAGATGACGCTAGACCAGAACGTGATGACTCCTTACGTCAAGGCGAACGGGTTCGGCGGCATCGACAAGGCGCGCTGGGAGCGCGCGCTTGAACAAATCGCGCTGACCTTCACCTTCAAGGACAAGGACAAGGCGGGCGACGCCTTTGTCGATACCTTTCTGCCTGCCTCTGCGGAACGGGTGTTCTGAGCGCGACGTCTGCCGTCTTGATAAGCCGTCATTCCGGACAAGCCGCGCAGCGGCGCAGTTCCGGAATCCAGCATAGAGCACCATCGCGCCCTACGATGGATTCCGGGTCTCCGCTGTGCTGCGCCCGGAATGACGGCGTTTCCTATGAGAAAGGGCTTTCTTGACCGCCTTCGTCGAACTTCACGAGGTCACCCATGTCTATGGCGGCGGGAACGGGCCGCCGGCGGTCGAGGGGCTGTCGCTGAAGATCAGGGAGGGCGAGTTCGCGGCGATCGTCGGGCCGTCTGGCTGTGGCAAGTCGACGATGATGAAGCTCGCCACCGGGCTGCAGCGGCCGAAATCCGGCACGGTCGTCGTCGCCGGGCGCGAGGTCGTCGAGCCGATCAAGATCACCGGCATGGCCTTCCAGAACCCGGTGATGCTGCCCTGGCGGACGACGCTGCAGAACCTGCTGCTGCCGCTGGAGATCGTGCAGCCGCATCGCTCTCGCCTGCGCCGCCACAAGGCGGAGTATGTCGCACGCGCCGAAATGCTGCTGGAGACGGTCGGGCTGAAGGGCATGGGGGCGAAGTTTCCGTGGCAGCTCTCGGGCGGGATGCAGCAGCGGGCCTCGCTCTGCCGCTCGCTGATCCATGAGCCGAAGCTGCTGATGCTGGACGAGCCCTTCGGAGCGCTCGATGCCTTTACCCGGGAGGAACTCTGGTGCGTCATCCGCGACTTGCATGCGCAGCGCGGCGTCACCGTGATCCTGGTCACTCACGACCTGCGCGAGGCGGTGTTCCTGGCCGACCGGGTCTTCTGCATGTCGGCGCGGCCCGGCCGGATCATCGCGGAGCGCGAGATCGGCTTTGCCCGTCCGCGCGATCTCGACATCACCTATACGCCGGAATTTGCCGGCATCGTGCAGGAACTGCGCGGCCATATCCGCGAGGCGAGGGCGGCGGCGTGAGCGGTTTGACATTGACCCATGCCGTCATCCCCGGCGGAGCGAAGCGCAGACCCGGGATCCATTCCGGAACGCCGATCAATGAGGTTCAAGAATGGATTCCGGGTCTCCCTTCGGTCGCCCGGAACGACGGCAGGCATGTCATTGAGCGCAGGATCGAGCGCCCATGACCCGCTCGACCTGGCTGAAGCTCGCGCCCTATCTCTTCACCATCGCCTTCTTCGCGATCTGGGAGATCGCCTGCAGGGCGCTGTCGATCTCGAGCTTTGTACTGCCGCCGCCCTCGGCGGTGTGGGGCGCGCTGGTGCAGTACCAGAAGCCGCTCTACACCAATGCCTTCCATACGCTCTGGATGACCTCGCTTGGCTTTGGCCTGTCGATCGTGTTCGGGCTGGGGCTCGGCCTGCTGGTCGGCTCATCGAAGCTGATCTATGCTGGCCTCAACCCGCTGCTGGTCGGGTTCAACTCGATCCCCAAGGTCGCCGTGGTACCGATCCTGGTGATCTGGTTCGGCGTCGGCTGGCTGCCGCCGGTGCTGACCGCCTTCGTGATCTCGTTCTTCCCGATCGTGGTCAATGTCGCGACGGGCCTGGCCACGATCGAGCCCGAGACCGAGGATGTGCTCAAGGCGCTTGGTGCCAGCCGCTTCGACATCATGACCAAGGTCGGGATCCCGCGCTCGCTGCCCTATCTGTTCGGGGCGCTGAAGGTCTCGATCACGCTGGCCTATGTCGGCTCGGTGATCGGCGAGCAGAACGCCTCCAATCTCGGCCTTGGCAACCTGATCACGCGGGCCTCGGCCGATTTCAACGTGCCGCTGATCTTCGCCGCCCTGATCGTGCTGGCCGTGCTCGGGGTGTTTCTCGTGGCGATCGTCGACCTCGTCGAAAACCGGATGACCGGCTGGGCCAAGCGTTCGCAGATGGGGAATGTGTGAGGCTTTCGTCATTGCGAGCGCAGCGAAGCAATCCAGAGTCGTAGAGCGAGACCGCTGGATTGCTTCGCTGCGCTCGTAATGACGACGAGGTGACAGAATAGAGCGTCCTGCTTATCGTGCCGCGCCTTTTCCGCCGGACCCGACAGCTTGATCCTTCCCGAATTCCGCGACTACGACGCGCTGCGTGCCCAATTCCACTGGGCCATCCCCGAGCGCTACAACATCGCCGTCGATATCTGCGACCGCTGGGCTGCCATCGACCCTGGGCGCACCGCGATAATCGAGGTGTCGCAGGACTGGCAGGCGACCCCGGTCAGCTTCGGCCATTTGCGCGCGCAGTCGAACCGGCTCGCCAATGCGCTGCGGGCGCACGGCATCGCGCGGGGCGACCGGATCGCGATCCTGCTGCCGCAGGGCAGGGCGGTGCTGACCGCACATCTGGCGGCCTACAAGCTCGGCGCCATCGCCGTGCCGCTGGCGGCCCTGTTCGGCGTCGATGCGCTGGCCTATCGCCTGGGCGATGCCGGGGCGAGGGTGCTGATCACGGATGCGGTCGGGCTAGCCAAGGTCGGGCAGATCACAGAACCGCTGCCTGAGTTGGCGCTGACGGTCTCGACCGACGGCGCGCAAGGGTCGGCGCTCGGCTGGGACAGTCTCCTGTCGGCGGCAAGCCCCGACTTCTCGGCCGTCGATACCAGCCCCGACGATCCGGCGCTGATGATCTACACCTCCGGCACGACCGGCAATCCCAAAGGGGCGCTGCATGGCCACCGCGTGCTGCCGGGCCATCTGCCGGGCGTGCAGATGCCGCACGAGTTCATGCCGCAGCCCGGGGATCTCGCCTGGACGCCGGCGGACTGGGCCTGGGCCGGCGGGCTGCTCAACATGCTGCTGCCCGCCCTGCATTTCGGGATCGCGGTTGTGGCGCGCCCGGTGACGCGCTTCGAGCCGGAGGAGGCGTTCCGGTTAATGGCCCAGATGAGCATCCGCAACGCCTTCGTGCCCCCAACCGCGCTCAGGATGCTGCGCAGCGTCGAGCGGCCGCGCGAGCGCTTCGACCTGAAGCTGCGCACGGTCGCGGCCGCGGGCGAAGCGCTCGGCGCGGAGACGCTGCATTGGGGCCATGAGGCGCTGGGGCTGACCATCAACGAGGCCTATGGCCAGACCGAATGCAATCTCGTGCTGGCCTCCTGCGCGGCGATCGGCGTCAGCCGGCCCGGCTTCATAGGCAAGGCGGTGCCGGGGCATGAGGTGGCGATCATCCGACCGGATGGTTCGGTCTGTGCGCCAGACGAGGAGGGGCAGATCGCGGTGCGCCGCCCCGACCCCGTAATGTTCCTCGGTTATTGGAACCGTCCCGAGGCGACTGCGGAAAAGTTCGTCGGGGACTGGATGACCACCGGCGACCAGGGCGTGCGGGATCGCGACGGATATGTCCGCTTCATCGGCCGCGACGACGACGTCATCACCTCGTCGGGCTATCGGATCGGGCCCGGCGAGATCGAGGACTGCCTGCTGAAGCATCCTGCCGTCTCGCTCGCCGCCGTTGTGGGCAAGCCCGATCCCTTGCGCGCCGAGATCGTCAAGGCCTTCGTCGTGCTTAAGGCGGGTCTTGAGGGCTCGCCGGCGCTGGTAGAGCAGCTGCAGGGTTTCGTGCGGGCACGGCTCTCGGCCCATGAATATCCGCGCGAGATCGCCTTCCGCGACGAGTTGCCGTTGACCACGACGGGGAAGATCATAAGACGCCTGCTGCGCGCCGAGGGGTGAGGGCAGCACAAGGCGTCATTCCGGGGCGGCCCCGGAGAGGCGAGCCCGGAACCCATAAACTCGGATAGTGCCGATGAAGCGCGAGGGGCGCTCGCGTCGTCTTGTGGCCGTCGTGTTTATGGGTTCCGGGCTCTTCGCTGCGCGAAGCCCCGGAATGACGGTTGCATCGTCAAACCCTCTCGGCGAGCCCAGTATCATTGGCGGCAGGGCGATGCGTCTGCCCGAGAAACGCCGCCCAGAGCCGCTGGACCACGGCCGCGTCGATGTCCTTGACGATCAGGACGAGCCGCGAGCGCTCGTCGTCGTCGGGCCAGGCGTCAAGGAGGAGCGGTGGGTGCATGATCTGCTGCACGGCATGGACCAGCAGCGGCTGGCCGGGATGCTCGACCAGCGCCACGAGCCCCTTCAGCCGCAGCAGTTTCGGACCATGGGTCGAGCGCAACAGCGTCCAGAACAGGTCGAAGGTTGCTTGGGCGATGGGGGCGTCGGCGGTCAAAGTGAAAGCGCGGATGCTGTCGTCGTGCCGGTTCACATCGTGATGGTGGCTATGGCCGTGATGGTGATCGTGGCCATCGACGCTGCCCAGGGCCTCATGCGCCAGCCATTGGCTCAGGGCGGCGGGTCGTGAAGCAAGGTCGTAGAGGCCGGCTCCGACGAGCGCCTGCGCCGGTGCATCGGGTGATAGCAGGACGATGCCGGGGTTCAGCGTCTCCAGCCGCTCGCGCAGTTCCGCGACGGCCTTGGCGTCGGAAGCGAGATCGGTCTTGGTCATGACGATGCGATCGGCCGCGATCACCTGCTTTCGCGCCTCGTCATGGGCGTCGAGCGTCGCCATGCCGTTGATGGCATCGACAAGGGTCACCACGCCGTCGAGCCGGAAGCGCATGGCGAGATAGGGGTGGTTGATCAGGACGTTGAGGATCGGCGCGGGATCGGCGAGCCCCGTGGTCTCGATCACGACGCGTTCGAACGGGACGATCCGGCCATTGTCTTGGCGGCGCAGCAGGTCCTCGAGCGTGACGATCAGATCGTCGCGGATGGTGCAGCACAGGCAGCCCGAGGCGAGCAGGATCATGTTCTCCTCGATGCCCTCGATCATCAGGTGGTCGAGCCCGATCTCGCCGAATTCGTTGACGATCACCATGGTCCCGGCGAGCGCGGGATCCTTGAGCAGGCGGTTGAGCAGCGTCGTCTTGCCGGCGCCCAAAAAACCGGTCATCAGAGTAAGCGGAATGGGCTGCGGTCGTGATAGGGGGGCGGTCATCGTCGCGCTTCTCGAAGGTCACGCCGCCGCCAGCGGGCGTCGCTTTTGTTCCAGTATTACATTGGCCATGATCGCCGCGACCACAAGGGCGCCGCCGGCATATTGAGGCGCGCCGACGCGTTCGCCGAGCACGATCGTCGCCAGCAAGACGGCGAAGACGGGCTCGGCGCAGAAGGCTAAGCCCGCCGGGCCGGGAGCGACCCGGGCCAGAGCCATGACCTGCAGAACGAAGCCGATCAGATAGCCGCCGAGCGTTACGGCCACCGGTCCCGGAGCCAAGGCCAAGACGGACGGTGGCAGGAAGCCCCCCGTCAGCAGCAGCACCACGGTCGTGACCGGCAGGATGATCAGATGCGACCAGAACAGTTTCGGCAGCAGCGGCACGCCGGAACTGGCGGAGCCCGCGAAGAACTGGGTTGCGGCGAGGAGGCTGGCGGCCATGGCCAGCGCCAGTCCGCGTGGATCGAGTCCGTTCCAATCCGGCCCGACCACCATCGCCACGCCGATGAAGGCCGCGATTGCGATCAAGAAGCGATCCAGGCGGAAGCGGACCGGTGTCAGCAAAGGCTCGGCGAGTACGATCAGGACAGGGAAGGTGTAGAAGACCACCGCCGCGACGGTTACGGGCAGGAAGGCGACCGACGAAAGATAGGCCGAGCCGACGAGCGCGCTGGTGATGCCGAAAAGGAGCAGCGCCCCGCGCTCTCCACGCGGCGCCGACAGCGTGGCACGCCAGAGCAAGGCAGCGCCCGCGACCAATGCGAGCATGATGAAGACACGATAGAAGACGAGCAGAGGGCCGCTGATCCCGACGGCGCCCGCCAGTTGCGCGCTGACGATGTTGGTGCCGAAGGCGGCCGCCGAGCATAGGGCCAGGGCGATGCCATGCCGCCGCGTCGTGCTGGCCTGCTCCGGGTTCAAGCGGCTGCGCTCAGGCGTCGTCGCTGGGCTTGGATTTTACTTTGGTCTTTACAGCCGGTTTGGCGGCGTGCGGCTTCACGGCTGCCTGCGACGGCTTGGCTTTCACGGGCTCGACCTTCTGCGAGGACGGCTTCGCGAGCAACGGTTTGGCGGGCAGACGGGCCGAGGGCTTGATGCCGGCCGCTGCGCCCGGACGCAGGCTGGTCGTCGTGGCGCCGGACTGCATCGCGCCCTGAAGGCGAAGCGGCGATTCGGATCCAGCGTCCTGCGCCTCGCCTGCGCCCGTGGGCGCGAAGGCCGTGGTCGCACCCGGGATGGCGCCATTGCCCGAGCTGGTGCGCCGCGCGTCGCTGAACAGACCGGGTGCCGTGCCGCCGAACAGGCCGCCGACCACCGGCGCACCCGGTGCGATCACAGGTGTGGCGCCGCCGCGTGCGATCTGGGTATCGGGCTTGCCGGTCACATTGGCGGCCAGCGGCGCGGACGCCGAGCCGGGCGTACGCCCGAAGGCGACCGGAACCGGCATGGTTTCGGCGCGGGGGCCGAGTATGATCCGGCCCGACGGAGAGCGGGTCAGAACGGGACTGGCCACCGGGGTCGCAATGGCTGCAGCCGAGCGCATCCCTCCGTCGTTGGAGTTGCCGCCGATATCGCCGGCCGCCTGATGGGCGATCGGTCCGGAGGTATCGACATCGTCCGCGAGTGCCGCACCGCCGCCCTTGCGCCGGACATCGTCGCACACGCTGTAGGCACGACCGCCCGTGCCGGCGGGCAGGCTGGCGACGCTCGTGCCGAACCCGCCCCATTTGCCGAAGCCGTCATCGAGCAGTTGTGCCGCCTTGACCGTGCGCTCCGCGCCAGAGAGTGCGCCGAGCACGACCGCGATCAGGGTCCGGCCGCCGCGTGTGGCCGTGGCGACGACATTGAAGCCCGAGGCGCAGACGAAGCCAGTCTTGAAGCCGTTGATGCCGGAATAGCGGCCAACGAGCCCGTTGGTGTTGTGCAGAACCTGCTTGCCGAGCTGGACCGAAGCGGTGTTCCAGTAGTCGGCATAATCGGGAAATTCGCGCATCAGCGCCATGGCGAGCACGGCAAGATCGCGCGCGCTGACCTGCTGGTCGGGATGGTGCCAGCCATTGGGATTGACGAAATGGCTGTCGCGCATCCCCAGACGAGCCGCTTCCGCATTCATCATGCCGACGAAAGTCTCGACGTCGCCGCCGACACCTTCGGCGATGACATAGGCGATGTCGTTGGCCGACTTCACCATCATGATGCGCAGCGCGTTATCGAGCGTGATCTCCTGCCCGGCCTTGATGTAGACCTTGACGCGCGGCTGGCTGGCGGCGCGCTTTGAGGCCGGGATCGGGGTCTCGAGTCCGAGACGGCCCTCGCGCACGGCTTTGAGGGCGAGATAGGCCGTCATCATCTTGGTTGTGGAGGCAGGGTGCCAAGCCTGGACCGCGTTTTCGCTGGAAAGAACCTGTCCGCTCGCGGCGTCGACCACCAGGCTGGCGCCGGCCATTGCCGGGGCAGTCGCGGCGAGACCGAAGACAACGGCGGCGGCTAGACGAAATCGGATCATCGGGCTGGTCTTGAACCTGTCTGGGTGAGGCGTCGAACGAGACGGGTTCAACGCGACGCGTGCGGCAATTTCGAGACGGCCGGGACGATCGGTCCAGCCATTGACGCATACCTACCCCCGACGCAGCGATTTGCCTAGCCGGGACGGCAGGTCCAAAAGCCTTGACCACCATTCCTGCGCCCCGTCCGGACCGAAACCCGCGTGAGCCTTGCCCTTCTCTGGATACCCGCGACGATCGCGGCCTCACTGCTGCAGACGGCGCGGAACCTCACGCAGCGCTCGCTGACGGAGGTGATCGGCGTCGTCGGCGCGACGCAGGTTCGCTTCCTGTTCGGCCTGCCCTTCGCGCTGCTGTTCCTGGTGCTGGTGTGCCTGGCGAGCAACCGGGCGCCGCCCCAGATCGGCCAGGGCGCGCTGGCCTTCACGCTCTGGGGCGCGCTGACGCAGATCGCTGCGACGGCCCTGATGCTGGCTGCGATGCGCGAGCGCTCGTTTTCGGTGACGACGGCCTACACCAAGACCGAGCCGGTGCAGGTCGCGATCTTCGGCGCACTGCTGCTGGGTGATGCGCTCAGCCTGCCCAAATTCGCCGCCATCGCGGTCGCGACGGCGGGCGTCGTCGTTGTCTCCTGGAAGCCGGGCGAGAAGCTGACGGCCGCGGGCCTGCGGCCGGCCCTGCTGGGCATCGGGGCCGGCGCCTTCTTCGCGTTCTCGGCGATCGGCTTTCGCGGTGCGATCCAGGCGCTGCCGGAGGGCGGTTTCTTTATCCGTGCCACGACGATCCTGGCGCTCGGCCTGACGTTGCAGACGGTCGTGCTGACGCTCTACATGCTGGTCGCCAACCGGCCGGCGCTGATCCTGAGCCTGCGCAACTGGCGGCGGTCGCTGTCGGCCGGTTTCCTCGGGGCAGCGGCCTCGCAATGCTGGTTCATCGGTTTTTCGCTGACCAGCGCAGCGAATGTCCGCACGCTGGCGCTGATCGAGGTACCGCTCGCGCAGATCGCCTCACGGCGGATCTTTGCCGAGGGGACGAGCCGCCGAGAGATTCTCGGCATGGCGATGATCGTGGGTGGGGTTGGCGCTTTGCTCCTGCTGGCGATCTGAGAGTGGTCCGCATCATGGTCCCTCTTTCCGTGCACTCCGGAAATGCGCAGGTGCCGGCTTGCAGGGCGAGCTTGCGAAGCGCAATTAGACTGAAAAGTTCGGGTTTTAGGGAGAGAAAGCCATGAGCGCTGCGATCGTCGGTTGGGCCCATACGCCGTTCGGCAAGCAGGATGCCGAGACCATCGAGAGCCTGATCGTGCGGGTCGCCACCGAGGCGCTTGTCGATGCCGGCATCACCGCCGACCAAGTCGACGAGATCGTGCTTGGCCACTACAACGCCGGCTTCTCGGCCCAGGATTTCACAGCCTCGCTCGTGCTACAGGCCGATCCGGCGCTACGCTTCAAGCCGACCACCCGCGTCGAGAATGCCTGCGCCACAGGCTCCGCCGCCGTTCATCAGGGCGCACGCGCGATCCGGGCTGGCGATGCCAAGATCGTGCTCGTCGTCGGCGTCGAGCAGATGACGAAGACGCCGTCGGCCGATATCGGCAAATTCCTGCTCAAGGCCTCGTATCTCGCCGAGGACGGCGAGACGATAGGCGGCTTTGCCGGCGTCTTCGGCAACATCGCCGCCTCCTATTTTCAGCGCCATGGCGACCAGTCGGACGCGCTCGCGATGATCGCGGCCAAGAACCACAAGAACGGTGTCGAGAATCCCTATGCGCAGATGCGCAAGGATTTGGGCTTCGAGTTCTGCCGCAACGAGAGCGAAAAGAACCCCTATGTCGCCGGCCCGCTGAAGCGCACCGATTGTTCGCTGGTCTCGGACGGAGCGGCCGCGATCGTGCTCGCTGATACCGAGACCGCGATGGGATTGCGCCGCGCCGTCGGTTTCCGCGGCGCCGCCCATGTCCAGGATTTCCTGCCGATGTCGAAGCGCGACATCCTGAAGTTCGATGGCTGCGCGCTGGCCTGGAAGCAGGCGCTGGGCGAGGCAGGTATCGCACTCGGGGACCTGTCCTTCGTCGAGACGCATGACTGCTTCACCATCGCCGAACTGATCGAATACGAGGCGATGGGCCTGACCAGGGAAGGCGACGGTGCGCGCGCCATCAAGGAAGGCTGGACCCAGAAGGACGGCAAGCTGCCGGTCAACGTCTCGGGGGGACTCAAGGCCAAGGGGCATCCGATCGGCGCGACCGGCGTCTCGATGCATGTGCTCAGCGCCATGCAACTGACGGGTGAGGCGCCCGAGGGGATGCAGGTGCGCGACGCCAGGTTGGGCGGAGTCTTCAACATGGGCGGGGCCGCGGTGGCGAACTATGTTTCCGTGCTCGAGCGGATCAAGTGATGCGCGCGACGTGACCGTCTTCTTCGCGCTGCTGCCGGCCTATTTTCTCTCGATTTTCTACCGGTCGTTTCTGAGCGTCATCGCCGATCCGGTGATGAGCGATCTCGCGATCGGCCCGCGCGAGTTCGGGTTTCTGGGCGCGGCCTGGTTCATCGCCTTCGCGGTTTCGCAGTTCCCGATCGGCTGGGCGCTCGACCGGCTCGGGCCGCGGCGGACGGTTGCGGCGGCGATGGCGATCGGCTCCTTCGGCGCTTTCCTGTTTGCCAGCGCGACGAGTGCTGCGGCCGGCACCCTGGCGATGGCGCTGATCGGTATCGGCTGCGCGCCGATCTTCATGTCGGCGCTGTTCCTGTTTGCGCGGACCACGGCGCCGGCGCGCTTTGCCTTCCTCACCTCGGTCTTCATCGGGCTCGGCTCGCTTGGAAACCTCGTCGGCGCGGCGCCGCTGGCGATCGCGGCAGCGCGTTTCGGTTGGCGGACCTCGATGCTGACGATGGCCACCTGCTTTGCGGCGGCGACGCTGTTGGCGGCGCTGTTGCTGCGCGACCCGCCGCGTGCCGAGCAGGCATCGGGCAAGACCGAGGGGCTGATCGAGGGACTAGCCAGCATCGTGCGCCTTAAGCCGCTCTGGCTGCTCGCGCCGATCACGCTGACGGGCTACGCCGTTCTGGCGACGGTGCGGGGCCTCTGGATCGCGCCGTTCATGAGCAGCGTGCACGGCTTCAACGCCGTCAGCGCCGGCAATGCCGCGACCGCGATGGCGCTGGCCATGGTTGCCGGTGCCTTCTTTTATGGCGGACTGGAAAAGGTCGCGGGGCGGATCAAACCGCTTGTCCTGTGGGGCACGGTTGCGACGGGTTTCGCCTTCGCGCTGCTGGCGCTGGCGGGTTCGGCTTCGGCGGTGTTGGCGATCGTCGTGCTTTCGGCGATCGGCGCGATCGGCTTCACCTATGCCATCCTGATGGCACATGCGCGCCTGTTCTTCCCGCCGCATCTGCTTGGACGCGGCATGACGGCGGTGAATTTCCTGTTCATCGCGGGCGCTGCGCTCGTGCAGTCCGGTTCGGGCTGGTTCATCGCGGCGCAGCGTGGCGCCGGCCTCGACGCGGCGGCGACCTTCGCCAGTCTGCATTGGCTTTTCGCGGCCCTGCTGCTTGTCTCGGCCGCGGTTTATGCGTGGGCGCCCGAGCGAGCGGAGGGCTGAGCACGGAGCCGCTGTTTCTGCCGATCGCGGATAGCCAGGCTTGCGCAAAAGCCGCATAAGTATTACCTTTTTGATCAAGTAATACTGGAGGTGACATGGCAACCACTGTTACAAGCAAGGGTCAGGTTACAATTCCTAAAACAGTGCGGGACCTGCTCGGCATCCAGCCGGGCAACGCAGTGGATTTCCGAATGGAAGCCGATGGTCAGGTCGTGCTGACAAAGGTCACGGGCGCGGCGGCCGTCGATCCGATCGACAAATGGCGCGGCAGCGCCGCGCCGGGACCGAGCACTGACGACATTATGGCGATGTCGCGCGGCGAGCCGTGACGACGACGCTCGTCGATTCAAACGTCTTCCTGGACCTGATTACCAACGATCCGGATTGGGGTGGTTGGTCGACGGGCCGACTGCGCATGGCAATGAAGACCGGCCGATTGGCTATCGTCGATGTCGTATATGCAGAGCTTTCGGTCGGGTTCGACGATGTCGAAACGCTCGATGCGATGCTGGCTGATTTCAAAGTCGCGATCGGTTCGATATCGAAGCCGGCTCTGTTCATGGCAGGCAAAGCGTTCGCCCGCTATCGCGCGGCTGGAGGACTGCGCACCGGTGTCCTCCCCGACTTTTTTATCGGCGCGCAGGCCGTCGAGCTGGGGCTGCCGCTGCTGACGCGCGACGCAAAGCGCTACCGGACCTATTTTCCTTCGATCGTACTGATTACCCCCTGAGATCGGACGCCGTTCAAGCCTCCCCCGGTCCCCGCGCCAGAATCGCGAGCGCGTGCACGCCGTCGGCGAGTTCCTGAGCCAGGGCGGCATTGACGAGGCGGTGGCGCTCCAGGCGGCTCTTGCCGGCAAAGGCCTCGGACACGATATCGACCCTGAAATGGGTTTCGCCGCCTTCGCGCCAGCCGCCATGGCCCTGATGCTGGTGGGATTCGTCTATGACATTCAGGCGCTTCGGCGACAGGGCGGCTTCCAGCTTCTTGATGATCCGTTCAGCCATTCCGGTCATGATCGCGACATTGTCCTGATGATGTTGGCCTGACGAGCGTCGTCCGACGATCGTTCGACCGGCGTCGGCGGGCGGGACATGCGATCTTTGCATGTTGCGCCGCACTTGCCGGTTTCCCCTTCGAGTCTCATAACCGTTCGATCATGAACTTCAACTCGCGCCTGTTCGACCGCATCAGGATCGGCCCTTCCGAGGCGGAAGCGGTCGAGGACATTCCTGCCACGGCCTGCGACCATCCCGGCTGCAAGCGGCCGGGCGAATTCCGCGCGCCCAAGGGGCGGGGCCGGGAGGGCGAGTTCTTCCGGTTCTGCATGGATCATGTGAAGGCCTACAACGCGACCTACAACTATTTCGCCGGGATGGATGACGCGGCGCTGCAGGCTTATGCCAAGGATGATGCGATCGGCCATCGCCCGACCTGGAAGCTCGGCGTGAACTCGAAGGCAGCGCGCATGTCGCAGCGCGGCCGCGTCGCTGGCGGCAAGGAAGAGCCGGACGTCCAGGACGCCTTCAACATATTCGGTGCACGCCGGACACAGGCCGCCGCCAATCCCGAGCCGCGCGTCGGCGTGGTGGCACGCAAGGCGCTCGACACGTTGGGCCTCGACGACACGGCCGATTCGGTGGCGATCAAGGCGCGCTACAAGGAACTGGTGAAGCGCTTTCATCCGGACGCCAATGGCGGCGACCGCTCGCGCGAAGGCACGCTTCAGGAGATTCTGAAGGCGTATGCGCAGTTGAAGTCAGTCGGGATGGCTTAGGATCGCGCTTGTCGTTCCGGGGCGGCTCGAAGAGCCGAACCCGGAACCCACGACCGGGTGATGCCATCCACGCCCAGTCGATCGCGCTCGCCCGGTGGTGGGTTCCGGGTCCTTCGCTGCGCGAAGTCCCGGAATGACAAGCGGGTTACCGCTCTTTCGCCGCCAGCCCCGCGACATCGGCGATGATGCCGTCGAGCTCGAAATTCTTCGGCGTATAAACCGCAGCTACCCCCATGTTGCGTAGCGCGTTCTCGTCGTCGGGCGGGATGATGCCGCCGACCACGACCGGGGTGGTCATGCCCGCGACCCGCAGCCGAGCCGTGACATCGCGTACCAGCGGCAGATGCGAGCCCGACAGGATCGAGAGCCCGATGATGTCGGCTTTCGTCTCCTGCGCCTGGGTGACGATCTCCTCGGGCGTCTGGCGGATGCCGCCATAGCTCACCGCCATGCCGGCATCGCGGGCGCGGACTGCGATCTGCTCGGCGCCGTTGGAATGGCCGTCGAGGCCAGGCTTGCCGACGAGGAAGCGTGGGGGACGGCCGAGCTTTTCGGTCGCGCGGGCGACGGCGGCCTTGACCGTGGCGAGGTCGGAATTGTCGCCGAGCTTGCCGGTATCGACGCCGGTCGGAGCCCGGTACTCGCCGAAAATCTCGCGCAGGGTCTGGGCCCATTCGCCGGTGGTGACGCCGGCCTTGGCGCAGGCGATCGAGGCCGGCATGACGTTTCGCGCTTCCTTCGCCGCAGAGGCGAGTTCGGCGAGCGCGGCTTCCGAGGCCTTGGCGTCTCGGGTCGAGCGCCAGGCCTTGAGCCGGCCGATCGCCTCCAACTCGACTGAATCCGGCACGGTGACGACATTGCCTTCGCCGGCCGAGAGCGGGGAGGGCTCGCTATTGGTGAACTTGTTGACGCCGATGACGATCTGCTCGCCGCGCTCGATCGCCTCGATGCGGCGGGCGCCGTTCTCGACGAGCGCCTGCTTCATGTAGCCGGTCTCGATGGCGGCGAGCGCGCCGCCCATGTCGTCTATCTTCGCCAGTTCTTCCAACGCGGCCGCCTTGAGCTCGGCGACCTTGGCGTCGATCACGGTGGAGCCGTCGAAGATGTCGCCGAATTCGAGCAGGTCGGTCTCGTAGGCCAGCACCTGCTGCATCCGCAGCGACCATTGCTGGTCGAAGGGCCGCGGCAGGCCGAGCGCCTCGTTCCAGGCGGGAAGCTGTACGGCGCGAGCGCGGGCCTTCTTGGAGAGCGTCACCGCCAGCATCTCGATCAGAATGCGATAGACGTTGTTCTCGGGCTGCGGTTCGGTGAGGCCGAGCGAATTGACCTGCACGCCATAGCGAAAGCGGCGCATCGCATCGTCGGCGACGCCGTAGCGGCCAAGCGTGATCTCGTCCCAGAGTTCGACGAACGCGCGCATCTTGCAGAGCTCGGTGACGAAGCGCATGCCCGCATTGACGAAGAAGGAGATGCGCCCGACGACCTCGGGGAATTCCTCGGCCGAGACCTCGGGCCGGGCCCGGATCGAGTCGAGCAGCGCGATCGCGGTCGCAAGCGCGAAGGAGAGTTCCTGCACCGGCGAGGCTCCGGCCTCCTGCAGATGGTAGGAGCAGACGTTGGTCGGGTTCCATTTCGGCAATTCGCGGGCCGTGAACACGACGATGTCGGTGGTCAGCGCCATCGAGGGGCGCGGCGGGAAGACATAGGTCCCACGCGAGAGGTATTCCTTGACGAGGTCGTTCTGGGTCGTGCCCTGCAGAAGGTGGCGCGGCGCGCCCTGCTCGTCGGCGACCGCGATGTAGAGCGAGAGCAGCCAAGCCGCCGTCGCGTTGATCGTCATCGAGGTGTTCATCTGGGCAAGCGGGATATCGGCGAAGAGCGCCCGCATGTCGCCGAGATGGCTTACGGGCACGCCGACCTTGCCGACCTCGCCGCGCGCCAGCACATGGTCGGGGTCGTAGCCGGTCTGCGTCGGCAGGTCGAAGGCGACGGAGAGCCCGGTCTGACCCTTGGCGAGGTTGTTGCGATAGAGCCTGTTGGACTCCGAGGCGTCGGAATGGCCGGCATAGGTGCGGAAGATCCAGGGCTTGTCGCGCGGTGTGGGCTTGTCTCGTGACGCGGATTTGTCGCCGATTGGGCCGATGGCGTTCATGGCCGCTCCCCCTGCCGTTTCACCCTCGAACATATGCAATCTCAATGTTGCACTGCGGGGTCAATAACGCCAGAGCCGGGCGAATGTCGCTTGCGACGTTAGGCTATGGAGACTTGCGCAACAGCTTCAGTTGCGGCCTTCCGGCAGGCGCGGGAGCGGCATGAACTCGACGCCCTCCTCATGCAGCATCCGGGCATCCTCGGGCGTGGCCTCGCCATAGATGGCGCGGCTGTCGCTCTCGCCATGATGGATCTTCAGGGCCTCGTCGGCGAAACGCTTGCCGACGTTTTCCGCGTTCGTGGCGACATGCTGGTGCAGCGCCGCGAGCATGGCGCGCATGGCGACGTCCTTCTCGCTGATCAGGGCGAGGGGAGCCGGCGCCGGGGTGGCCGGGGCCTCCGTCACGGTCGGGCTTTCCTCGGCAGGCGCGGCGATGGCCTGTCTGCCGCGGTCGGTGCGGGCGACGTTGGGCGCCATGATGGCGCGCTCGACCTTGGCGCTGCCGCAGACCGGGCAGGCGACGAGGCCGCGCTTCGCCTGCTCGTCGAAGCCCGCCGAGGTGGAAAACCAGCTTTCGAAATCATGGGTGTGGTCGCAGACCAGGGCGTAGCGGATCATCGCGGTCCAATCGGGCGACTGGCCGCCGCAGTCCCGGCAGATATGTATGTACCGGGCAGGTGCAAGCGCCTCATGCCGCCAGAAGCTTGTCGAGTTCGCCGCGCCTGTCGAGCGCATGGATGTCGTCGCAGCCGCCGACATGCTTGTCGCCGATGAAGATCTGCGGCACCGAGGTGCGCCCGCCGGCCTTTGCGGTCATGGCCCGGCGCAGCTCCGGCTCGCCGTCGACGTCAATCTCGTCATAGGCGGCGCCCTTGCTGTCGAGCAGCGACTTTGCTTCCTTGCAGTAGGGACACCAGGAGGTCGTGTAGATCGTCACCGGAGGCATGGCGGGTTCCGCGATTGTTGCAGCGCACCTCAATATAGGGTGCTGTCATCCATCCGTCACGACCCTCGCGAAGATCAGCACGTCGACAGCGCTTGCGCCTGCCCGCAGCAGGGCGCGGGCGGCGGCGTTGGCGGTCGCGCCCGTCGTCAGCACGTCGTCGACGAGCAGGATGCGGCGACCCTCGATCAGAGGCCGGTTGGGTGGTGGGACCCTGAAGGCGCCCTGCAGGTTGTCGGCGCGCTGGGCCCGCGTCAGGCCGACCTGCTGGCGTGTGCGCTTGACGCGCGACAAGGCGGCCGGCGCGAGCCTGACGCCGCTCTCGCGCGCCACGATGTTGGCCAGCGCCGCCGACTGGTTGAAGCGACGGCTCCACAGGCGGGTGCGGTGAAGCGGCACGGGCACGATCAGGTCGGCCTCGGCCAGCAGTTCGCGCCCTGCCCGGGTCATCATGCGCCCGAGCGTCAGCGCCAGTTCGAGGCGGTCGCCGTATTTCAACCGGTGGACGAGGTCGCGCGCCGTGCCGTCGAAGCGGCAGACCACTCTTGCCCGGGCGAAGACCGGAGGATCGGCGATCGCGGCCGGCGAGACAAGCCCGGCGCCGAGATCGACCGCGAAGGGCGTGCCCAGCCGTTCGCAGTAAGGGCGCTCGATGAAGCCGATGCCGGACCAGCAGGCAGCGCAGAGCGCCTGCGCCTCGCCGGTCGCGGCATGGCAGGCGACGCAGCTCGGTGGATAGATGACCCCGATCGCTGCCTGGAAGCCGTCCCGCAGCATTCGCCTGCCATGGCCAAGCAGGCGGGAGCGCATCGCGGTGTCTGGAAAGAATGACCTCTTCGATGGCATTTCGCCGAGACGGATTATCTTCGCCTGTTCTTCCGTTTGGATCATCCAACCATTCTGATGCAAGCCGCCGTTTGCGACCCTGTCATCTTCGCCGCGGGCTCCTATCTGAGGGCGATGCGAGGCATCACTCGTCATGAGTCCGACCACATATCCGATTGTCCGGCCCACGCCTCGCCGACCGACGCCAGCCGTCATCCGAAGGATCGATCCATGAGCCCATCCGGCGACAAGACCCCCGCTTTATTCACGCCGCTTCGCATCGGCGACATCGAACTCAAGAACCGCGTCGTGATGGCGCCCCTGACGCGCAACCGTGCGACGAAGGGGGATGATGCCCCCAATGCGCTGAATGTCGAGTATTATCGCCAGCGCGCGGGCGCGGGCCTGATCATCACCGAAGGCACGCAGGTCTCGCAGCAAGGCCAGGGCTATGTCTGGACACCAGGCATGTACAGTGAGGCCCAGCTCGCCGGCTGGAAGGCAATCACCGAGGCCGTTCATGCGCAGGGCGGCAAGATCGTCGCTCAGCTCTGGCATGTCGGGCGCGTCAGCCATGTCTCGCTGCAGCCGGACAACGAGGCCCCGGTCGCGCCGTCGGCGCTCCAGGCCAAGACCAAGACCTATATCGAAAGCGGCTTTGCCGAGGTCTCCACCCCGCGCGAACTGGCGAGCGAGGAGATTCCCGCCATCATTGCCGAATTCGTCGAGGCGGCAGAGATCGCCAAGCAGGCCGGGTTCGACGGCGTCGAACTGCACGGCGCCCATGGCTACCTGATCGACCAGTTCCTGCGCGACGATTCCAACACGCGCACCGATGCCTATGGCGGCTCGGTCGAGAACCGCGTGCGCTTCGCCATTGAGGTCGTCGAAGCGGTGGCCAAGGTGTTCGGCAAGGGCCGCGTCGGCATCCGCATCTCGCCCGTGAGCCCGGCCAACGATGCGCGCGACAGCAATCCGCAGGCGCTGTTCCTGCATCTCGTCGAGCGGCTCAACGAGACGGGCATCGCCTTCATCCATGTCGTCGAGGGCGCGACACGCGAGGCGCGCGACTATCTGACCTTCGACTATGCGCCGCTGCGCAAGGCCTTCAAAGGCGTCTATATTGCTAATAACGGCTTTACGCGCGAGCTTGCGATCGAGGCCGTGGAATCCGGCGCCGCCGACGCCGTCGCTTTCGGACGCCTGTTCATCGCCAATCCCGATCTCGTCGAGCGGCTGGAGCAAAACGCGCCGTTGAACACGCCTGTCGTCGAGACCTTCTATGGCGGCGACGCCAAGGGCTACACTGATTATCCTGCGCTCACCGGCTCGGGAGCGACGGCGGCCTGATCGCGCAGCGTCTCGCAGGGGCGGGGATCGCGATCATCCCCGCCTCTTGCCGGCCGGTGCGAAAAAGCGGTTGCGGAGCCGAGCGGCTGCGACTAAAGAAACGCCCTCGACCAGCGCGGACTACCTGCGCTGCGAGTTATGCTCCATTCGTCTATCGGTTAGGACGCTGGCCTCTCACGCCGGAAAGAGCGGTTCGATTCCGCTATGGAGCGCCACAACTGGGCTGTACCGTGATCCGGCCCGCAGTTGTTGCCGGAGGCACTGTCGCCGCTTCAATCTCCCATCCGATGCTCTTGATAATCCGGGTTCACCTGCGCTCGCGCGGTCACGAGAGCCGCCGGTCGCGGAGGTCGAGGATTCTTTCGCAGATGGCGTGATGCTCAGCGAGCAGGGTCTGCAGGGGCGTCTGAGGTCGGAAAGCCCGCGTGTCCTGGTCCCATTCGGATTCTTCGATCCAGGCTTCGATCGCCTCCTGCGCAGCTTTGATATGGATTTCCGCCGGGGCGGCGGCTTCCTCGCCCGACTCCTCCGCGATCCTGAGCGCGATCGCCTGTCGAAGCGTCTGTTCCCGGTCGAGAAGCGGCTCGAGTTCGTTCGTGTATGCCATGGGATCGCGTTCCGGCTGCTGCCGGCATAAAGCGGCTTCCCGCCATCATTGGCCGGTAAGGCTGGCCTTGTCGATGACGTCAGAGGTCAAACATACGACCCCATCCCCTGACCGCGCCGGCGTCGATGCCCGCCGCCTTCAGAGCTGCCCAGACGCCGGCTGCGGTCGAATCGATGACGGGGAGGCCGGTTTCGGCCTCGATCTGCGCGATGGCCGGGGCGCCGTTGAAGTTCGTGCAGAAGATGACGACCGCCTGGGGAGCGCCGTCGCTCGCGGCGGCGCGCGCCATTCCGGCGATCTCGTCGGGGGCCACCGCGCCATAGGAGAAGTTGTCGCTCAAGCCGGCATGGCGCTCGCCGGCGAGTTCAAAGCCCTTTGCGGCGAAGCTCGCGATGCTCCTGGCCTGTCCGTCCTGGGTATAGGGCGTCACCAGCGCGATCCGAGTGACGGAGAGCCGGCGCAGCAGGTCCAGCGTCGCCAGCGCGGCGGTCACGGCGGGAATGCCGGTCTCAGTGGCGATGTCGGCGCAAAGGCGATCGTCAATGTCGAAGCCATGATCGCCGCCCTTGGAGCCGTTCCAGCAGATCGCGCCGGGCTGGGCATGGCTCAGCAGTTGCGCGGCCTGCAGCATGACCGGCCAGTCATAGGGGCCCGCCGCCGCCTTGTCGGGGCTGGTGTCGCCGAAGACCGGGATGCGTGTGAACAGCGGAACGACGCCGGCAAGGTCGGCGCAGATCGCCTGCGTCACCCGCTCGACCGTCCGGTTGCCCGACGGGACGATCGTTGCAATGGCGATTTCGGCTGTCATGTCGGCAGGCTCCAGGTCGGTGCGCGCCATTCAAGATCAGTTCGCCGGGATTCGCGAGGCCTATGGCAGCGGCGCGAGAACTCTTCGAGGTGCCGGTCGTCGGCACGGTGGAAGCGGATATTGCCGCTGTCGGCAGGACGCCGAGGCTGAGGTTTGCCGGCGGTAGGCAGGGCCGGAGCGGCTGGTCGGAGTGTTAGACCCCGACCGAACAGGTCTGCCCGCCATCGACCGGCAGGCAGACCCCGGTGATGAACTTCGCCTCGTCGGAGGCCAGGAAGACCGCTGCGTGGGCGATGTCCCAGGCCGTGCCCATCTTGCCCATGGGCACGAGGGCATCGCGGGCCGCGACCATCTCCTCAGTCGAGGCGTATTGCCCCGAAATCTGTTTGTAGATCATCGGGGTGTCGATCAGGCCCGGCATGATGCAGTTCGCCCTGATGCCCTGCCTTGCATATTGCATGGCGAGCGCGACCGTCGCCTGGTTCACGGCGGCTTTCGTCGCGTAATAGGCGAAATAGGGGTAGCCGACCCAGCGGATCGCGGCGATCGACGAGATGTTGACGATGGCGCCGCCGCCGCCGGCCAGCATATGCGGGATCACCGCTTTCGAGCAGCGGTAGACCGGGCCGAGATTGAGGTCGATCGCCGCCTTGAACTGCTCCTCGGAGAGCTCGACCGGCCCGCCCATATGGGTGACGCCGACATTGTTGTGCAGGATGTTGATCCGGCCGAAGCGCGTCATCGTCGCAGAGACGACGGCGTCGATCGAGGCCTGCTGCGTGACGTCGGCGGCCAGCGCGATGGCGATGCCTCCCTCGCCCTCGATGATCCCGGCGGTCTCATCGGCGGCCGCCTGGCTGATGTCGATGCAGGCGATGCGGGCGCCCTCGCGGGCGAAAGCGACGGCGGCGGCCTTGCCGTTGCCCCAGCCGGCGCCGGAGGAACCGGCACCGAAGACGATGGCGATCTTGCCCTTCAGGCGGTCGGCCATGGTGGTTTTTGCTCCGTCCAATTTCCAGTGTCATTCCGGACAAGCGGCGAAGCCGCGCCGATCCGGAATCCATCGTCAAGCGCCGTGCCCTACGATGGATTTCGGGTCTTCGCTTCGCTGCGCCCGGAATGACGGCGCGTGTTGGAATCGATGAGCCTCAGCTCAGTGTGCTGCCGACTGCCTTCTCCAGGATCGCCCAGGCCTCGTCGCCGTATTTCTTCTTCCAGTCGGCATAGAAGCCGGCCTTGCGCAGCGCCTCGCGGAAGGGGGCGGCGGGCGCCTCGTTGTAGACCATGCCTTTGGCGACGAGGTCGTCCTTGAGGTTGGCGTTGAGCTTGGCCACGTCGGCACGCTCCAGCATCGCGGCGGCGTTGAGGTTCTTTGCGACGATCGCGCGCAGATCCTCCGGAAGGCGCTCCCAGGCGCGCTTGTTGCCGAGGAACCAGAAGCCGTCCCACATGTGGTTCGTGCCCGAGAGGTATTTCTGCACCTCGAACAGTTTTGCCGTCGAGATGATGGCCATCGGGTTTTCCTGCCCGTCGACGATCTTGGTCTGCAGGGCGGTGTAGACCTCCGCAAAATTGATGCTGGCGGGGGCCGACTGGAAGGCAGTGTACATCGAGGTCCAGAGCGGCGAGACCGGCACGCGGATCTTCATGCCCTTGAGATCGTCGGGGGTGGCGATCGGTCCCTTCGAACTCGTGGTCTGGCGGAAGCCGTTGTCCCAGATCTTGTCCATGACGACGAGGTTGGCCTTGGCGATCTGGCCGCGGACATAGGCGCCGAGTTCGCCGTCCATGGCTTTCCAGACGGCGTCGTAGTTCGGGAAGGCAAAGCCGATGCCGCTGACCGAGGCGTTGGGGACGAGCGTCGAAAGGATCAGCGGCGACAGCGTGAAGAACTCGACGCCGCCGGAGCGGACCTGGCTCAGCATGTCGGTGTCGGAGCCGAGCTGGTTGTTCGGGAAGACCTGGATGACGACGCGGCCCTTGGTCTCGTCCTTGATCTTCTCCATCGCCTCGTTTGCGCGGATGTTCATCGGGTGCGCGACAGGCAGGTTGTTGGCGTATTTATAGGTGAATTCGGCGGTCTGGGCCTGCGAGCGGCCGATGCTGAATGTGCCGATGGCGCCAGCGGCGGCGGTCCCCTGCAGCAGGGTGCGGCGTGAGATGGTCATGGTCATTTCTCCCTGGGTCGTTTGTTTTTGGTCGCGTCGAAACGTTTTCAGCTGAACGTCATTCCGTCACCCTCGCCGTCATTCCGGACAAGCCGCAAAGCGGCGCCGATCCGGAATCCATCATAAGGCAAGACGGTGCCTTGCGATGGATTCCGGGTCTCCGCTTCGCTGCGCCCGGAATGACGGATACGGGGGTGTGAAAAGCTGCTGCCATCCCTAAAGCACCCATGTCGATAGGCCGGGGATCACCGCAATGATGACAAGGCCGGCGAGCAGGGCGATCAGATAGGGCCAGATCGCGCCCATCGCGTCGTCGGGCGAGACGTTGCCGATCTTGCAGGCGATGTAGAAGCCGATGCCGATCGGCGGCGTCATCAGGCCGATGTTCATCGCGGTGACCACCACCATCGAATAGTGCACGTCGTTGATGCCGAGATTCTTGGCGATCGGGAACATCAGCGGCGCCATCAGCACGATCGCCGGCAGGCCCTCCAGAACGCAGCCGAGGATCATGAAAACGACGATGGTAACGGCCATGAAGGTGAGCCAGCCGCCGGGCAGGCCGACCATGACATTGGCGAGATCGCGGGCAAAGCCGGTCTGCGTCAGCGCCCAGGCCATGGCGAGCGCGGTGCCAAGGATCATCAGGATCGCGCCCGAGAGCGCGGCCGTCTCGACCAGCATGGCGTAGAACTTCTTCCAGCCGATGCCGCCATAAAGCACGATGCCGACGATCAGCGCGTAGAGCACGGCGATGGTGGAGACTTCGGTCGCGGTTGCGATGCCGCCGCCGACCGCGCTGCGGATGATGAAGGGCAGGATCAGCGCCGGGCCGGCGATCAGCGCGGTCTTGCCGATGAAGGCGGCCGGGGCGCGGCGCACGCCCTTCATGTCCTCCTTGCGCGCTTTCCAGCGCGCCAGCACCGCCAGCGCCAGCAGCAGCACCATGGCGATGGCGAAGCCCGCATTGAACAGGCCCGCGATCGAGACGCCGGCGACCGAGCCGAGCACGATCAGTACGATCGAGGGCGGCACGGTGTCGGCCATCGCCGCGCCCGTCGAGAGCAGCGCGATCAGTTCCTTGGGCTGGTAGCCGCGCCGCTTCATCTCCGGGAAGAGGGCCGGGGCCACGGTCGCCATGTCGGAGACTTTCGAGCCCGAGATGCCGGAGACGAGGAAGAGCGATCCGAGGAGGACATAGGACATGCCGGCGCGGACATGGCCGAGCATCGAGGCGAGGAAATCGACGATCGCCTTGCCCATGCCGGTGGCGTCGAGGATGCAGCCGAGCATGACGAAGATCGGCACCGAGAGCAGGATGATGCTCGACATGCCCTCGTCCATGCGGCCGACCATCACGATCATCGGCACGCTGGTCGAGAAGGCGAGGAAGCAGAGCGTCCCCATCCCGAAGCAGAAGGCGATCGGCACGCCGGCGACGAGGCACAAGGTCACCACGCCGACGAGGAAGATCAGGATGTTGAAGTAGCCGAGCCCCTTCAGCGCCGGCATCAGCAGCCAGAAGGCCCCCGCCGCAACCGCGATGATCGCGGCGGCGAGCAGCAGGTCCGTCAGGCGCGAGGTCCTGACCGCATGGCGCAGCGCCAGCAGCGACATCAGGATGATGCCGACGCTCAGCGCCGAGACGCGCCAGCTGTTGGGGATGTTGAGCGCCGCCGAGGTGACGAAGCTCTCCTCGATCGCATAGTCGATCGCGGGATAGATCATCGCCAGCAGGAAGGTCGCGACCACGAGCAGCGCCAGCGTCTGGACGAATTCGCTCAGGCGCCTGGGCATCATGCCGACGAAGAGGCTGAGCCGCAGATGCTCGTTGCGGTCGATCGCGATGGCCGAGCCGAGCATGGCGAGCCAGAGGAATGAGATCGAGGCGACCTCGTCGATCCAGATCACCGGCAGCGAGAAGACGTAGCGCGAGGTCACGCCCAGCAGCAGGACGCAGATGATCAGCGCAACGAGAGCTGCCGCGACGATCTCGACGGGGCGCATGATGGCGGAGCCCGGACGGACATCCTCCGCACCGATCGCGCCCTGCGGCAAGGCGATGCTGTCGGCAACGTCGACCATGGCGCCGGCCTAGATCCGGCTGGCCGCACAGGCCGCGATTGCGGCGGGCGGCGCAGTCGGATTCGCACCCGCAAGGCGGGTCGCCTGTAACGACATGGTCCTGATCCTCCCATTCGCGCCGATCTTATGCTTGTTGATCAGCTTTCGACGCGGTCCACACTGTGATTGGCATCACGTCCGGACGGGCGGCAGATTACACGAGGCAAACCGCATTGCAATCCGCAAAGGGTGCCACTACGCTTCCTTCCTAAGAATAGGGTCCAGATCATGGACCTGTCGAGGATACCAAGGTGGAGCAACTCCCGGAAGCGCGCGCCGAGCTGTCGGGCTCGCAGAGCGTCGATCGCGCCTTGCAGCTGCTGGCATTGATCGGGCGCGAGCCGACGGGTGGCCTGCCTTTGAGCGCGATCGTCCTGCAGAGCGGGCTCAACAAGCCGACGGCGCGGCGACTGCTGCTGGCGCTGATGCGGGCCGGTCTCGTCGAGCAGGAGCCTGAAACGCGGCAGTACTGCCTTGGCGAGGAGGCCTTCGTGCTCGGCGTACTCGCGGCGCGCCGGCACGGGCTGCTCGAACTCGCCATGGAGAGCCTGCGGCGCCTGTCGGAGGTGACCCGCGATACAAGCTTCCTGTCGGTGCGGCGCGAAACCTATACGGTCTGCCTGCATCGGGAGGAGGGGACCTATCCGGTTCGGACCCATGCCCTCCAGAGCGGCGACCAGCATCCGCTGGGCGTCGGCGCCGGCTCGCTCGCGCTTCTGGCGGCGCTACCCGACGATGATGTGGACCGCGTCATGACCGCCAACGAGCCGACGTTGCTAGCCCGTTATCCCGGTTTCCCGCCGCCGCAGCTGAAGGCCGATATCGCGCTGACCCGCGCGCAGGGCTTCTCGCTCAACCCCGGCCGGCTCGTCGCCAGTTCCTGGGGGATCGGTGCTGCTTTCCGCTATCCCGACGGACACGTCGCCGGTGCTTTCAGCCTGGCGGCGATCGACAGCCGCATGCTGCCGGACCGGCAGAGCGAGCTTGCCGCTCATCTCGCCAAGGAGGTGGCGCGGATGGAGCGGCTGCTGGCGCAGATGTTCGGATCCAAGCGCGTGCCCGGCGAGCGGTCCTTGCCGCCGCTGCGCGCGAATGCCGAAACCAGGAGTGCCTGACGTGACAGCATCCCCATCCAGCGTACCCAAGGGCGGGCTCGCGCCGATGTCGAAGCGGGTGATGAACCTCGCCCATATCGCCAGCCAGAATTCGCGCCGGCATGGCGACAAGCCGGGGTTTATCTGGGGCGAGCGGGTGCTGAGCTGGCGCGAGATCGATGCACGCGTCTCCGCCTTGGCCGCCGGCCTCGCGTTGCGCGGGATCGGCAAGGGCGACCGGATTCTCATCCACTCCAAGAACTGCGACACCATGTTCGTCTCGATGTTCGCCGCCTTCCGGCTGGGGGCAGTGTGGGTGCCGACGAATTTTCGGCTGCTGCCCGACGAGGTCGGCTATCTCGCCACGTCCTCGGGGGCCAGGGCGTTCATCTGCCACGGCGATTTCCCGGCACATGCCGCGGCCGTCGCCGCATCGAGCCCGGCGCCCGACTTCATCTGGCGGATCGGCGACGGGGATTTCGGCGAGGACGATGCCGATGCCGTGATCGCGCGCCATGCCGGCGAGAGCGTCGCCAACGCCGCGGTCGGGCATGACGATCCGTGCTGGTTCTTCTTCACCTCCGGCACGACCGGGCGTTCCAAGGCCGCCGTGCTGACGCATGGCCAGATGGGCTTCGTGGTGACGAACCATCTCGCTGATCTGGTGCCCGGCGCGACCGAGGCCGACGCCTCGCTTGTGGTCGCGCCGCTGTCGCATGGAGCGGGCGTGCACCAGCTGGTGATCGCGGCGCGCGGCGCGCCCTCGATCCTGCTGCCGACCGAGCGCTTCGACATCGACGAGGCCTACCGCCTGATCGCGAAATACCGGATCAGCAACATCTTCACCGTGCCGACGATCCTGAAGATGCTGGTCGAGCATCCTGCCGTCGATGCGCACGACCATTCGAGCCTGCGCTACATCATCTATGCCGGCGCGCCGATGTATCGCGAGGACCAGAAGGCGGCGCTCGCAAAGCTCGGCAAGGTCATCGTGCAGTATTTCGGACTGGGCGAGGTGACCGGCAACATCACCGTGCTGCCGCCAGCGCTGCACGAGCCGGAGGACGGCCCTGATGCCCGCATCGGCACCTGCGGCTACGAGCGCACCGGCATGGAGGTGCAGATCCAGGATGATGACGGCACCGTGGTCGCGCCCGGGGTGCAGGGCGAGATCTGCGTCATCGGTGTCGCCGTCTTCGCCGGCTATTACGACAACCCCGAGGCCAATGCGAAGTCCTTCCGCAATGGCTGGTTCCGCACCGGCGATCTCGGCCACATGGACGAGCAGGGCTTCGTCTACATCACCGGCCGGGCGTCGGACATGTACATCTCCGGCGGCTCGAACATCTATCCGCGCGAGATCGAGGAGAAGATTCTGACCCATCCCGCCATCGCAGAGGTCGCGGTGCTCGGCCTGCCCGATCCGGTCTGGGGCGAGATCGGCGTCGCGGTCTGCGTGCCGCGTGCGGGCGCCACCGCGAGTGAGGCCGAGATCGCCGAATTCCTGTCGGCGAAGATCGCGCGCTACAAGATGCCCAAGCGCTTCTTCTTCTGGGAGGCGCTGCCGAAATCCGGCTATGGCAAGGTGCCCAAGCGCCTGGTGAAAGACGAGCTGGAGGCGCGCGGAGAGCTGGAATGGCTGCGGAGCCCCAAATCGTGAGGCGGATCGCGCAACCTGGACCCGCCGGGCCCGAGCGCATCCAGTGGGTCGAGAGCCATGGCCTGCGCTTCGATATGCAGCTGCAGCCGGGGCTGACGCTGCTGGAATCGGTCCGGCGGAGTTTTGCGGCGGCCGGCTTCACCAGCGGCGTGGTACGGGTCGAGGGGCTGGCGCTCTCGCCCTTCGCCTATGTCATGCCGGCGCTGTCGAAAACGCCCGAGCATGCGGCCTTCTACAGCGACATCTTCCGTCCTGCCGGCATCGCGCGCGTCGAGACCGGCACGATGACCTTCGGCGTGCGCGACGGCGCGCCGTTCTTCCATTGCCATGCGCTCTGGACGGAGGCCTCTGGCAAGCGCAGCGGCGGGCATATCCTGCCCGACGAGACGACGGTGGCGGAGGCGATCACGCTGCCCGCGGTCGGGCTCGACGGGGCGGGTTTTGCCGCGAACCCCGACCCCGAGACCAATTTCAAGCTGTTCGGGCCGGTCCGGGCCGAGCTTCTGGGCGCGACGCGGGAGGGGCGGTTCTTCGCCGTGCGGGTGCTGCCGAACATCGATCTCGCCACGGCGCTGGAGCAGTTCTGCCGCGAGCGCGGCGTGGTGCGCGCCACGATCCATGGCGGCGTCGGCAGTACGATCGGTGCGCGCTTTGACGATGGCAGGGTGGTGGAGAATTTCGCCACGGAGGTCGCGATTGAGGCCGGCCATGTCGTGATCGAGGTAGGGGAGGCTAAGTCGGAGATCGACGTGGCGCTGGTCGATTATACCGGCGCGATGGCGCAGGGCCGGCTGCAGCGCGGCGACAATCCGGTGCTGATGACGTTCGAGCTGGTGCTGGAAGCGGGGTAGCACGCGACTGTGCCGATCCAGACGGCCGTCATTCCGGGCGCAGCGAAGCGGAGACCCGGAATCCATCCTAGAGAACCGAGGGTGCCTTACGATGGATTCCGGATCGGCGCCGCTGTCGCGGCTTGTCCGGAATGACCCGCGTTGAGTCTGATCAAGACTGTCGCTTCCTCGCCACCTCCAGATCGCGCAGATCCTTGCGCCTGATCTTGCCCGTCGCGGTCATCGGCAGTTCGGTGACGAATTCGATCTCGCGAGGATACTGGTAGGCGGCCAGCCGCTCCTTCACGAAGGCCTGGATTTCGGCTGCCAGCGCTTCCGAAGGCTCGCTGCCGGGCTTGGGCAGCACGAAGGCCTTGACCACCTCCGTTCGAACCGGGTCGGGGCTGCCGACGACCGCGACCATCAGCACGGCGGGGTGGCGGATGATGCAGTCCTCGATGTCGCCCGGCCCGATGCGATAGGAGCCCGACGAGATGATGTCGTCGTCGCGACCCTGGAACCAGAAATAGCCGTCTTCGTCGCGCGCGCCGGTGTCGCCGGTGACGAGCCAGTCCCCGACGAATTTCGCCGCGGTCGCCTCCGGCTGGCGCCAGTATTCCAGCATCATGACGGGATCGGGCCTTGCGACCGCGATCAGGCCCTGCTCGCCCGGCGGCAATTCCTTGCCGTCGGGCGAGATCACTGCGACGCGATGGCCCGGCACGGCGCGGCCCATCGAGCCGGGCACCACGGGGAAGAGGCTCGCGCAGTTCGAGACGATCAGGTTCGCCTCGGTCTGGCCGTAAAACTCGTTGACCTCGAAGCCGAAGGTGTCGCGGCTCCAGGCCAGCATATCGGCGCCGAGCGTCTCGCCGCCGGTGCCGATCGAGCGCATGGCGTAGCCGAAGCGCCGGGGGTTCTGGACCTGCCGCATCAGCTTCAGCGCCGTCGGCGGCAGGAAGGCGTTGCGGACCCTGTGGCGGGCCATCAGGTCGAAGGCGGCCTCCGGATCGAATTTGCGGGCGCGCGCGGCCAAAACGGGCACGCCGAAATAGAGGCTCGGCAGCAGCACGTCGAGCAGGCCGCCGGCCCAGGCCCAGTCGGCCGGGGTCCAGAACAGGTCATCCGTCTGAGGGAAGAACTCCTGCGGCAGTTGCACGCCGGGCAGGTGGCCGAGCAGCACGCGATGGGCATGGAGCGCGCCCTTCGGCTTCCCGGTGGTGCCGGAGGTGTAGATGATCAGGGCCGGGTCTTCGGCCCGCGTGTCGGCCGGCGTGAAGTCGTCCGAGGCTTTCGCCATCTCGTTATGCAGATCGAGGTGGCCGGCTCCGCCGATGACGAAGATGCATTTGAGATCGGGCAAAGTGTCGCGGATCGCCTCGACCTTGCCGATGTTCTCCATGTCGGTAATCAGCGCGCTGGCGCCGCTGTGCTGGAGCCGATGTTCGAGCGCGTCGGGTCCGAACTGCGTGAACAGGGGCAAAGCGATGGCCCCCATCTTGTAGATCGCCATATGGGCCATGGCCGTCTCGGGCCGCTGCGGCAGCAGGATGCCGACGCGCTCGCCCGCGGCGATGCCGTGGCCGTGCAGCATGGTAGCGATGCGGTTCGAGCTGCGTTTCAGCGCATCGAAGCTGGTCGTGGCGACTCCTGTGTCAGGGTCGTCGTAGATCAGCGCCAGCCTGCCGCTGCCGTCGGCATGGCGGTCGCAGCAAGCGGTGCCGATGTTGAAGTGCTCGGGGATCCGCCAGGCGAAATGCTCGGCGGTTTCGGCATAGGTCGCACGGCGCTCCAGCATCAGTCCTGCTCCGGCCGGCGCTTCATCAGGAGCTTGAGATGGCCGGTCTGGACCTGCTCGCCACGCTGATTGAAGACGTCGAGTTGGAGCGTCACCACGCCGCGATCGGGTTTTCGGGAAGGCTTCTTGTCCACTGCCTTGACCACCGCATGAACCGTATCGCCGATCCTGACCGGGGCGGCGAAGGACCAGTGCAGGTCGAGCAAGCCCATGGTTGTGGCATCGATCAGATTCTGCTGCGATATCAGGCCGATCGCCATCGCCAGAGTCAGCGGACCATGGGCGATGCGCTCGCCGAATTGCGTGCCGGCGCAGTATTCGGCATCGACATGGAGCGGGTTGAAATCGCCCGACAGTCCGGAAAACAGCGTGATGTCGCCTTCGCCGACGGTGCGGCCGCGCGTGACGATGCTCTGTTCCGGATCGAAATCCTCGAAGTAAAGGCCCATCGTCTCCATCCCGTTTTCTGGTTGCCGCAATTAGGCGCGCGATCGGGCGCTGCTGACAATATCGTCGGCCGGCGTTTTTGCTCACGGCAGGTCTGCGGCAATGGCGAGACGGATGGCTCAGGGGCGGCGAGTAAGAAGGGGCTCGTTCCTGCCGGCAGGGCATAAGGATGACATTGGGCCTCCGTTCGCGTTATACTGTTCGTATAACGGCCAGAGGATTCTGCCATGAGCGAGACTGTAGCGTCGCCGGAAGGCGAACCCGTTTCCGATGTCGTGCAGCTTCGCAAGATCGGGAACTCGGTTGGATTCATCCTTCCCAAGGAATTGCTGGCGCGTCTCGATCTGACGGAGGGCGACAGGTTCACCGTCGTCCGGCAGCCGGACCGCGAGGTGAAGCTCGTGCCGCATGAGGATCTTCATGCACGCACGATGGCGATCGCTCGGGAAGCGATGAAGCAGTATGCTGGCGCTTTGCGTGAGCTGGCCAAGTGAGCGAGCCGACCTGGCTTCTGACGAAGGCCGTGATCGACATCCATACCGAGCAACTTGCGCAGTTTGGCGGGCCTGACGGGGTGCGCGATATCGGCTTGCTCGAATCGGCCCTGGCGCGACCGATCAACCGCCATGCCTATGGCGAAACCGATCTTGCGGCGCTGGCAGCGAGCTATGCTTTCGGTATCGCCCGCAATCATCCCTTCATCGACGGCAACAAGCGCGTTGCGCTTCTGGCCATGGTTACCTTCCTTGGTTTGAACGGCGTCGCGCTTGCTGTCACCAACGAGGCCATTGCCGCCGCCATCCTCGCGCTCGCGGCCGGCGAGGTCGACGAGGATGGGCTCACCCGCTGGATCCGCGACAACTGGCCCAAGGACTGAGCCTGCGTGACCACCCCCATCTGGATCGAGGCCGCGATCAACGGCCCTTGGGGCATAGAGCGCCAGCCGGGAATCCCGTTCACGATTCCCGATATCGTCGCGGACGGCATCGAGGCGGACGAGTGTGGCTGAGGTGAGGGCTGATCTGGCGGCGCGCGGGTGAGGCGATAGGCTGCACTGGCAACGACGCAAGTCCGGCCTACATGCTGTCGAAATCTCGGCCCTAAACCTGAGCGCCCCATGTCCGACCACGACGCCGAAGCCAATCGCTTTTCCGCCCGTGCGGCGCGCTATGCGCGTGTCGGGGCCAATGTCGGCGGGGTCGCGGCGCGGATCGCGGGGGCGCGACTGTTCGGCATCGAGGGGCGCAACGCCTCCAATGCCGAGGCGCTGGCCAAGGCGCTGGGGGGCCTGAAGGGCCCGATCATGAAGGTGGCGCAGCTCGTCGCCACCATCCCCGACGTGGTGCCGCCCGAATATGCCGAGGAGCTGCAGAAGCTGCAGTCGCAGGCGCCGCCGATGGGGGCTGCCTTTGTCAAGCGACGGATGATGGCCGAACTCGGGGCGAACTGGCGCGAGCGCTTCGGCGAGTTCGACCTGAAGCCGGCGGCTGCGGCCTCGCTCGGGCAGGTGCATCGCGCGACCACGACGGAGGGCGTCGCACTCGCCTGCAAGCTGCAATATCCGGATATGGAATCGGCCGTCGAGGCCGACATCTCGCAGCTCGAAATCCTGTTTGCGCTGCACCGGCGCATGGACCCGGTGATCGACACCAGCGAGATCGCCAAAGAGATCGGCGCGCGGGTGCGCGAGGAGCTGGATTACGTCCGCGAGGCGAAGCATGTCGCGCTGTATCAGGATATCCTGAGAGACACGCCTGAGGTACGCGTACCGGCGCTGGAGGCGTCGCTGTCGACCAGGCGCCTGCTGACCATGCACTGGCTCGAGGGCGACCGCATCCTCGACCACAAGCAGGATGCGCAGGAGACCCGCGACCGCATCTCGACGGCGATGTTCAAGGCCTGGTGGCGGCCCTTCAGCCATCACGGCGTGATCCATGGCGACCCGCATCTGGGCAACTACACGGTGTTCTCGGAGGACGGCGCGCCGCAGGGCATCAACCTGCTAGATTATGGCTGCATCCGGATCTTCCCGCCGAGCTTCGTCGGCGGCGTGGTCGATCTCTATCGTGGCATTCTGGAGGGCGACGAGGCGCGCGTCGTCCATGCCTACGAGACCTGGGGCTTCAAGGGCCTGACCAGGGAGCTGGTCGATACGCTGAACATCTGGGCCAAGTTCATCTACGGGCCGCTGCTGGAGGACCGTGTCAGGCGTATCGCCGAAGGGGTCAGCCCGGCGGAATACGGCCGCAGGCAGGCCTTCGAGGTGCACCAGGCCCTGAAGAAACGTGGGCCCGTCAAGGTGCCGCGCGAGTTCGTCTTCATGGACCGGGCCGCGATCGGATTAGGGGGCGTCTTCCTGCATCTGGATGCCGAGCTGAACTTCCACCGGTTGTTCGAAACCGAGATCGAGCACTTCGAAACTGCGGCCGTGGCGAGCCGGCAGCAGGCCCTGCTGGAGAAGAATGGTCTGTCGCGGCCGGAATAAACGGAAGAATTTTGCCGCCTAGGCCGATTTACAGGCAGGGCGGCGTGACATAGCGTCCCCGCGGCTCGCGTTGCGGCAGTTGCCGGTCGCGGGCGGTCTTCCACTCCGTTGCCGACCCGCCAAGGGTGCGCTACAGGGCATGAGACCCAAACGTATCCAGGATATTCTTCATGGCCGACCACGGACACCACGCCGGCGACATTCCGCAGATGGACTACGCCGAGCACGAGCGCACCTATCAGGGCTTCATCCACTTCGCCGAAGTCGGCACCGTGGCCTGCCTTGCTATCGTCGCGGTGCTCGCGGTCGGCGGCACCAAGCACGCCTGGGGCGTGGCGCTCATCGGTACGCTGTTGACCCTGATCACGGCCGGCGTCGGGCTTGCGTCGAAGTCGATCGGCTGGAAAGCTCCGGCGGTTCCGTTCGTCTTGATGATGCTCGCTCTCGTCCTGCTCTGAAGCCTTCGTCTCCACGTCCAGCCTGAGAGGCCCCGCCCCGCCATGCGCATAGCCGTGCCAGCCGAAACGCAAGGGGCGGAGACCCGCGTCGCCGCGACGCCGGAAACCGTCCGCAAGTTCATCGGCCTCGGGGCCGAGGTCGTCGTCGAGACGGGGGCAGGCGTTGCCTCCGGCATCAACGACGCGGATTACGAGGCCGCCGGTGCCACGATCGCGAAAAGCGCGACTGAGGCGCTGGCCGGCGCCGCCATCGTCCTGAAGGTCCGCCGCCCCGGTGAGAGCGAGATCGCCGGCCTGCCGGCGGGCGCGCTCGTGTTCGGCATCATGGATCCCTATGGCAGCGAGCCGGCGGTGGCCGCGCTGGCCAAGGCCAATGTCGCGGCTTTCGCGATGGAGTTCATGCCGCGGATCACTCGCGCCCAGGTGATGGACGTGCTGTCTTCGCAGGCCAATCTCGCGGGCTATCGCGCCGTGATCGACGGTGCAGCCGAATATGGTCGCGCCCTGCCGATGATGATGACCGCGGCGGGCACGGTGCCGGCTGCGCGCATCTTCATCATGGGCGTCGGCGTCGCCGGCCTGCAGGCCATCGCGACCGCGCGCCGCAACGGCGCGATCGTGACCGCGACCGATGTGCGCCCCGCCACCAAGGAGCAGGTCGAATCGCTGGGCGCGAAGTTCCTCGCCGTCGAGGACGACGAGTTCAAGCAGGCGCAGACATCGGGCGGCTACGCCAAGGAAATGTCGAAAGAGTATCAGGCGAAGCAGGCGGAACTGACGGCCAGCCACATCGCCAAGCAGGACATCGTCATCACCACCGCGCTGATCCCCGGTCGTCCGGCTCCGAAGCTGATCTCGGCTGCGATGGTCGAGAGCATGAAGGCGGGCTCGGTGATCGTCGATCTCGCGGTCGAGCGTGGCGGCAATTGCGAACTCGCCAAGCCGGGTGAGGTCTTCGTGACGCCCAACGGCGTCAAGATCGTCGGCCATCTCAACGTGCCCGGCCGCCTGCCGGCGACCTCGTCGCAGCTCTACGCCAAGAACCTGTTCGCCTTCGTCGAGACGCTGATCGACAAGGCCGAAAAGAAGCTCGCGGTGAACTGGGACGACGAACTGGTGAAGGCGACCGCCCTGACCAAAGACGGCGCGGTGGTCCATCCGAATTTCGTGCCCAAGCCCGCACCTGTCGAATCCGCGCCTGCCGTCGAGGGGAGCGTTTAACATGGCCAATCCGACACCCGAACTGGCGGTGGAACAGGCCCGCTCCGCCGCGGCGCTCGCCAGGCAGGCGGCCGAACTCGCCGAGAAATACGCCGAGCAGGCTGCCCATGCGGCAGGAGCCGCGACCGGCGTCGATCCGACGGTCTTCCGGCTCGCGATCTTCGTGCTCGCCGTCTTCGTCGGCTATTACGTCGTCTGGTCCGTGACGCCGGCGCTGCACACGCCGCTGATGTCGGTCACCAATGCGATCTCCTCGGTCATCGTCGTCGGCGCGCTCCTGGCGGTCGGCGTCCAGGCGGCGCCCGCACTCGGCGACGGACCGATCTGGGCGAAAATCTTCGGTTTCGTGGCGCTCGTGCTCGCCTCGGTCAACATCTTCGGCGGCTTTCTCGTCACCGAGCGGATGCTGTCCATGTACAAGAAGAAGGGCTGAGCGCCGATGGCCGCCAATCTCTCCGCCCTGCTGTACGTCGTCTCCGGCGTCCTGTTCATCATGGCCCTGCGCGGGCTGTCGCATCCGACGACGTCGCGCCAGGGCAATTTCTACGGCATGGTGGGCATGGGCATCGCCATCGCCACCACCATCGTGTTCTTCCCGCCGGCCGGTTTCTCGGGCTGGCTGCTGGTCGTGGCGGGCATCGCCATCGGCGGCGGCATCGGCGCGTTCATGGCCAAGCGCGTGCAGATGACGCAGATGCCGCAGCTCGTGGCATTCTTCCATTCTCTGGTGGGTCTCGCGGCCGTGCTGGTGGCAGCGGCTGCGCTTTATGCGCCCGAGGCGTTCGGCATTGGGCTGGTCGGCCATATCAAGGGCGCGAGCCTGTTCGAGATGGGGCTGGGCGTCGCCATCGGCGCGATCACCTTCACCGGCTCTATCATCGCCTTCCTCAAGCTCGACGGGCGGATGAGCGGCAAGCCGATCATGCTGCCGCAGCGCCATGGCATCAATATCGGGCTCGGCGTCGCGCTGGTCGTGCTGCTGCTGCTGTTCATCAAGACAGAGAGCCATGTCGTCTTCTGGCTGATCGTGCTGGTCTCGTTCGCGCTCGGCGTGCTGCTGATCGTTCCGATCGGGGGCGCCGACATGCCCGTCGTCGTCTCGATGCTGAACTCGTATTCGGGCTGGGCTGCGGCTGGCATCGGCTTCACGCTCGGCAACATGGCGCTGATCATCACCGGCGCGCTGGTGGGTTCCTCGGGCGCCATCCTGTCCTACATCATGTGCAAGGCGATGAACCGGAGCTTCATCTCCGTCATCCTCGGCGGCTTCGGCGGCGATACCGCCGCTGCGGCGGATGGCGCGGTCGAGGCGCGGCCTGTCAAGCAGGGCTCGGCCGATGATGCCGCCTACATCATGAAGAATGCCGGCAAGGTCATCATCGTGCCCGGATACGGCATGGCGGTGGCGCAGGCGCAGCACACGCTGCGCGAGATGGCCGACCTGCTCAAGAAGGAAGGCGTCGAGGTCAAATACGCCATTCATCCGGTGGCTGGCCGCATGCCCGGCCACATGAACGTGCTGCTGGCGGAAGCCAACGTGCCCTATGACGAGGTCTTCGAGCTCGAGGACATCAATTCGGAATTCGGCCAGGCCGACGTCGCCTTCGTCATCGGCGCCAACGACGTCACCAACCCGGCCGCCAAGACCGACAAGGCCTCGCCGATCTACGGCATGCCGATCCTGGACGTCGAGAAGGCCAAGACCGTGCTGTTCATCAAGCGCGGCATGGCGGCCGGTTATGCCGGCGTCGAGAACGAGCTGTTCTTCCGGCCCAACACGATGATGCTGTTCGGAGACGCCAAGAAGGTCACCGACGACATCGTCAAGGCCATGGCGCACTGAGCGCCCGCTGTCGTCATTCCCCTGTCGCTAAAGACCGGCTTCGTGCCGGTCTTTTTCGTTTGGAGCTAATTTCGTGACACTGTCGATCCGCTGCATGCAGGCAAACGATCGCGAGGCCGTCATTGGCCTGCTGCTCGAACTCACGGCGCATGAAGCGGCGCTGAGCTATGACCGTACCACCGGGCTCGATACGGCGGCGGCCTGTCTGGACGATGATGCCGATAAGGCGAGCGAGACTGGCGGGGCGCAGTTCGTTGCCGATATCGAGGGCCGCGTTGTTGGTTATCTGGCCTTGCAGCTTGGCCGAGCCGGTCCCTACGTCCAGGAACACTGGCGTGATCATGTTCATATCGAGAATATCGTCGTCGCGAGCGGCCATCGGAAGGCCGGGATCGGCCAGGCGCTGCTGGCCGAGGCAGAGCGCTTCGCCCGCGCCGCTGGCCGCAAGGTTCTTCTGCTTGGCGTGCTTCCGCGCAACGACATCGCACTCGCCGCCTATCGCCGCGCCGGCTTCGGAGAGCTTTCCATCGAAATGGTCAAGGTTCTCGATTGAGCGTCGCGTCTTCGCCATTCTGACGCGCGAGGGTCAGCCATGAAATGGATCGGCCGTCTGCTCTTTTCCGCTATAGCGGTCTATGCTGCAATGCTCGGCCTGCTCTTCGTCAAGCAGCGCGAACTGATGTATCCGCGCAATCCCGTCCGTGCCGAGACGGCCGGGGTCGATCTGCCGGCGCTGGAGGAGACCACGCTGACGGCGGCTGATGGTGAGCGGCTGATCGCCTGGATCGTGCCACCGCGCGCCGGCAGGCCGGTGCTGCTGTTCTTCCATGGCAATGCCGGCAATTTCGCGAGACCTGTCCAGCAGGCGCGCTTCAAGGCGCTGACGGAGGACGGCACGGGGCTGTTCGCGGTGAATTATCGCGGCTATGGCGGCTCGACTGGAACGCCGACCGAGGCCGGCCTGCATCTCGACGCGCGCGCCGCTTATGGCGCAGCCGTGGCGCGCTTCGGCGCGTCAACTCTGATCGGCTATGGCGAATCGCTCGGCACCGGCGTCGTGCTGAAGCTCGCGTCCGAAGTCCCGCTCGTAGCTGTCGTGCTCGAAGCCCCCTATCTTTCGACCGTCGCCGTCGCGCAAGGCGTCTATCCTTTCGTGCCGATCTCGTTCCTGATGCAGGATCAGTTCCGCTCGGATGCGGTGATCAGCCAGGTACGGACGCCGCTGCTGGTGCTGCATGGCGAGCGCGACCGCGTCATTTCGTTCGCGCAGGGGCAGGCGCTTTACGGTCTGGCGAACCCGCCCAAGCGCTTCGTCCGTTTTCCGTCAGGCGATCACGAGAACCTGCCGTCGCACGGTTCGGTTCCCGAGATCAGGCGCTTCCTCGCGCAGGTCGCGGATGGAACGCTGCAGGGCTCGGACGCCGTGACGATCGGCCCCTGAGTGCGGACCGGCTCAGCTGCGGAAGAGGCCGCCGCCGCCGAGACGGCCCTGGCCGGCGCGGGCGGTGGCGTTGCTGCTGTCGATGCTAAGCGCGCGCTGGTAGTTCTCCATCGCCTCGTTCTTCTTGCCGAGCTTTTCGCTCGCCAGGCCGCGCCCGGCCCAAGCCTCGGCGTTGCGGTTGTCGACGTTGAGCGAGGCGGTGAAGTCCTCGATGGCAGCGTCGAACTTGCCGACGGCGATCAGGCTCTGGCCGCGCGCGGTGTAAGGGGGGGCGGTGTAAGGATTGCGGTCGATCACCGAGTCGAAATCGGAGATCGCGTAGCGATGCTGGCCTTCCTTCTGGTAGACCAGCCCGCGCGCATGGAAGGCCTCGGCCGATTCCGGGTTGAGGCGGATCGCGGTGTTGAGGTCGGCCAAAGCCTGCTGGCTGTTGTTCTGGGCGCGCAGCAGGTTGGCGCGGCCGACATAGGCCGGTGCGTAGTTCGGATTGGCCGTGGTCGCGCGGTTGAAGTCTGCGAGCGCGGCATCGTTGCGGCCACTCTGGCGCAGGGCGAGCGCGCGGTTGGTATAGGCCGAGGCGAGATTGGGATCGATCTGCACCGCCTTGGTGAAATCGGCGATGGCATCGGAGAAGCGGCCGACGCGGGCATAAGCGGCGCCGCGCGTGTTGTAGGCGTTCGGGTCGTTGGGATTGCGCGAGATCACCTCGCTCAACGAGCCGATATTGACGCTGGCGTCGGCTGCCGAGTTCATGTCGATCTCGGCTACGCCCTGCTGCGAGGCTGCGCCGGGGACCGTATCGCAGCCCGCGAGAAGGAGCGCCGCGCTCGCCGCCGCGATCAGGCTCGTGCTCCGGATCAGGGTCTTGCCGCGGTTCAGGGTGCCGCGATTGATGCTCTGGATCATGCGTCGTGGTTCCGTGCCTTGACTGTCGCGCGACTCCGTGGCCGTCGCGACGTGATTGCGCTCCCCCGACCGAAAGCGTCTCCGCTGAGAACGCCTGTATCCTGCCAACACTTGGTTAATGGCGCTGAAAAAGCAACAGCGCCCGGAGGGGGCTCCAGGCGCAGTCGGTCTTATCGTCGATTCGCGGAGCCCAAGGGGCTTCCGCGTGTAATCAGGGGCGCTTGGGCTTGGCGACGGGCGCCGGCAGCAGGCCTTCGCGCTGCAGCTTCTTGCGCTGCAGCTTGCGGGCGCGGCGCACGGCCTCGGCCTGCTCGCGAGCCCGCTTCTCGGAGGGCTTCTCGTAATGGCCCCGAAGCTTCATCTCGCGGAAAACGCCCTCGCGCTGGAGCTTCTTCTTGAGAGCGCGGAGAGCCTGATCGACATTGTTGTCGCGAACGAGAACCTGCACGTGAGTGTCCGTCTTTAGCGGGTTGGTCGAAAAAATCGGTCAGCGACACTGCGACGCAGATCGCTCGAAGGATCGTGCGGATAACAGAAATTGTTTTGGCTGTCCACGCCGGAAAGCGTGGAAAATCGCTGAAAACAACGTGCCCGCCAAAGTTCGCCCACAGCCTCAGCCCTGCTCGGGCCAAACTCGCGTGACATGGCCCATCTTGCGGCCGGGCCGGGCCTCGCGCTTGCCGTAGAGATGCAGGTGGGCGCCGGGTTCTGCCAGCAGCTCGCGCCAGCGCAGGGCCGCATCGCCGATCAGGTTTTCCATCTCGACACGACCGCGCCGCTCGGGCGAGCCGAGCGGAAAGCCGCAAACGGCGCGGACGTGCTGATGGAATTGCGAGGTCTGCGCGCCTTCGCTGGTCCAGTGTCCCGAGTTGTGGACGCGCGGGGCGATTTCGTTGACGACGATGCGCTCGCTGTCGCCCTCGCCGACCACGAACAGTTCGACTGCGAAGACGCCGACATAGCCGAGTGCCGCGCCAATCTGCCGCGCTGCCTCGATGGCGGCCCCGCTTGCTGCCGGCGAGACGCGGGCCGGGACACGCGTGAAGGCCAGGATATGGTCGCGGTGCTCGTTCTCGCACAGATCGAAGGCGGCAAAGGCGCCGTCCTTTCCGCGTGCGGCGACGACCGAGACCTCGCGCGAAAACGGCACGAAGCCTTCCAGGATCGCCGGAGAACGGCCGATCTCCTCATAGGCCCGCGCGATGTCGCTGTCCGGCGCGAGCTTGACCTGGCCCTTGCCGTCATAGCCGAAGCGGCGCGTCTTCAGGACCGAGGGTCGGCCGAGTTCGGCCACGGCAACTTCGAGATCTGCAAGCGAATCAACGGCGCGGAATGGCGCGACCTCCAGGCCCAGACCGGCGATGAAGGTCTTTTCGCTGAACCGGTCCTGCGTCACCGCCAAAGCGCGGGCGCCCGGGCGCAATGTCGTGCGCGCGGCGAGGAAGGCCGCGGTCGAGGCCGGAACGTTCTCGAATTCGTAGGTTACGACATCGACGGCATCGGCGAAACCGGCGAGCGCAGCTTCGTCGTCGTAATCGGCGATGGTCTGTGCGGCGGAGACGTCGAAGGCGGGGCTTTCAGGGTCGGGGCAGAAGATATGGACGCGAACGCCGAGATCGGCGGCGGCCAGCGCCAGCATTCGGGCAAGCTGCCCGCCGCCCAGGATGCCGAGTATCGCGCCGGGGCTCAAGCCGGGGAAGTCGTCCGCGCTCATGCCTCGTCCCTGCTGGGCCGATCCGCGATCGCGGCACTCTGGCGGGCGCGCCAGGCATCGAGGCGCCAGGCCAGCGCCTCGTCGCCGAGCGCCAGCACGGCGGCTGCCAGGAGCGCGGCATTGACCGCACCGGCTTTGCCGATGGCAAGCGTGCCGACCGGAATGCCGGCCGGCATCTGAACGATCGAGAGCAGGCTGTCCTGGCCAGACAGGGCCTTGGATTCGACCGGGACACCGAAGACGGGCAGGGGGGTCAGCGAGGCGGTCATGCCCGGCAGATGGGCCGCGCCGCCCGCGCCGGCAATCACCACCTTGAAGCCGTCCGCTTTGGCGCCCTTGGCGAAAGCGACCATGCGATCGGGCGTGCGGTGCGCCGAGACGATGCGCGCGTCATAGGCGATTTCGAGAGCGTCGAGCGTCTCGGCGGCATGGCGCATCGTCGCCCAGTCGGACTGGCTGCCCATGATGATGGCGACGGGCGGGGGAGAGGTGGCCATAAGACGGATCGCTTCCGCGGCTCGGGAGAGGAAGCGCGCGATCTAGACCGCGCAACGCTGCGGAAGCAAGCGGGCAATCGGGATTTTCGCGCTTACGCGATGATATCGGGCGTCAGTGCGTCCTCGATCTGGGCGATGCGGTCCTTGAGGTAGAGCTTCCGCTTCTTCAGGCGCTGGACCTGGATCTGGTTGATCGCGCCGACGCGTTCCAGCGCGTCGATGGCGCTGTCGAGATCGCGATGTTCCTCGCGCAATCGTGCCAGTTCCGTCGTGAAGGCTTCCACCTCCTCCACGCTGAGCTCGAATCCCATAAGCCATCTCATCATCGCCGCGATTGATCATGACTATGCTGAGACGCCGGGCGCCCCGCAAGAGCGCGGAGTGTCCTGCGTAAACGCGACGCGTCATATTCGCGTCTTCTCGACGAGGGCTCGTTCATGATCACGGAAAGTCATGGTGCGGCGCGAGACTGCCCCGCAGACGTGAAGCCGGCTCTGTGTCAGACTTGTCCCCGTCAACCGATCATCAGGAGGATCCAGATGTCGCTGCAGACCCATCTCGTCGAACTCGAACGCAAACACCGCCAACTCGAGGCAGCCATTGCCCAGGCCGTGGCCAGCCCCTCATCGGACGATCTGAACGTGGTCGAGATGAAGCGAAAGAAGCTGCTGCTGAAGGAGGAGATCGAGAGGGTGAGGCAGGCCGTACCCGGCCAGACCTTGCATTGAGGGCGTCACCGGGCTGATGCGGCCCGGATTTTCCATTGCGTTTCGTGAGAATCGGCCGGTCCCGAGAGGGGCCGGTTTTTCGTATGGGGTGAGACGGTGGAGAGGTCCGGGGAGTTTGACATGGCTACGCGGAGAAAATCTCCGTATCGCGAAGGGCCAGTTCAGCTTCCAGCCTCGCTTCAAGCCGAAATGTCGCGGCCTTTTTGCTATCTTTCATGGGCTAAAATTACAATTTTTACTTCCGAAAAAAAGACAAGGTAAATTACTATTTCTGAAGAACGAGCGTCACAGCACGTGCGATGATCAAGGGGTCAGCAAGGAGACACACCGTGAACCTCGCAAATCCAAATCCCCAATTTACCCGACATGCCCTTCGACGCTGTGGTGCACGAAGCATCCCGTTGAATCTGGCTTCCCTTCTCATCGAACATGGCGACATCGCGCATCATGCCGGAGAAGGCGCTGTGACGATACGCATGAGCGGCGACACTGCAATGATGCTCATTGCCGAAGGTTTCGACCCGGATGCAGTCAAGCGAGTTCGGGCGCTTGCCGCCGTCTTGGGTCGAGAGGGAGTCGTTACAGTCCTGCGTCCTGTGGGACGAGCGGGAAGGCGATATCGGCGCCAGTATGCCACGCGCGCCAAAAGGAGCGCAATATGAAGAATGGCGCCGATTTTCCTGATCGACCCGAAACTCAAGAAACTCGTGAGCGCGAAGCAAAAAGACTACGTGAGGTTATTGCGCAGAAGAGGATCAATTTCAGGTCCGGCGAATGCGAACGCGCCGCATATAATCTGGATAAACTTATAACGGAACACGGCAATAGGCGAGGTAGGAAAGGTATTACAGAAATCTGTCGTGAGATCTGGCATGAGCATGAAAATCCAGCTCAACGCCGCAGGGACCTTCGCCAATGCAAGAAGCCGAACAAGATTGCAGAATACGCTAAGAAAATTGCAAACGCCATTTGTGAACCCGAGGACGATATTTTGCTTCTGGCATTCCGTGGCTCCAGTCTTGATGACGCGGTTAGAGCAGGCGAAGTCGAACCGGAACTAAATGTCTTCTGGAGCATGTTATCGGAGACGCTTCAGACTCTCGCTTGTCAGGTCGCACGTGTCGAAAAGCTCCATGCGCACATTGAGTGCATGACCGTTCTCCCAGGACGATATGACCTCGCAGCAGAACAGATCTTTCCGTCATCAAGTTCGCTGCTTAGAGGTCCGCTGGCAAATTGGTTGGAGCATGTGGAAGATTTTCCTCTCATTCCATCCATTGTCTTATTTACTGAGCCTAAATCTATTACGATGCAGTGCATTGTTACTGTCCATATTACAAATCAATCTATCCCCGTTGACTTGACGATTCTGCGTGAGGTGCGTCTAGCCGTTGGCCCAGCTGATGACCGTCACTCTCCCGCAGCCCTATTCGAAATTCGCAGTGTGCTAGAGTTGATCGGCCCGGACGGGCCGCTGCATATCCGTAAACCTTGGCTGTATCTCGATGAGCTGTATGATGAGGTCGAGATCGAGCTCGCTGGGAAATGGCATAGGGTGAACGTGCCATTTATGGAGGGAAATCTTTCGCTGCGCAGCGACGGGCCCTTTGGCCTACGGTTCCCCGCCGAGTTGGAGCCCGATCAGGGTGAGCACAACTATGTCGTTTGGCTTCCTGTAACTGCAGGAACGTGCCGGGAAGTACTCCTTCGCCCATGCGAAGAAGTGGTGCTCGATCCCCAAATGGCGGGGCTGGAAGATAGGCGTTTGGAATCGTTTTTGCCGCCGGGATCAGTTGCTGCGGCGATCGAGGCGGCCCTGCATGTCGATGGGCCTAGCGGGCTACCCGAGCGCCTACGTGCCGACACGGTTCGTATTATTGCAATCGGTCGGGCTTGGGCGAGCTTTCGAACTGATCAGGTTGGCGTCGTACATCGCAATTTGCGCAAAGAGTGGGAAAACTGGTCATGAAGGCGTCGTTCATTAGCGGTTCCGGTCGGTTGAAGACCGCTCTGCGAACTTATGAGCGAGACACCGACGCATTGTTCGTAAGGCTGCTTCGATCCCGCTCGGAGGTCGCCGCTCATTTTTCGAGAGGGGCGTGTGTCCAAGGTATTCTTGGCGTTTGCGATGTAAAAGCGCAGGTGCGTCACGTCGCCGGAACAGGTTCTATCGATATCGTAATGGATTTTCGAGGCGGTCCGTTACTGTTAATCGAGAACAAGATAGACGCTGCTTACAGTATCACCAGAGACGGACATGGCCAGCCCCAACGCTATCAAAGGAGCGTTGCGGCCTATCGAGGCTCCGGTCGCGAGGCCTATTCGGTCCTTCTTGCGCCAGCACGCTATCTGGCCAGCAGCCGGTCCGGCAAGATGTTCGATGTCCGCATTGCCTACGAGGATTTCCTAGAGCATGTTGGCAGTGATGATCGCGTGCTTCTTGAATCGGCGATCCGGCAAGCCGAGGCGCCGTATGAACCAATGCCTAATGCTGGCGCGATCGACTTCTTCGCGGGAATTCGTCAGCTAATTGTTGATCGCTTTCCCGATCTGGCTATGAAGCACAATCCTAACGCTGATGGCGTCAGGCCGGACGCATCACGGACGGTTTATTTCGATGTCCCTCGAACGTTGGTCCAGCACGCAGAGGTCGCGCGCCCCAGGATGTCGCTACAATGCTGGGATAGTTCGGCACGCTCCGCGTCGGTAAAGATCATGTTGACGGGTCGCGCTGCAATGGTGGACTCCCTTGTCGCTCCTCAGAACCTTGTGGACACTGGTGCTTATCTTCGGCGAGCCGGGCACTCTCTAGGCATTGTGATCGATACCCCTCGCCTCGAGACACAGAGGGCGTTTGTTGACCAAGTGGACGATGTTGCAGAAGCTTTGGAAGCCGCTCTCAGATTACAGCGCTGGTGGAATGAGAACGGAAACCAACTAAAGAGATGGGAAGCGGACAAAACGGAGTAGGATTGTGAAAAATGGAATCAAAAGGTATTGAAGCGAACTTCTCCAAACGCACGGCTAAAGCCTAACCGCTTCTGCAGATCTTGAAGTGGCTTAACTTCGGCTCCTCACCCCGAGCCGAATCTCGATCCCGCTCACAACCCCCGCGCCATCTCCCGCAGCCTGAACTTCTGGATCTTCCCCGTCGAGGTTTTCGGCACCTCGGTGAAGACCACCGTGCGCGGGCATTTGAACGAGGCCAGCAGGCCCTTGCACCAGGCGATGATCTCTTCCTCCGTCGCCGTCTTTCCGGGCTTGAGCTCGATGAAGGCGCAAGGGGTTTCGCCCCATTTCTCGTCGGGTTTCGCGACCACGGCGGCGGCCTGCACGGCCGGATGCTTGTAGAGCGCGTCCTCGACCTCGATCGAGGAGATGTTCTCGCCGCCCGAGATGATGATGTCCTTGGAGCGGTCCTTGAGCTGGATGTAGCCGTCGGGATAGCGCACGCCGAGATCGCCGGTGTGGAACCAGCCGCCCTCGAAGGCGGCTTTCGTCGATTTCGGGTTCCCCAGATAGCCCTTCATCACGACATTGCCGCGCATCATCACCTCGCCGAGCGTGGCGCCGTCGCGGGGGACGGGTTGCATCGTGTCGGGGTCAATCACGTCGAGCCCTTCGAGCGCCGGGTAGCGCACGCCCTGGCGGGCCTTCAGCGCGGCCTGCTCGGGGGGCGGCAGCGCGTCCCAGTCGCGGTTCCATTCGTTGACGACGGCGGGTCCGTAAACTTCGGTCAGGCCGTAGAGATGCGTCACCTCGAAGCCGGCCTGCTTCATCGCGCCGAGCACGGCCTCGGGCGGCGGGGCGGCGGCGGTGAAGAAGGCGACTTTCTGGTTGAAGTCGCGCTTTTCCCCGGCAGTCGCGTTGAGCAGCGTCGACATCACGATCGGCGCACCGCACATATGCGTGACGCCATGGTCGGCGAGCGCGTCGTACATCGCCCCGGCCCGGACCTGGCGCAGGCAGACATGGGTGCCCGCCAGCAGCGAGATCGTCCAGGGGAAGCACCAGCCATTGCAGTGGAACATCGGCAGCGTCCAGAGATAGACCGGGTGCCTCGCCATGCCGCCGGTCAGGACGTTGGAGGTCGCCAGCAGATTGGCGCCGCGATGGTGATAGACCACGCCCTTGGGGTCGCCGGTGGTGCCGGAGGTGTAGTTCAGCGCGATCGCGTCCCATTCGTCTGAGGGCATCGCCCAGGCGAAGTCGGGATCTCCCCCAGCGATGAAATCCTCGTATTCGATGTTGCCGAGGCGGTCGCCGGGGCCGTCATAGACAGGGTCGTCGTAATCGATGACGAGGGGCCTGGCCTCGCAGAGCGCCAGCGCCTCGCGCATCGTCTTGGCGAACTCGCGGTCGATGATGACGGCCTTGGCCTGCCCATGGTCGAGCGAGAAGGCGATTATCGCCGCGTCGAGCCTGGTGTTCAGCGTGTTGAGCACGGCGCCGCACATCGGCACGCCGTAATGGCATTCGAGCATAGCCGGCGTATTGGGCAGCATGGCGGCGACGGTGTCGTTCCTGCCGATGCCGTGCTTCGCCAGCGCCGAGGCCAGGCGCCGCGAGCGGGCATAGAACTCGGCATAGCTGCGGCGCAGCGGGCCGTGGATGATGGCAATGTGCTCGGGGAAGACGCTCGCGGCGCGCTCCAGAAAGGGCAGCGGCGTCAGCGGCTGGAAATTCGCCGGGTTGCGGTCGAGATCGGTGTCGTAGGCGCTGGCTGTCACGGATGGCCCCCCAAGGCTGGCGCTTTGGTCTAGCGGCCCTGCGCCTTCCTGGTAATCCATCCTTTTTTCCGAGAGGGCGCAATCCTGGCGTGATTCAGCTGATCAGATGCAAGCCCCGTATGCCGTCGAAGACCAGCTTGGCGCCGACCGCCAGCAGCAGCCAGTAGATGATCGTGTAGAAGCGCTCGGCCGGCACGCGGCGCACCAGCCAGACGCCGGCGAAGGTCGCTGCCACCGCGACCGGTAGCAGAGCAAGCGACGCGGTGAGGTTCTGCGCCGAGAACTGGCCGAGCGCGATATAGGGCCCGACCTTGATCAGGTTGATCATGGCGAAGAAGATCGCGCCCGTGCCGACGAAGACGGCAGGCGGCAGTCGCTGCGGCATGACATAGATCTGGAAGGGCGGGCCGCCGGCATGGGCGATCATGCTGGTGAAGCCGCAGATCGCGCCCCAAAGCGTGCCGGCGCCGAAACCGGCCCGCCTGACCTTGGCCTGCGCACCGGCGAGCCCCAGCAGGTTGCGCATGGCGAAGCCGATCGAAATCATACCGACCGCGAGACCGACCGCCGCGTCCGACACCTTTGCCGCCAGGAGATAGCCGGCGAGGATGCCGATGAGTGCGCCCGGTAACAGCGTCGCAAGGATGCGCCGGTCGAACTCGCGGCGATAAGACCAGACCGTGACGACATCCTGCGAGATCAGCAGCGGCAGCATGATCGCGGCCGCCTGTACCGGCGAAACGACGAGGGCCATCAGCGGCAGCGCCAGCAGGCCAAGTCCGGCGAAGCCGCCCTTGGACAGGCCCATCAGGATTACGGCCGGCACCATCGCGGCGAAGAAGGCGGGATCGAGCAGCATCAGAGCGCGGGAAAGCCGTGCGAAAGTCTGAGGGTGCGGCGCTTGCGCCAGGCGGCCTTAGTGATCACGATCCCGCGCAAAATCCGCCCCCGCCACTGTCGGCCCGATGCGAGGGTTTAGGCCCAAAGCCGGCCAAGAGGAACGCGCATCATGAATGCCGAGCATGCACGCAACGCCCCGCATGCGGGCCGCTATGCCGAGGCTTATGCCCGGTGGCAGGCCGATCCGAAGGGTTTTTGGGCGCAGGCCGCGCAGGCCATCGAATGGATCAAGCCCCCGGCAACGATCTTCGACGCAACTTTGGGCATCTATGGGCGCTGGTTTCCCGATGCGACCTGCAACACCTGCTTCAATGCTCTTGACCGGCATGTGCGCGACGGGCGGGGCAAGCAGCCCGCGCTGATCCATGACAGCCCGGTCACCGGGACCAAGGCCGTCTTCAGCTATGCGCAAATGCTCGACGAGGTCGCGGTGCTGGCGGCTGTGCTGCAAGATCTCGGTGTGGGCAAGGGCGACCGCGTCATCCTCTACATGCCGATGATTCCAGAGGCGGTCTTCGCGATGCTGGCCTGCGCGCGGATCGGGGCGGTGCATTCGGTCGTGTTCGGGGGCTTCGCGGCCAAGGAACTGGCGACGCGGATCGACGATGCCCTGCCGAAGCTGATCCTGGCGGCGTCCTGCGGCATCGAGCCCGCGCGCGTGGTCGAATACAAGCCGCTGCTGGATGCGGCGATCGATCTTGCCGCGCACAAGGCCGATGCCTGCCTCGTGCTGCAGCGGCCACAAGTCGAGGCCTCGATGCATGTCAGGCGCGACCGGAACTGGCGAGCGCTGGTCGCTGCCGCCAAGGCCAATGGGCGCAGGGCGGATTGTGTTGAGGTCGCGGCGACCGACCCGCTCTATGTACTCTACACCTCGGGCACGACAGGCCGGCCCAAGGGCGTGGTGCGCGACAATGGCGGGCACATGGTCGCGCTGAAATGGAGCATGGACAACCTCTACGACGTCAGGCCCGGCGAGGTGATGTTCACAGCGTCCGATGTCGGCTGGGTCGTCGGCCACAGCTACATCGTCTATGGGCCGCTGCTGCAGGGTGCGACGACGATCCTCTACGAGGGCAAGCCGGTCGGCACGCCCGACCCCGGCGCCTATTGGCGCGTCGCGGCCGAGCACAATGCTGTGGCGCTGTTCACCGCGCCGACCGCGTTTCGCGCCATCCGCAAGGAGGATCCGCAGGCGAAGCATCTGGCGGGGCACGACCTGTCGCAGTTTCGGGCGCTGTTCCTGGCCGGGGAGCGGGCCGACCCCGACACGCTGAACTGGGCGGCGGACGTGCTGAAGGTGCCGGTGATCGACCATTGGTGGCAGACCGAGACCGGGTTCTGCATCGTCGGCAATCCGATCGGGCTGGAACGCCTGCCGGTGAAGCCGGGTTCGCCGAGCGTGCCGCTGCCGGGCTGGGAGGTCAGCTGCCTCGACGAGGGCGGCAGGCCCGTGCCGGCAGGAACGATGGGCGCGATCGTGCTCAAACTGCCGCTGCCGCCGGGTGCGCTGCCGACGCTGTGGCAGGCGGATGATCGCTTCGCAGAGGCCTATCTCTCGACCTATCCGGGCTACTACAACACCTCGGATGCGGGCTATATCGACGAAGACGGCTATGTCTTCATCATGGGCCGGACCGACGACATCATCAACGTCGCCGGGCACAGGCTCTCGACCGGCGGGATGGAAGAGGTGCTGGCCTCGCATCCGGCGGTGGCGGAATGCGCCGTGATCGGGATCAGGGACGCGCTCAAGGGCGAGCTGCCTTGCGGCTTCGTGGTGCTGAAGTCCGGCGCCAGCCAGAGCCATGCCGAGATCGAGACGGAACTGGTGGCGCTGGTGCGCGACAGGATCGGGCCCGTGGCCGCCTTCAAGCTGGCCCTGACGGTCGGCCGGCTGCCGAAGACGCGGTCGGGCAAGATCCTGCGGGCGACGATGAAAAAGATCGCCGATGGCGAGGATTACGCTATGCCGGCGACGATCGAGGACGCGACGGTGCTGGACGAGATCGCCGTCGCGCTGAAGGGCAGGGGGCTGGGTTAAAGTCTGCGCCGTTTTCACGGACCCACTTGTCATCCCGGACACGCTGCGCAGCAGCGCCGATCCGGGATCCATCATAGGCAGGACGGCGCTCTATGATGGATCCCGGGTCAAGCCCGGGATGACGATGTGATTGCGTATGCTTCGTCGCTTCTTCGCAAGGGCGAACCTTGCAAGTCGGGTAGCCGCAGGCGACTCAGCCCTCGTCTTCGTCGGCCGGGCGCTTGATCTGCTTGAGCTTGGAAAAGACGGAATCGACGTCGATGGCGGCCTCTTCCTCGCGCTTGGGCTTGCCCATGTCGGCGAAGGTCTGGCTCAGCGGCGCCTGGGCCGGAGCGGTCGTCTCCTCGGCCGAGAGCAGGGTCGAACCGACCTCGACGGTGGCGGCCGGACGGTCCTTGGCGGCGCGGCCGACCTCGAAATCGAGATCGATTTGCGAGCACAGGCCGAGGCTGACCGGATCGATCGGCGACAGCGTCTGGGCGTTCCAATGGGTGCGGTCGCGAATCTGGGCGATGGTCGACTTGGTCGTGCCGATCAGGCGGATGACCTGGGCGTCCTTGAGCTCGGGATGGTTGCGCAGCAGCCAGAGGATCGCGTTGGGGCGGTCCTGGCGCTTGGACACCGGAGTGTAGCGCGGGCCCTTGGACTTCTTCATCTCGGGCACCTTCACCTTGCGCTCGGCGAGCTTGAGGTGGTGGGCCGGGTTGGCGGCGGCGCGCTCCAGCTCCTCGCGGGTAAGCTGTCCCGAATTGATCGGATCGAGGCCCTTGATGCCGGCGGCGACCTCGCCATCGGCGATGCCGCGCACTTCGAGCGGGTGGAGTTTGCAGAACTCGGCGATCTGCTCGAAGGTCAGGGAGGTGTTCTCGACGAGCCAGACCGCGGTGGCTTTCGGCATCAGAGGGGGTAGTGACACGGGAAACTCTCCTGAATCTCGAAAGCCGGTCCGAAGACCGGAGCAGCGTCGCGGACAATAGCTCTCAGGCGCAGACCGGCCTTCCCGGCCGGCCATCCAAATCATCGACGATGAGCGGGATAGCGCGCGTTATAGGCAAGGCGATGGCGGCTGTCCACGGAAAGCGTCGGCCATCAGTATTGTTCGATTGATACCTCTGCCGTCATCCCGGACGGAGCGCAGCGGAGATCCGGGATCCATCATAGAGCACCGTCGGCGCCTTACTATGGATCCCGGATCGGCGCGGCTATGCGGCTTGTCCGGGATGACGGTGGTGGTTCATGAGGCAAGCTTCGGCCATCGGGTCTCAGAGCGTCAGCACGATTTTGCCGATATGGGCGTTGCTTTCCATCAGGGTGTGGGCAGCGGCGGCCTCGGTGAGCGGGAAGGTCTTGAACATCACCGGTCTGCACCGGCCGCTTTCGATCAAGGGCCAGACCTTCGCGTGAAGTTCTGACGCAATCGCGGCCTTTTCGGCGATCGTGCGCGGGCGCAGGGTCGAGCCCGTATGGGTCAGCCGCTTCATCATCAGCCGACGGAAGTCGGCCTCGGCCTTGGGACCGTTGAGGAAGGCGATCTGGACGATGCGGCCACTGTCGGCGGCGGCGTCGTAGTTGCGGTTGATGTAGTCGCCGCCGACCATGTCGAGGATCAGATCGACGCCGCGGCCGCCGGTGGCTTCCTTGGCCGCCTCAGCGAAATCCTGCTCGCGATAGTTGATCGCGTGATCGGCTCCGAGATCAAGGCAGGCCTGGCATTTTTCGGCCGAGCCGGCGGTGGCGATCACGGTCGCACCGAATGCCTTAGCGAGCTGGATCGCCGTGGTGCCGATGCCCGAAGTGCCGCCATGGACCATGAAACTCTCCCCGGATGTCAGGGCGCCGCGCTGGAAGACATTGGTCCAGACGGTGAAATAGGTCTCCGGGATCGCGGCGGCCTCGGTCAGGGACAGCCCGGCAGGGACGGGCAGGGCATTGCTCTCGTGCACGACCGCGTATTGAGCATAGCCGCCGCCGGCGACCAGTCCGCAGACCTTGTCGCCGAGGCTGAAGCGGCTCGTGCCTTCGCCAAGCGAGACGACCTCGCCGGCGATCTCGAGGCCTGGAATGTCGGAGGCTCCGGCAGGCGGCGCGTAGCCGCCCTTGCGCTGCAGCACGTCGGGACGGTTGATGCCGGCGGCCGCCACCGCGACCAGGATCTCGCCGGGACCGGGATGCGGCACGGGCCGGGTCTGCGCGTGCAGGACGTCCGGGCCTCCGGGCGCATCGAAACCGATCGCGGTCATGGTCTGGGGAAGCTGGGTCATGGCGGCCTTCGGTCCTGACGGGTAGTCTGCGAAGAGTGGAGTTGGCGGCGCGAGGCGTCTAGTCTGCCGCCAGCGAAGGCCGAATGTGAGGAAGCCATGTCGATCTTTCCAGATGACGACCGTCCAAAGCCGAAATCCGTGCACGAGATCGGGCAGGATTTGTCGGCGCTGTCGCTCGAAGAGATCGACCTGCGGGTCGCGGCGCTGACGGCGGAAATCGAGCGGCTGAACGAGGCGCGAATCAAGAAGGACGCCTCGCGCTCGGCCGCGGACGCCTTCTTTCGCAAGTCGGGCTGAAGCCCGGCCGCGTAGGCCGTGTCCGGAAAGAAGACAGTGCCGGATCGGCGACTTAACGGTGCCTTAACGATTCCAAAATATGAATCGCATCGTCCGGTTTGTCTGGATGTCGAGTGGCTCCTGCCCACTCTGTTTGACGCCTCCCTGTTGACCTTCGAGCCGCCTCAGGGCGGCTCTTTTTTCGCCTGCTCGGCGCTGTTAAGGTTAACGCGATCTTACCGCAGCGTCGCGGCGTCATCGGCTCTATCCTTGCGACGTTGACGGCATGGTTCGTGGCGGCGTTTCGCCTGCGCACGGTGTTGTGTCGATGAGGAACGTTGCGATGAACGATGTGCTGATGCTCGAACGCCCGGTGGATGAGGGCGCGATCTCCTTCGGCCAGAGCTTCGTCAAATCCGACGCGTTCATGGTGCTGTTTCGCGAGGGGATGGGGCTGGTCGAGCAGACGGCGGCCTATCTCGACGAGACCGGACGGGCGGAGTCGGCGGCGCTGCCGCGCGACGTTGCGCTGACCTATGCGACCGAGAGCATGCGGCTGACGACGCGGCTGATGCAGATCGCGTCCTGGCTGCTGGTTCAGCGGGCCGTGGCCGAAGGCGAGATGACGACCGCCCAGGCCCATGCCGAGAACAACAAGTTCAAGATCAGCGATGCCATGGTCGTGCCGGTGCGCGAGGAGGCGGAGCGCCTGCCGCAGACGCTGCGGGACCTGATGACGCATTCGCTGCGGCTGCAGGAGCGCATCCGCCATCTCGAAAGCCAGATGTCGGGCTCCGCGCGATCGCAGGACAATCCCGTTCAGGACCAGCTGGCCCGCCTGCAGGCGCGGCTCGGCCTCAGCCGCTAAGCGGCTCGTGCGCCGCGGCCAATCGCCGCTTCAACGCAAAAGGCCCGGCCACAGCGGCCGGGCCTTTTGCATGATGGTCGAAGGCGATCGCGACCGATCGCCGCCCAATCACTTCTTGCCGAGAGCGCCGAAGGCACCAAAGCGCGAATTGAAGCGCGAAACGCGGCCGCCGCGGTCGAGCATCGTCTGCGAACCACCGGTCCAGGCCGGGTGGGTCTTGGGATCGATGTCGAGATTGAGGGTGTCGCCCTCCTTGCCGAGCGTCGAACGGGTGAAGTATTCGGTGCCATCGGTCATGACGACCTTGATGGTGTGATATTCGGGATGGATGCCGGTCTTCATGGCGAAATCCTCAATCGGTACAAACGGGCCAGCGGCGTTCGGCGGACAAGATCGCTGCGGGCGTGATGAGCCGGCCCGTCGAATAATTCGTATGAGCCTGTCGTGAAAGTCGCGTGCACATATCGCAGCCGGGCCGACAGCGCAAGCAGGACGGGATAAAGCAGGTGGCCAAGGCCGACACAGACGACACCAAGCCGCGTCCCGATTTCAGCCTGCTTTCCTCGTTCTGGCCCTATGCGCTGGCGCAAAAGGGCCGGATCGGGCTGGCCCTGCTCGCCCTGGTGGTCGCCTCGGCGGCGACGCTGATCCTGCCGCTGGCGGTGAGGCGGGTGATCGATGTCGGCTTCTCCGGCGGCGAGCAGCAGATGGCCAACAGCTATTTCCTCATGCTGGTCGGGATCGTCGCGGTTCTGGCGATCGCGAGTTCGGCGCGGTTTTATCTGGTGATGACGGTGGGCGAGCGCATCGTCGCCGATCTGCGCTCCGACGTCTTCGCGCATCTGACGAAGCTCGAGCCCGCCTTCTTCGATTCGAGCCGGTCGGGCGACCTCGTCTCGCGACTGACGGCCGATACGACACAGATCAAGTCGACCTTCGGCTCGACGGCTTCGATCGCGCTGCGCAACGGCATCATGGTGATCGGCGCGCTGGGGCTGATGGTCTTCACGAGCCCGCAACTCTCGGCCATCGTCATCGGCGCGATCCCGCTGATCGTCGTGCCGCTGGTGCTCTCGGGACGCTCGGTGCGCCGGCGTGCGCGGGCGGCACAGGACCGGCTTGCCGATACCTCCGCCTTCGCCTCCGAGGCCGTGGGCGCGATCCGCACGATGCAGTCCTTCGGCGCTTCGGAACAGACGGCCGCACGGTTTACCGCGGCCTCGAACGAGGCCTTCGACGCTTCGCGCGCGGCGACGGCCTCGCGCGCGCTCCTGTCGGGCGTGGCGATCTTCCTGGTCAGCGCCAGCGTCGTCTGGGTGCTGTGGACGGGCGCGACCGAGGTGTTCGAGGGCCGCATGACCGGCGGGCGGCTGTCGCAGTTCATCCTCTATGCGGTGCTGGCGGCGAGTTCGCTCGGCCAGCTCTCCGAGGTCTATGGCGAGATTTCCGCCGCTGCCGGCGCGGCTGGCCGGCTCGGCGAGATCCTGGCAATGAAGCCTGCCATCGCCGCACCGCCGCGTCCCAGATCGATGCCGCAGCCCTCGCGCGGCGAACTCGCCTTCGAGCAGGTTTCGTTCAGCTATCCGGGGCGGACGGCGTCGGCGCTGTCGGGGCTGAGCTTCACGGTGAGGCCGGGCGAGCGGGTCGCGCTGGTCGGCCCCTCGGGCGCCGGCAAGAGCACGGTGCTGCAGCTGGCGCTGCGCTTCTACGATCCGGCGGCCGGCCGGGTTCTCGTCGACGGAATCGCGGGGCCGGAGGCCGATCCGGAGGTCTGGCGCGAACGCTTCGCGCTGGTGCCACAGGAGCCCACCGTCTTCGGCGTCTCCGTGCGCGACAACATCGCCTATGGGCGGCCGGGCGCGACTCTGGCCGATGTCGAGGATGCGGCGCGGCTGGCCGCCGCCGACGGCTTCATCCGGGCACTTCCCGACGGCTACGACACCATCGTCGGCGAGCGCGGCGTGACGCTATCGGGCGGGCAGCGCCAACGGCTGGCGATCGCGCGGGCGGTGCTGAAGGACGCGCCGATCCTGCTGCTCGACGAGGCGACGAGCGCGCTCGATTCCGAGAGCGAGCGCGCGGTGCAGGATGCGCTCGATGCGCTGATGCAGGGGCGTACGACGCTGGTCGTGGCACACCGGCTCGCGACCATCCTGTCCGCCGACCGGATACTCGTCATGGACGAGGGCCGGGTCGTGGAGGAGGGAACCCATGCCGAACTCAAGGCGCGCGGGGGGCTCTATGCAAGGTTGGCAGCCCTGCAGTTCGGGCTGGAGGCGGCGTAACGCGCTCCGACGGTCATCGGCCTTTCAAGGTGTCGCGCACGATCGGGACGACCTTCGTGCCGTAGAGTTCGATGCATCGCATCATCAGCTCGTGCGGCAGGGAGCCGGCGCTGTATTTCAGCTGGAAGCGGGACAGGCCCAGCGCCCCGACCGTCGCCGCGATCTTGCGCGCGACCGTTTCGGGCGATCCGACATAGAGTGAGCCGCCTGCGATCTCCTGGTCGAACTCGGCCCGGGCCATCGGCCCCCAGCCTCTTTCGCCGCCGATACGGTCACGCATGCGCTTGTAGTGCGGCCAGAATTCCTCGCGGGCCTGCTCGTCGGTATCGGCGACATAGCCGGGCGAATGCACGCCGATGGGCTGGACCTCTGCCTTCATCTGCAGGAAAGCGCGGTTGTAGAGATCGACATAGGGTTTGAAGCGCGCCGGATCGCCGCCGATGATGGCGAGCATCAGCGGCAGTTCGTAGCGCGCGGCGCGGACGACCGATTCCGGGCTGCCGCCGACGCCGATCCAGGTCTTCAGGCGGCCTGTCTCGATCGGCGGGAAGACGCGCTGATCGGTGAGCGGAGGACGCGTCGAGCCCTGCCAGGTCACCGACGGCCGACTGATCAGTTCCGCGAAAAGGTCGAGCTTTTCCTCGAAGAGCGTCTGGTAGTCGGCGAGCGCGAAGCCGAAGAGTGGGAATGATTCGGTGAAGGATCCGCGGCCCAGGATGACCTCGGCCCGCCCCTGCGACACCGCATCGAGCGTCGAGAAGCGCTGGAAGACGCGGATGGGATCGTCGGAGCTCAGCACCGTCACGGCCGATCCGAGATGGATGCGGCTGGTTCTGGCCGCGATCGCCGACAGCACCATTTCCGGAGAGGAGACGGCGAAATCGTCGCGGTGATGTTCGCCGATGCCGAAGAAATCGATGCCGACGCGATCGGCGAGGACGCCTTCCTCGACGAGGTTTCGAATGACGACGGCATGAGGCAGAAGCTCGCCGCCCGTGTCGGCCGTCACGTCGCCGAAGGTGTCGAGGCCGAATTCGAGATGCTGTGTCATGCCCGCGATCTAGCGAGGCGGCATCGACGGTTCAATGGCCTGTTGGGAGGCGGGGATTGCGGGCTCGCCCTAACGCATTGGCAAAGATGCATAGTAGGCTGCCAGCGCCCCGATTTCCTCGATCGACATGGCGCGGGCCATGTAGCGCATCTCCTTGTGGACGCGCTTGCCAGTGCGGAAGGCCACCATCTGGTTGAAGAGATAGCGCTCATTCTGCCCGGCGAGGTGGGGTACTTCGGTGTCGCGGGCGATGCCGTCGAGGCCATGGCAGGCGGCGCAATCCTCGACCGTGGTGCGACGCGGCTCCGCCTGTGCGGCGCCTGAGATCGCGAGGCCGATTATGAATGCGAGAACGCAGGTCGTGGCAAGGTGGGAGCGGCCTGGCTTCATTGCGTTGCCCTGGTCCGAGGCGACTGGCGCCGTCACCGCTCGGTGATCTTGAACTCGATGCGGCGGTTGCGGCGCCAGGCCTCGTCGTTGTTGGCGACATCCAGCGGCTGGAACTCGCCGAAGCCGGTCGCGGCGATGCGGTCGCTGGGAAGGCCGCGCGTGATCAGGTATTCGACGACCGCGATGGCCCGACCGGCCGACAGGCTCCAGTTCGACGGGAATACGGCCGAGCGGATCGGGCGGTTGTCGGTGTGGCCGTCGACGCGCAGGATCCATGGGATGTCCGGCGGCATCTCGCGGGCGAGATCGACGAGGATCGTCGCCAGCTTGTCGAGTTCGGCCCGGCCCTCGGGCTTGAGGACGGCCTGGCCGACATCGAAGAAGACCTCGGACTGGAAGACGAAGCGGTCGCCGACGACGCGGATGTCGGGGCGCGTGCCCAGGACCTGGCGCAGGCGGCCGAAGAAGTCGGAGCGGTAGCGCGCCAGTTCCTGGACGCGCTGGGCCAGCGCGACGTTCAGCCGCGAGCCGAGCTCGGAGATGCGGGTCTGCGATTCCTTGTCGCGTGCTTCGGAGGCGCCGAGCGCCTCTTCGAGCGCGGCGAGTTGGCGGCGCATCGCGACGATCTGCTGGTTGACCATCTCGACGGTCGCCTGCGCGCGGGCCGAGAGCTGCTTTTCGGCCTCGAGCGCCTTCTGGGCCTCGGAAAGCTGGGCCGGGGCGGTGCTGGTCTGCGATTCGAGCAGGCCCTGGATGCGGCCGCGTTCGCCCTGCTCGCGGGTCAGGGTCGACTGCAGCAGGCTCAGGCTTTCCTGCGCCTGGCGGTTCGAGGAGCGCTCAAGCGCCAGCAGATCGGTCAGTTCCGAGATCTGGCGGTTGAGCCGTTCCAGCGCCGTATCCTTGCCGGTCAGCTCCTGCGACAGGAAGAACTGGCCGAGTACGAAAACCGAAAGCAGGAAGACGATGCCGATCAGCATCGTCGAGAGGGCGTCGACGAAGCCCGGCCAGAAATTGACGTCGTCGCGGCGGTGGGCGCGGGAAAGGGCCATCAGATCATGGCTCCGTGACGTGGTAAGCGGCGAGGCGCTCGATCAGGCGCTTCATGTCCTTCTCGCGCGCGGCCTGCGCCTCGACCCAGTCACGGATCAACTGCTGCTCGGAGCGCATGTGCTGGACGAGACCCTGGACGCCCTCCGCAAGATGGGAAAGAGCCTGCGCCGAGGCGCGGTTATTGGCGCTACCCTCCGCCATGGCGGCGCCGAGCTTGTCGAAGCGGTCTCCGAGCATGTCGCCGGCGCCGGTCGGGATGCCCGCGCCGGCGAAGCTTGCGGCTATACCGGTGCGCGTGCCGAGCCAGCTTTCGAGTTCATTGCGGAAACGGCGCTGGGCCTGTGCAACCTGAAGCTCGAGGAAGCCCAGGATCAGCGAGCCGGCGATACCGAAGAGCGAGGAGGAGAAGGACAGGCCCATGCCGGCCAGAGGCGCGGCCAGACCGGCCTTGAGCTCGTCGAAGAGCACGCCGGCTTCTGCGCCGGTGCGCAGCGACTTGATGACGTTGCCGACGGAGGAGACCGTGTCGAGCAGGCCCCAGAAGGTGCCGAGCAGGCCCAGGAACACGAGCAGACCGCCGAGATAGCGCAGCACTTCGCGGCCGTCGTCGAGGCGAACCGCAACCGATTCCAGCACGGTCGCGGCCTGGGCGGGGGCGAGGCTGCGGCTATCGAGCGCCTGGACCACGACGGAGAGCGGGGCGATGACCTGGCGGCGGTCGATCTCGGCCCGCAGCGGGGCGGCGGCGAGCCGCGTGGTTGCGCCGGCCTCGCGATAGAGGCGCCAGAGTTCGGCCAGTGCCAGCAGCACGCCGACGAAGAGCGAGCCGAGGATCAGGCCGTTGAGGCCTGGATTGGTCATGAAGGCAGTGACGAGACCACCCTGCAGGATGAAACCAAGGAAGCCGATCAGCGCCAGAAACAGCAGCGTCCGGATGATGTAGCGCAGCGGACGCGAAAAGCGTGTCTCCTCCCGCGCCGTCGCGACCGTGTCCTCTCCGGCCGCCAGGTCCTCATTCGCCATGCTTCGTGTTCCGTTCGTCTTCCGCCGCGCCGGGGACTGTCGCCTCCGGCGCCGTCATGATCAAGCTTGAATGGTCAAGGATGTGCATCAAGCCGTCTTCAGCGCGGCGCGCAAGGATTGCTCGCCAACTTCGTTACCGCAGATGATGTCCTTCGCCTGTGTCGGCTGCTTGCCGTCGAGCGTGCCGAAGGTGCCGCCGGCCTCGCGGATCATCACGGCACCGGCCGCGAAGTCCCAGGTGTTGAGGTTGCGCTCCCAATAGCCATCGAGGCGCCCGGCTGCGACATAGGCGATATCGAGCGCGGCCGCGCCCATGCGGCGGACATTGGCGAAGCGCGTCATCACCGCCCCCAGTTCGCGCAGGAAGAGCGGGTGGCCGCCCTTGCCGATATGGGGAACGCCCATGCCGATCAGCATGTCGGCGGGCTCGCGGCGCCCAGAGACGCGCATCCGGCGGTTGTTGACATAGGCGCCCTTGCCCTTCTCGGCCATGAACATCTCGTCCTTGGCGGCGTCGTAGATGACGCCGGCGATGAACTGGTTGTCGCGCTCGAGCGCGACCGAGATGTTCCAGTGCGGGATGCCACGGAGGAAATTGTGGGTGCCGTCGAGCGGGTCGATATGCCAGCGATTGCTCTCGTCCGTGCCGGCGACAGTGCCGGCCTCTTCCATGACGAAGCCGTAACCCGGACGCGCCTTCTCCAGCGCCGCACGGATGATCTCCTCGGCCTTGGTGTCGGCCTTGGAGACGAAATCGCCCGGGCCCTTGGCGAGGACCTGCAGGTTCTCGACCTCACCGAAGTCGCGCTTCAGCGAACGCGACGCCTTCATCACGGCGTCCGTCATCACGGTCATCAGGGGGGAGCGGATCATGGATACCTCGTGCGCGCCGGACCGGCGCAATCCCTTCAGCCTCATCCTGAGAAGCAGGGCCTAAGCCCTGCGTTTCGAAGGATGCCCCAGAGTGCGCTGGCGCATCCTTGAGACGGCCGCTGACGCGACCTCCTCAGGATGAGGGCTCTTCATGTCAATCTTTGTTCAGCCGGTCACTTGCTCGTCTGGCTGGGCGCCGTCAAGGCTGCGCCCTCGATCCGCGTGGCCGCGAGCATCGCGGCACGGCCCTGCTGCTCGGGGTTGAGACGGTCGAAAAGCTGCTCCAGGGCCGGGTCGGCGATGCCCTGGGCGCGGGCTGCGAGATACCAGGCCGCAGCCTCGATCGAGTCGGGAGGGATGCCGCGGCCGGTCTGGTAGAGGCGTGCGATGCGGTTCTGCGCGACCGGATTGCCCTTGCCGGCGGCGCGCAGGAACAGCTTGGACGCGGCCGTCTCGTCGATGGCGACGCCGGTGCCGTTGAACAGCATGATGGCGTATTCGATCATTCCGGCGACATTTCCGGCTTGCGCCGCCTGCGCCATCCATTCGGCGGCCTTGGCGTCGCTCTGGGCCATGCCGCGGCCTTGCCTGGCGAGAATGCCGAGCGCGTGCATCGCATCGCCCGTCCCGGCCCTCGCGGCGATCTCGAGGCAGGCGACGGCGCGAATGTCGTCCTGCGTCCGCCCCGTTGCCAGCAGCGTCAAGGCGAGGTTGTAGTTGGCGCCGGCATGGCCGGCTGCGGCGGCGCGTTCCAGCATGGCGCCGGCGCGGGCAGGGTCGGGAGCGCCGTTGCGCGGGTCGAGCAGGGCCATGGCCCAGGCATAGACGGCGTTGATGTCGCCGCGCGCCGCCGCGCGCTCGTACCATTCGGTCGCCGTGCGGGCATTGGGAGCGACGCCGAGGCCCAGGCGATAGATCTCGCCGAGCAGCGTCATGGCGGCCGCATCCGTACTGTCGGCCTCGATCCGCTTCAGCGCTTCGGTCTGGGCGCGGCGATAGTGCCCGGTCTGGTAGGCGGCATAGGCGAGGTCGGTCTCGGCGGCATCTGCCGTCGCGAGCGGGCCGACGACCAGCCCGGCGAGCCAGAGGCTGCGCCAGGGCGTGGTCATGATGCCGCCTTGCGGGCCACGCGCTCGGCGATCGCGGCGTTGGCCTGCTCCACCAAAGCGCGGATGTCCTGCCCGTCGGCGAAGGCCCAGTCGCCGAGCGCGATGAATTCGGCGCCGGTCTCGACCAGAGCCGGGACCGATTCGGCATCGGGCGCATAGGCGACGCATGGGGTCTCGAAGATTTCGGCCCACCAGCCGGCGCGCTCGATGACGGCCGCCAGAGGGGGCATCGAGCCGTCGGCGCGCGGCTCGCCGAACATGACGTAATCGACCCCGGCCTCGCCGACATCCATCGCGTCGTGGCGCGCGCGCAGATGGCCGGCGCCGATGATCCGCTCGTCGCGCAGGCTGGAGCGCGCCTCGGCGATCGCTTCGGGACCCTGCGTCAGGTGCACGCCGTCGGCGCCGCCGCGCGTGGCGACAAGCGCCGTGCCCTCGACCACCAGCGCGACATTGCTCGCCTGGACGGGGCCGGCGAGGCGCTTGACGGCCTCGATGCGGCTGCGGTCGTCGCCCTCGGCGAGGCGCAGCACGACGGCCGCGACATCGCCGCCGGCAAAGGCCTGCATCAGGCGAAAGGACATCGCCTCGGCGTCTGCCACCGGGGGCGTGACGAGCATCAGGCGGGTGCGTGTGGTCTGAGTGGTCATGATTTGCTGCGCAAACGGCCCGCAGCAAAGTCCAATGTCAAGACCGAAAGCCCTGCGACCAGGCTCCAGAAGGCCGAGCCCACCCCGAAAAGCGACAGGCTGGAGGCTGCGACGGCAAAGGCGATGACGGCGGCGAAGCGTTCCCTGTCGGAGGACATGGCCTGGCCGAGCGCTCCGGTGAGCGAGCCGACGAGGCCGAGGCCCGCCACCGCAACAATGAGTGCCTTGGGCATGGCAAAGATGAGCGCGAGCAGGAGCCCGGCGCAGGCGGCGATGGCGAGATAGGCGAGCCCGTAGATTATGCCGGCCTTCCAGCGCTGGGCTGGGTCGGGATGCGTGTCGGGGCCGGTGCAGATCGAGGCGCTGATCGCGGCCATGTTGACCATGTGGGCGCCGAATGGCGCTGTCAGGAGTGAGGCCAGCCCCGTCGCGAACAGGCTGGCTGTGACGGGAGGTGGATAGCCTGCCGCGCGCAGTACGGCAAAGCCCGGCAGGTTCTGCGCTGCCATGGTGACAAGATAGAGCGGGACGCCAACGCCGAGCATGGCTGCCATATCGAGGCGCGGTGTGACGAATTCGAGGCCGCTCAGCGCCAGCGGGCCGGCAGGCCAGCTTGCCAGACCGAGGCCGAAGCTGATCGCGATGCCGGCGATCAACGCAGCGATCACGCCGAGAAACGGGCTGATCAGCCGCGCCACCAGGAAAACCGCGAGCAGGGGCAAGACGAGGCCGGGGGAAAGCCGCATCTCGTCGAAGACGGCGACGACGAAGCGGAAGATCACGCCGGCGAGCATCGCCGAGGCGATGGGCATCGGAATCTTCTCGATCAGCGCACCGAGCGGGCGGAAGGCGGCCGTCAGCATCATCAGCACGGCCGAGAGCAGAAAGGCGCCGACGGCGGACGCCATGTCGAGGCCCGTGGTCGCCGCGATCAGCGCCGCACCCGGCGTGGACCAGGCGCAGATCATCGGCATCCGATAGCGCCAGGACAGCCAGATGCCGGCGCCGGCCTGAGCGATGGCGAGGCCGGCGATCCAGGAGATCGCCTGGCCGGGCGTCGCGCCGACGGCCTGCGTCGCCGCCAGCACGACGGCAACGGAGGCGGCGAAGCCGACGAAGGCTGCGACAAGCGCGGAAAAGACGATCGACATGGGAAGGAGCTGCGACCGGAGGACGGGATGCGCGCTTCAACCAGAAAAACGCTCCTGCTGGAAGGGCTTGCAGGGCAGCCGGCCATGAGTGCGGCGCCTGCCACCGGTCACGAAGGGACAATATGTGGACGAGGTAGCTGTCGCAGCCGGCGTGGCTGCGGCGCCATGATCGTCATGCTCGCCCTTGTGGCGAACATTCCCGTCTTCGTCGCAAATCTCGACGAGCGAAGACGTGGATGGTCGGGACAAGCCCGACCATGACGGAAAACGTTCGTGGCAGCCTTTACGCCGCCTTCTGCGTCCCGAAGGTCGGGTCGAGTTCGCCCTTGGCGTAGCGCTTGGCCATTTCGGCGGTGGTCGCGACGCGCTTGATCTTGCTCGCCTGGCCTGCGGTGTTGAACTCCTGAAGGCGCAGCGAGCAGAGCTTCGTCATCGCCTCCATCGCGGGCTTCAGGTATTTGCGCGGGTCGAACTCGCCGGGATTCTCGGCGAAGATCTTCCGGATCTGACCGGTCATCGCCATGCGGTTGTCGGTGTCGATGTTGATCTTGCGCACGCCGTGCTTGATGCCGCGCTGGATCTCCTCGACCGGCACGCCCCAGGTCTGGGGCATCTTGCCGCCATACTGGTTGATGATGTCCTGAAGGTCCTGCGGGACGCTCGACGAGCCGTGCATGACGAGATGCATGTTGGGCAGCTTGGCGTGGATTTCCTCGATGATGTTCATCGCCAGGATCGCGCCGTCGGGCTTGCGGGTGAACTTGTAGGCGCCATGCGAGGTGCCCATGGCGATGGCAAGCGCATCGACCTTGGTCTCGGCGACGAACTTCACCGCCTCCTCCGGATTGGTCAGGAGCTGGTCGTGGCTGAGCTTGCCCTCGAAGCCGTGGCCGTCCTCCTTCTCGCCCTCGCCGCTTTCGAGCGAACCCAAAACACCGAGCTCGCCCTCGACGGAGATGCCGCCGAGATGGGCCATCTCGACGACCTGCCTGGTCACGCCGACATTGTAGTCCCAGTCGCCGGGGGTCTTGCCGTCGGCATGGAGCGAGCCGTCCATCATCACCGAGGTGAAGCCCGCCTGGATCGCGGTCATGCAGGTCGCGGCTTCGTTGCCGTGGTCGAGATGCACGCAGACGGGGATGTGCGGATAGATCTCGGTGACGGCGTCCATCATGTGCTTGAGCATGATGTCGTTGGCGTAGCTGCGGGCGCCGCGCGAAGCCTGGATGATGACGGGGGCGTCGGTGGCGTCAGCCGCCGCCATGATCGCGAGCGCCTGCTCCATGTTGTTGATGTTGAAGGCGGGCACGCCGTAGTCGTTTTCGGCGGCGTGATCGAGCAGTTGGCGGAGCGTAATACGGGCCACAGGCGGTCCTCCCGGTGTGATTAACGGTTCGGGAAGGATTTAGTGCGGATGCGCCGCGGGCGCAAAGCGAAACCGGCGATCGAGGTGAATCAGCGGACCCGGGCTTCGAGAACGCGCACGCGCTCCTCGACGGCGGCCAGTTCCTCTACTAAATGCTCAGCGTCAGGACGGCGTCTACATGGCGAAGCCTAGCGCCGTCGTTGCATCAGCGCTGCGACACGGTCCCCAAACCGCACAAGGCGATCGATCTCGGGTGCCGTCATCGGCTCCTCGCCGTACCCGTTCCGCATCGCTGCAACCAAAGCCTCGCGCCGTTGGCGTGCCTTAAGCCTGACTGATTCCGGCCAGTGCTCACGCTGGTTCATGCTGTTCAGCTTGGCGCGTCGCAACGCAGCCATCTCTTTCCGGATCGCCGCCCGGATCGGTATGCCGATATCGTCTAACCCGTCGCCCATGGCCGGATCATAATCATGGCCTGCCGCAAGGACAATCTGAAGTTGTGTTCAGCCCTTCCGCAATGCCTCGACACCCGGCAGGGGCTTGCCTTCCATCCATTCGAGGAAGGCGCCGCCCGCCGTCGAGACATAGGTCAGGTCGTCGGCAATGCCGGCATGGTTCATCGCCGCGACCGTGTCGCCACCGCCCGCAATCGCGACCAGTGTGCCGTCCTTGACGCGCTGCGCCGCAGCCTTGGCGACCGTCACGGTCGCAGTGTCGAAGGGCGGCAGTTCGAAGGCGCCGAAGGGGCCGTTCCAGACCAATGTCTTCACGTGGTCGAGCTTGAGCACGACCTCGGCGACGCTGAGCGAGCCGGCGTCCAGGATCATCTCGTCGGCGGCGACGTCGTCGATGGTGACGACGCGGTGGCCAGGATGGGCCTTGAATTCGCGGGCGACCAGCGCATCGACCGGCAGGATGATCTCGCAGCCGGCGGCCTTCGCCTTCTCCTCGATCTCGCGGGCGGTGGCGACGAGGTCATGCTCGCAGAGCGACTTGCCGACATCGACACCGCGGGCGGCGAGGAAGGTGTTGGCCATGCCGCCGCCGATGGCGAGCACGTCGACCTTCTTCACCAGGTTGCCGAGCAGGTCGAGCTTGGTCGAGACCTTCGCGCCGCCGACGATCGCCATGACGGGCCGGGCGGGATTGTCGAGGCCGGCCGAGAGGGCTTCCAGCTCAGCCTGCATCGAGCGGCCGGCATAGGCCGGCAGGACATGGGCGAGCCCTTCCGTCGAGGCGTGGGCGCGGTGGGCGGCGGAGAAGGCGTCGTTGACGTAGAGGTCGCCATTGGCGGCCAGCGCCTGGACGAAGGCGGGGTCGTTCTTCTCGTCGCCGGCATGGAAGCGGGTGTTTTCGAGCAGCAGGACCTCGCCGTTCTTCGCGGCGGCGACGGCCTTGGCAGCGTCGTCGCCGATGCAGTCTTCGACGAAGATCACGGGCTTTTCCAGCGCATGGGCCAGCGCGACCGCGACGGGTTTCAGGCTGTCCTTGGCGTCACGACCCTTGGGCCGGCCGAAATGGGCGAGCAGGACGACCTTGCCGCCCTTCTCCGCGATCTCGCGGATCGTCGGCAGGACACGGTCGATGCGGGTTGCGTCGGTGACCTTGCCGTCCTCCATGGGGACGTTGAGATCGACCCGGACAAGCACGCGCTTGCCGGCGAGATCGGCATCGTCGAGCGTTTTGAAATTCATCGCAGGATAAGTCCCGGAATGACGCCCGGCACGCCATATCGGAGCACGAGCACGGTGAGGATGACGGTGACAACGGCTGTGATCAGCCCGGTCAGGAGCAGGGCGCCGAAGCGCGGCGTGGCATCGACCCGTTCGCGCAAAGCTGCGACCTCGGCCGAGATGCCGGCGAAATCCATCGCGCCGGCGGCGGTTTCGACCTTCTGAGCGCTGCGCTCCAGCGAGGCTTCGGCGCGGGTCAGCACGGCCTCATAGCGGGCGAATTTCTCCTCGATGCGCGCGGCCTTTTCCTCGATGCGGGAGAGCTGGTCGAGCTGGCGCGGCTCTGCGACCGGCTTCGATTCGATCGCGACGGGAGCGCTGGCCGAGGCCGGCGTCGCCGCAGGCACCACGAGAACCGGCTCTGCGGTGCTGGCCGGCGTCTCGACGGTCGGCTCGATTTTGGCCATGGGGTATCCGTTCATGCGAGGAAAACGCGGCAAAGCCGCGCCGTTCGGGCGCGGCTTTGCGATGGCCGTGTCGTCAGAGCAGCTTGCCCATGGCGACTGCGGTGTCGCTCATGCGGTTCGAGAAGCCCCACTCGTTGTCGTACCAGGCGATGACTGAGACGAACTTGTCGTCCATGACCTTGGTCTGGTCGAGCGCGAAGGTCGACGAAGCCGGGTCGTGGTTGAAGTCGATCGAGACGTTGGGCTGGTCGGTGACGGCCAGAATGCCCTTGAGCGGGCCGCGCTTGCTGGCCTTGATGATCGCGTCGTTGACCTTCTCGACCGTGGTCTTGCGCTTGGCGAGGAACTTGAAGTCCACCATCGAGACGTTGGGGGTCGGCACGCGCACCGAGGAGCCGTCGAGACGGCCCTTGAGCTCGGGGATGACGAGGCCGATCGCCTTGGCGGCGCCGGTCGAGGTCGGGATCATCGAGAGGGCTGCGGCGCGGCCGCGATAGAGATCCTTGTGCATCGTGTCCAGCGTCGGCTGGTCGCCGGTATAGGCGTGGATCGTGGTCATGAAGCCCTTGTCGATGCCGACGACGTCATGGAGCACGCGCACGACTGGCGCGAGGCAGTTGGTGGTGCAGGACGCGTTCGAGACCACGACGTGGTCGCTCGTCAGCGCGCCGTCATTGACGCCGAAGACGACGGTGAGATCGGCGCCGTCGCAGGGAGCCGAGACCAGGACGCGCTTGGCGCCGGCCGCGAGATGGGCCGAGGCCTTCTCCTTGGTGGTGAAGATGCCGGTGCATTCCAGCGCGATATCGACGCCGAGCAGCTTGTGCGGCAGATCCTTGGGGTCGCGCACGGCGGTGACCTTGATCGGGCCGCGGCCGACATCGATCGTGTCGCCGGAGACCGTCACCGTGCCGGGAAAGCGGCCATGGACGGAGTCGAAGCGGAAGAGATGGGCGTTGGTCTCGACCGGGCCGAGATCGTTGATCGCCACGACCTCGATGTCCTTGCGCTTGGACTCGATGATCGCACGCAGGACGTTGCGCCCGATACGGCCGAAGCCGTTGATCGCCACCTTGACCGTCATCTCAAACATCTCCTTGCCCGGTTCACGGCGCCTTCGCCGTCATTCACGGGGGAAATCGTCCAGAACGGAGCGCAATGCAAGAGCGCCCCGCGCATATCGGCGGTTATGACGCGTTATGGTTATGGCGCTTCATGGCCGCATCGACGACGGCCTCGGCCGTGATGCCGAAGTGCTTGTAGACATCCTTGTAGGGTCCGCTCGCCCCGAAGGAGTGCATGCCGACGAAGCCGCCGTCATGCCCGATGACCGCATCCCAGCCGAAGCGCACGCCGGCCTCGACCGCGACCTTGATCGGGGCATCGCCGATGATCGCGCTTTGCGTCGCCTCGTCCTGCTCCAGCAGCAGTTCGAGCGAGGGCACCGAGACGACGCGCGCCCTGACGCCCTTTTCGGCCAGCAGCTTGCGGGCGGCGACGGCGAGTTCCAGCTCCGAGCCAGAGGCGAAGAGCGAGACCTGGGCCTTGCCGCCTTCGGCCGCGAGCAGTTCGTAGCCGCCCTTGGCCGAGCGGTTGGTCGCGATGGCGTCCGTGCGTAGCTGGGGGAGATTCTGGCGCGACAAAGCGAGGACCGTCGGCCCGTCCAGGCGCTCCAGCGCGAGCTGCCAGGCCTCGGCGGTCTCGATCGTATCGGCGGGGCGAAAGACGCGCATCTTGGGCATGCTGCGCAGGCTCGCGATCTGCTCGACCGGCTGGTGGGTCGGGCCGTCCTCGCCGAGGCCGATCGAGTCATGGGTCATGACGTAGACGACCGGCAGGCCCATCAGCGCGGCGAGCCGCATCGAGGGGCGGGCATAGTCGGCGAAGACGAGGAAGGTGCCGCCTGCCGTGCGGAAGCCGCCATGCAGCGTGATGCCGTTCATCGCGGCGGCCATGCCGTGCTCGCGGATGCCGTAGCGGACATAGCGGCCCTTGGGCGTCTTCGGCGTAAAGTCCTCTGCCGTCTTGGTGCGGGTGTTGTTGGACGGGGTCAGGTCGGCCGAGCCGATGACGAGTTCCGGCATCAGCGGCACGATGACCTCGAGCGCCAGTTCCGAGGCCTTGCGGGTCGCGACGGTTTGCGGGGCGGCGATGAGCGCCTTCTTATGGGCGAGGATCGCTTTGTCGAGCTTAGCCGGCACTGTGTGAGCGAGGCGGCGGGCGAACTCGTCGCGCTTGCGCTGCGAGAGCGCATCGAAGCGGCTCTGCCAGTCCGTGTGCGCTGCCTTGCCGGCTGCGCCATGACCGCGCCAGGCCTTCAGCACGTCGGCTGCGATCTCGAAGGGACCACCGGTGATGCCCAGCGCCTTCTTGGCCGCGGCGAGTTCCTCGGCGCCCAACGGCTCGCCATGAGCCTTGGAAGTGCCGGCCTTCTTGGGCGCGCCGAAGCCGATCACGGTCTTGCACGCGATCATGGTCGGCTTGTTCGATTTCTGGGCGCGGCGGATCGCGGCTTCGATCGCGTCCGGATCATGGCCATCGACGCGCTCGGAGCGCCAGCCGCAGGCCTTGAAGCGGGCGACCTGGTCGACCGAGTCGGAAATCGTCAGCGGGCCGTCGATCGAGATGCCGTTATCGTCCCACATCACGATCAGCTTGTTGAGCTTGTGGTGGCCGGCGAGCGCGATCGCCTCCTGGCTGATGCCTTCCATCAGGTCGCCGTCGGACGCCAGCACATAGGTGTGGTGGTCGACGACCTTCCTGCCGAATTCGGCGGCGAGCATGCGCTCCGCCATGGCCATGCCGACGGCGGTGGCGAGACCCTGGCCCAGCGGGCCGGTCGTGGTCTCGATGCCGGCGGTCATGAAGTTCTCGGGGTGACCCGGGGTCTTCGATTCGAGCTGGCGGAACTTCTTCAGGTCGTCGAGCTCCATGCCGGGAACACCGGTGAGATAGAGCAGGGCGTAGAGCAGCATCGAACCGTGGCCGGCCGAGAGCACGAAGCGGTCGCGGTCGGGCCAGCGCGGATCGGCGGCATCGTATGTCATGATGCGGGTGAAGAGCACGGTCGCGACGTCGGCTGCGCCCATCGGCAAGCCGGGATGGCCGGACTTCGCCTGCTCGACGCCGTCCATGGCAAGGCTGCGGATGGCGTTGGCCAGCTTGTCGTGCTGGGTGCGGTCGGTCGATGTCATGGCGTCTTCTGGCTCCCGCGGGCGGTTGGGGCAGGGCCGCCATCGGCCCTCGCCCTGGGCGGGTCGAGGGTGGCGGCGCGCCCGATCCGGGCATCAGGTCGATTGGCGGCTGGATTAGGATGCCCGCTCCGCACAAGTCAATTCACTCCGCGCGACGCATTAGCGGGAGTCGTTCCCACCTTCGTCAATGCCAAGCCTGAGCAATCAGGCCCAAGCCTTTGGTATCGGGGCTCCTTGCGGGCCGTGCGATTCACGCTTCGTGGAGAGATGCGTTAAAGGTTTACGAATCGTATGAGCCGGCTTCATTCGAGGGGAGACCGACGATGGCGAGCCTGAAGCTGGAGAGCGCCCTCGCGCGACTCGACGGGGCGCTCGGTCAGCTGGAAGCCGCGGCGCGGCGGCGAACCGAATCCGAGCGCGGCCGGGCCAATCTGGAAACCGAGCTGACCCTGATGCAGGACGACCGGGCACGGCTCGCCGCCGAGCTGGACGGCGCCGTGGCGCGTCTCGGGCATGTCGAGAATGCCGCCGCCGACGTCGATCACCGGCTTGAACGCGCCATGGGCGTGGTCAGCGCCGTGATCGCGCGGGCGCAGGCTGCCGCCGATCCCATCGAGCACTGAGCGGGGAGCGCCATGCCGCAAGTCAACGTCACGATCGCAGGCAAGGCCTACCGCATGGCCTGCGGCGAAGGCGAGGAACAGCACCTCGCAGGACTAGCCCAGCTCTACGACGGCAAGATCGACGAGATGCGTCAGGCCTTCGGCGAGATCGGCGACATGCGCCTGCATGTCATGGCCGCCCTGATGGTCGCCGACGAGGTGTTCGAGCTGAAGCAGCGCGTGGCGACGCTGCAGAACGACATGGCGGCGATCCAGGGCGATGCCGGCGCGGCCGACCAGCGCCTGAGCGAGGTCGAGGACAAGGCGGCCGAGGCGCTGACGGCGGCGGCCGAGCGGATCGAAGGCATCGCGCGCAGCCTGATCCCGAGCCCCGTGGGCTGACGCCTGCCATCCAACCGATGCGAGACCGAACATCCATGACCGACAGATTGCGGGTTGCTGTTCTCCTGGGCGGACAATCCGCCGAGCACGAGGTCTCGCTGCTGTCCGCCGGGAATGTGGTGCGGGCGATCGACAAGGCGAAATACGAGGTGGTGCCGATCCTGATCAGCCGGAGCGGTGAGTGGCGGCTGCTCGAACTGCAGAACGGCGTCCTGCCTGAGCCCATCCCTGAGGTCGGCTCCGAGATCTGCCTGTTGCCCGGTGGACGAGGCCGGCTGCTCAGCCTGCCGAAGGGCGGCAAGCCCGAGGAACTGGCGGCAGTCGATGTCCTGTTTCCGGTCCTGCACGGGCTGAACGGCGAGGACGGCTCGGTCCAGGGACTGGCTGCGGTCGCGGGTGTGCCTCTGGCGGGGTGCGGCATCCTGGGATCGGCTACGGCCATCGACAAGGATATCGCCAAGCGCCTGCTGCGGGAGGCCGGGCTGCTGGTGGCGCGCTCGATCACCGTGCGGCGCGGCGAGACACCGTCCTTCGAGGAGGTCAGCGAGGCGCTCGGCCTGCCGCTCTTCGTCAAGCCCGTCCGGCAGGGCTCGTCGGTCGGGGTCAGCAAGGCGACGACGGCGGACGAATTCCAGGCCGCACTGGCCGAGGGTTTCAAGTTTGACCAGAAGGTACTGGTCGAAGAATTCATCCAGGGGCGCGAGATCGAATGCAGCGTCCTCGAACAGGCCGGGGCTGAGACCATCGTCTCCGTGCCGGGCGAAATCATGCCTGCGGCCAGCCACGGCTTCTACACCTACGAGGCCAAGTATCTCGATGCCGACGGGGCGGAGATCAGCATTCCCGCCGACCTGCCCGACGATGTCGCGGAGCGGATCAGGGGGCTGGCGCTGCAGGCGTTCCATGCACTCGGCTGCGACGGCATGGCCCGCGTCGATTTCTTCGTGCGGCCGGATATGAGCGCCGTGGTCAACGAGATCAACACGATCCCGGGCTTTACCGATATCAGCATGTATCCGAAGGCCTTGGCGGCCAGCGGCATCGCCTATCCGGACCTGATCGACCGGGTGATCCAGCATGGGCTGGCGCGGGCGAGGGCAGCGGAAAGCCCGGCCAGGTCCTGATCGTCCCCAACTCGCCACTGGCGCTTTGCCGGCGTAGTCCTTACATTGGTTGGGCTGGGCTGCCTGGTGCGTGCGAGGAGTGTATTCCCGGGCCCATACGACTCCCTAGGGAGCTGTCCCTGTCTGGGTCCCTGGACCCGGACACACGGCACCCACCTACTTTAGTAGGTGTCCCGGGATCGAAATCTCCACGGCCAAGGTGGCTCAGCACTTTCCATGATCGAGCAGTTTTCCAAGACCGCCGCCAGCCGCAAGGCCGCCTTGCGCGATGCAGCGTTGTCGCGCCGCGATGCGCTGGAGATCGACGACCGGCTGGTCTGGGACCAGGCGATCACGGAGCGGGTGCTGGCTTTGCCGGTCTTCTCCAGCGAGGACATCGTCTCCGCCTATTGGCCGATGCGGTCCGAGGCCGATCCGCGGCCGATCATGGAAGGGCTGCATGAGCGGGGATTGCAGCTTTGCCTGCCCGCGATCGTCGACAGGCGCATGATCTTCCGGCGCTGGGCGCCCTATGAGCCGATCGTGCCCGGCGGGTTCGGGACATTGGTGCCCGAGCCGCACCAGCCCGAGATCGCGCCGACGATCCTGCTCGTGCCGCTGGCCGCCTTCGACCGGCGCGGTTTTCGAATCGGCTACGGCAAGGGCCATTACGACAGCAAGCTCGCCGAACTCGGCCCGGTGACCAGCATCGGGCTCGCCTACGGTGCGCAGGAGATTGCGGCCGTGCCGGACGAGGCGCATGACCGGCGGCTCGACTGGATCCTGACCGAAGGCGAGACCATTCGCTGCGGTTGATTCCAATTGTCATTCGCGCGACGGAAGATTTGTCGCAGCCATCGAGTTTTCTCCCATGCGTTTTCTCTTCCTCGGCGATGTCGTCGGCCGGCCCGGACGGGTCGCCGTGCAGGAGCGCCTGCCGTCGCTGCGTGCTCAGTGGCAGCTCGACTGCGTCGTCATCAACGGCGAGAACGCGGCGGGCGGCTTCGGCATCACCGAGACGATCTGCGACGAACTGCTGGCGGCCGGTGCGGATGCGGTGACGCTCGGCAACCATTCCTGGGACCAGCGCGAGGCGCTGGTCTTCATCGAGCGGCAGCAACGTCTGGTCCGGCCGGCGAATTATCCCGCCGGGACGCCCGGTCGCGGCGCGGCCGTGATCGAGGCCCGCAACGGAGCGCGCGTGCTCGTGGTCAACGTGATGGGGCGCATCTTCATGGACGCGCTCGACGACCCTTTCGCCGCCGTCGAGCGCGAACTCTCCGCCTGTCCGCTCGGCGAAGTGGCCGACGCCGTCATCGTCGACTGTCATGCCGAGGCGACGAGCGAGAAGCAGGCGATGGGCTATTTCCTCGACGGCCGGGCCAGCCTCGTCGTCGGTACGCATACCCACGCGCCGACGGCCGATACGCGCATCCTGCCCGCCGGCACCGCCTTCCAGTCGGATGCCGGCATGTGCGGCGATTATGATTCGGTACTGGGGATGCAGAAAGACGAGCCGGTCCGCCGCTTCCTGCAAAAGACGCCGGGCGCCCGGCTGGAGCCGGCGACAGGCAAGGGCACATTGTCGGGAGTCGCGGTCGAGATCGACGACCGGACGGGCCTGGCGCTCTCGGTCTGGCCGGTCAGGCTAGGACCGCATCTGAGCGAGGCGGTGCCGACGCCCTGGCTTCCGGCCTGACATCGAGCCGGCTTGCCTGCCGGCGAAGGCGACGCCTATAAGGCCGCTCTATCCGTTCCGGGGCATCCGAAGGCGCCGCGGGCGGCGATCCAGCAATACGAGAGCAGAGGCTGAATTCCCATGGCCGGCCATTCCCAATTCAAGAACATCATGCACCGCAAGGGCAAGCAGGACGCCGTGCGCGCCAAGCTGTTCTCGAAACTGGGACGTGAAATCACCGTCGCCGCCAAGATGGGGATGCCCGATCCCGCGATGAATCCGCGCTTGCGCATGGCGGTGCTGGCAGCCCGGGCGGAAAACATGCCCAAGGACAACATCCAGCGCGCCATCAACAAGGCAGCGGTTGGAGAGGGCGACAACTATGACGAGGTTCGCTACGAGGGCTATGGGCCGGGCGGGGCCGCCGTCATCGTCGAGGCGCTGACCGACAACCGCAACCGGACCGCCTCGGCCGTGCGCTCCTATTTCACCAAATCGGGCGGGGCGCTGGGCGAGAGCAATTCGGTCTCGTTCATGTTCAGCCGCGTCGGCGAGATCAGCTATCCGATCGAGACTGGCGACGCCGACAAGCTCATGGAGGCCGCCATCGAGGCCGGGGCCGACGACGTGATCAGCGACGAGAATGGCCATCTCATCCTGTGTGCGTTCGACAGCCTGAACGAGGTCTCGAAGGCGCTGGAGGCAACGCTCGGCGCGCCGGCCTCCGCCAAGCCGGTGTGGCGACCTTCGACGACCGCTCCGCTCGACGAGGAGAAGGCGGCTTCGATGATGCGGCTGATGGAGGCGCTCGACAATGACGACGACGTCCAGAACGTCTTCGCCAATTTCGAGATCGCCGACGATGTGATGGCGAAGCTGGGGGCCTGAGGCGCTTCCCTTTTCGTCATGGTCGGGCTTGTCCCGGCCATCCACGTCTTTGCTGGTCGAGCGCTACGCCCGAGACGTGGATGCTCGCCACAAGGGCGAGCATGACGGCGCGGTCAGCGCCCCACCACCGCATCCCACAGCGGCAGGCTGACCAGCGCGCTGACGAAGATTACCGCATAGGCGATGCGACGAAACGTGATTTCGTTCGCCAGGCGGAAGCCGTGCGTTCCCGCCCACATGCCGGCGCCATAAACCGCCATCAGCGGCAGGGCCATCAGCAGCGCGGTCATCGTCAGGATGCCGTTGCGCCAGAGGATCGCGCCTGAGATCAGCGTCGAGACGCCGAAGAAGGTCTGCAGGTTGGCGCGGGTCTGGTGCCGGTCGTTGCGCTGGGCGCCGAGCCAGAACACGGCCAGCGGCATGCCGCCGATCGAGGCCATGCCGTTGAACAGGCCCGAGAGCACGCCGACGCCGAGCGAGAGGGGGATGCCTGGCCGGCCGTGATAGCGCCAGCCCGAGGCCATCAGCGCGACCGCGGCCAAGATCAGTACGGCCAGAATCCAGCGCATCGTCTCGCGGTCGAGCCAGATCAGCAGCCAGATGCCCGCGGGCAAGGCGAGCGTCGCGGTCAGCAACAGGGGCGCGACCTCGCGCCACTCGGCCTGTCTGGCATTGCCGGCGGCGATCGGCAGGGCGAAGGGCGCATCGATGCACCAGATCAGCCCGAGCGCCGCCACCGGTCCGACGACCATCGAGGCGAGCGGCATGAAGACCATGGCGAAGCCGAAGCCGGTAAAGCCGCGCACCAGTCCGCCCAGCAGGGTCGCCGCCAGCAGAACGGAAATCCCGGCGGACGAGATACCGGGGAAGAGGTCGGTGATGAGAGCGGGCATCGACTCGGGGAACGGGCGCCGGAGGCTGGAAACCTACCATCGGGAAAGCGGGGATCGGATCAAGCCTTTCCTCGTGATGCGACCAATGCGTTCCGCTCATCGATCGTCATGACGGCCATGGAACGGAGCATGTCTGCGAGCTAGGCTCCGCGCGACATGGCAGCTCCGATTCGCATTCTCGGTCTCGACCCCGGCCTCCGCAAGACCGGATGGGGCATCATCCTGTCGGAGGGCAGCAAGCTCGGCTTCGTCGCCTGCGGCTGCGTCGAGAGCGACGAGAAGCGCACGCTGGCCGAGCGGCTACGGCAATTGCACGACGGGCTCGCCGGCGTGATCGCGGCCTGGACGCCCGACGAGGCCGCGGTCGAAGAGACCTTCGTCAATCGTGATCCCCAATCGGCATTGAAGCTCGGCCAGGCGCGCGGCATCGCGCTGGTGGTGCCGGCGCTGGCGGGGCTGAGCGTCGCGGAGTATGCGGCGAACCTCGTCAAGAAGACGGTGGTCGGCGTCGGCCATGCCGACAAGAAACAGGTCCAGATGATGATCCGCGTGCTGCTGCCGAAGGCCGAGACGACGAGCGCCGATGCGGCCGATGCGCTGGCGGTGGCGATCTGCCATGCGCAGCATCGCGGCATGCGCAATCTCGCGGTGCAAATGAGGGCGGGAGGCAGTCCGGTATGATCGGCAAGCTGAAGGGGCTGATCGATTCCTATGGCGAGGATTTCGTCATCGTCGACGTGCAGGGCGTCGGCTATGTCGTGCAGTGCTCGTCGCGGACGCTGCAGCGCCTGCCCAAGCCCGGCGAGGCGGCGGTGCTTTCGATCGAGACGCATGTGCGCGAGGATGCGATCCGGCTCTACGGCTTCATGTCCGACAACGAGCGCGATTGGTTCAGGCTGATGCAGGTGGTGCAGGGCGTCGGCGCCAAGGTGGCGCTCGCCATCCTCTCGACCTTCGAGCCCGGTCAGCTTGCGACCGCGATCGCGACCAACGACAAGGCGGCGGTGGCGCGCGCGCCTGGCGTCGGTCCCAAGCTGGCCCAGCGACTCTGCGCCGAGCTCAAGGACAAGGCGCCGGCCTTCGGGCATATCGATCCGGGCGTCGCGCAGCTGGCCGGCGCGCTGGAGGACCGCAAGCTGCCGCAGCCGGTAGCGGACGCGGTCTCGGCGCTGTCCAATTTGGGTTATCCGCAGGCGCAAGCGGTCGCGGCGGTGGCTGCGGCGGCGCGGGCGGCAGGCGATGGCGCAGGAACGGCGCAGCTGATCAAGCTCGGGCTGAAGGAGCTGGCGAAGTGAGTGACGGCGGCCTGACGATCATGCCGGTCGACGACAAGTCCGAGTTCCTTGCGGTGATGCTGGCGAACTGGGGATCGCACAGCATGATGATCGATTTCACCGTCTATGACTGTGCCACGCTCGATCTGCTCGGCGTGGCTGGCGAGGACGGACGGTTCAAGGCCTATGCGAGCTGGACGATGCGCGACGATGTCGCACTGCTTTGCGCCCTGCATTCGCTCGTGCCGGGACAAGGTGTGGCCGTCACCTTGCTGAAGGCTGTGCAGGACGCGGCGCGGAAACGCGGAGCGACGCGATTGAAGGCGATGCTCACCAACGACAACATGCCCGGACTCGCCTTCTACCAGAAATGCGGATTCCGCTTCTCGCGGCTCCATATCGAAGCGATCGACAATTTCCGGTCGGTGGTTCCGGCCATCATCCGGACGGGCTACATGGATATCCCCATCCATGACGCGCTCGAACTGGAGATCGCGCTTTGAGCGAGCCGCGCCGCCTCGTCACGCCAGAACGCCGCGACGACGACAGCGAGACCTCGCTGCGGCCGCTTTCGCTTGCCGATTTCACCGGGCAGGCGGCGGCGCGGGCTAATCTCCAGGTCTTCATCGAAGCGGCGCGGACGCGGGGCGATGCGCTCGACCATGTCCTGTTCGTCGGGCCGCCGGGCCTGGGCAAGACGACACTGGCGCAGATCGTGGCGCGGGAACTCGGCGTCAATTTCCGCTCGACCTCGGGGCCGGTCATCGCCAAGGCCGGCGATCTCGCGGCGCAGCTGACCAATCTGGAAGAGCGCGACGTGCTCTTCATCGACGAGATCCACCGGCTGAATCCTGCGGTGGAGGAGATCCTCTATCCGGCGATGGAGGACTACCAACTCGACCTGATCATCGGCGAGGGGCCGGCGGCGCGCTCGGTCAAGATCGACCTGCCGAAGTTCACGCTGGTGGGCGCCACGACGCGGGCGGGCCTGCTGACGACGCCGCTGCGCGACCGCTTCGGCATCCCGATCCGGCTGCAGTTCTACACGGTCGAGGAGCTGCAGAGCATCGTGGCGCGCGGGGCGCGCGTGCTCGGCATCGGCATGACCGAGGACGGCGCCAACGAGATTGCGCGGCGGTCGCGGGGGACACCGCGCATCGCGGGACGGCTGCTGCGGCGGGTGCGCGACTTCGCCATCGTCGACGGCGACCCGCAGATCACGCGCGCCGTCGCCGACAAGGCGCTCGGACTGCTCGACGTCGATGCGATCGGGCTCGACCAGATGGACCGGCGTTACCTCACCACGGTGGCGATCAATTTCGGCGGCGGGCCGGTCGGGATCGAGACCATCGCGGCCTCGCTCTCGGAACCGCGTGACGCGATCGAGGAGATCATCGAGCCCTTCCTGCTGCAGCAGGGTTTCATCCAGCGCACCCCGCGCGGGCGGCTTCTGACGCCGCACGCGTTCAGGCATCTCGGGATGCCCGAGCCGAGCCGGGAGGCGGCGCAGTTCGGGCTATTTTCTGATGATGGAGAACAGTTATGAGCGGACCAGAGCTTGGCGTTCTTGAAAGAATTCCGCTCAAATCACTATGGAGCGGAGAGGCTACTGATTTTACCCCTTGGCTGGCACAAAACCTCGATAAGCTAGGCAACCAGATTGGAATGGAGCTAGAACTTGATGGTATAGAGGTCTCTGCTGGCGATTTTTCAGCTGATATTGTTGCCAATGAGATAGCTACAAATAAAAGAGTGATAATTGAAAATCAATTCGGGAGTACAGATCATCGACATTTGGGCCAAATTATTACATATGCATCTATGCTAAATGCATCAGTCATAATTTGGATTGCCGAAAAATTGCGACCAGAACATAAATCTGCAATCGATTTTCTTAATAGTAATTTTAAAGACGGCTTATTATTCTATGCGTTAGAGGCTTCTGTTGTTAGAATTGAAAATTCAAAGCCTGCATTTTTACTTGATCTTGTTTCGGAGCCGGTTCGGCAGAGCCTTGGAGATGGAGCTATCAGTCCGGCAATTTCCGAGACGAGAGAGAAATATAAGCAGTATTTTCAATATTTGATCGATGAACTTAGGGAGAAGCACAAGTTCACAAATGCAAGAGCTGCGCAGCCGCAAAATTGGTATAGCTTCTCGTCTCAGAATTCTCGTCTTTTCAAGTACGGAACTAGCTTCTCGCAAGGTGGAAAAGTGCGCGCTGAGGTCTATCTTGATTGTGACAACAAGGAGCAGAACGAGGCCATTTTTGATTGCCTGTTTGCAAAAAAATCCCAGATCGAACTTAAATTTGGCGCGCCCCTAAATTGGGAAAGACTTGAAAAGAAAAGGGCTTGCAGGATTGCAATTTACCGTGATGGCGATATCGAATCTGATACAGATACGCTTGTTGAAATAAGAAAATGGCGATAGATAATCTATTGAGATTTAAATCTATTTTCCCCGATTTTGTAAGCGCATGTTCGGTTCAGACGGTTAAGCTGGATTCCGATACGCTGAAAGAAGTCAGCGCTTTGCCTCTTGGAGACGTATCATGAGATTGGAGCATCGAGTTCTGATTGAACCCCTGTCGAGAGCAAACGGCAGTGGCTATTTGGCCACCGTTCCCGATCTGCCTGGCTGCATGTCCGATGGCGACACGCCCGAAGAGGCGCTCATCAATGTGCAGGACGCAATCCTGTCCTGGATCGAGGCAGCCACCGAGCTTGGCCGGGAGGTACCCCTGCCGACACGCACGCTGACTGCCGCGGAGTGATCGCCAAAGGCTGGTTCGCGCGATCTACGACAACTCGTCTGCCCGCGAGATCACCTTGCCGAGCAGGCCGTAATCGATCGCCTCGCGGGTGTTGAGCCAGAAGTCGCGCTGCGTGTCGTGCCTGATGCGTTCGGGAGTCTGCCCAGTCGCATCCGCGAAGAGATCGTCGAAGCGTTGACGCATCAATTCAAGCTGGCGGGCCTGGATGCCGATGTCTGAGACCATGCCGCCGACGCCGCCGCTGGGCTGGTGCAGCAGAAAGCGCGTGTTCGGCAGGCAAAAGCGGTTGCTTCTCTCGGCGCCGACGAAGATCAGCGCGCCGGCGCTGGCGACCCAGCCGCTGCCGATGGTGCGCACCTCGGGCTTGATGAACTTGATCACATCATGGACCATGTCGCCTGACTCGACATGACCGCCTGGCGAACTGATGAAGACGTTGATCGGAGCGTCGCCGTCTTCGGCCAAGGCGAGTAGATGCGCGACCGTGTTCCGCGCCAGCTTGTCGTCGATCGTGCCGGTGATCAGAACGTGACGACTCTTGAAGAGCAATTCGGCGATGCCACTCTGGATCGGATCGCCCTGATCCGGCTTCTTCTCGAACATCTGTGCCATAGCTGCATCCCCCTTCTATGACGATGCTACGGTGATTCGACTGGGAAGCAAGGCGCGGCGAGCGCAGATATCGGACTGATGGACTGAATGACCGCCTCACACCTCCTCCCCGTCCGCGTCTATTACGAGGACACGGACTTCTCGGGCGTCGTCTATCACGCCTCCTATCTGCGCTTCATGGAGCGCGGGCGTACCGAGCTGATCCGCTCGCTCGGGGTGGCGCAGCGCGAGCTGTTCGATGGCGAGACGGCGCTGGGCTTTGCCGTGCGCAAGATGACCATCGACTTCCTGAAGCCCGCCGTGATGGACGACCTTTTGACCGTCGAGACCCGCTCAATCGCGGCACGGGGAGCCACGATGGACGTGGTCCAGCGGGTGCTGCGCGGCGAGGAGGTGCTGGTGACGGCGCAGGTTCTGGTCGCCTGCGTCGGCGGCGGCCGGGCGCGGCGCATCCCCGACGGGCTGCGGCGGCGGCTCGGGATGCCGGAATAGGCTATTTCATGTTGGTCTTCAGGAAGAACAGCATGATGGTGAGGATGTACATCAGCGAATTGGCGATGCTCAGGATCGTCGTCTTGAAGGCGGTGGCGGCGTCGATCCGGGCCGAGACGCCGTTGAGGCTCTCCTGAAGCGTGGTGAGCTGCCGGCCGGCGTCGGCGATCATGCCGCTCTCGAAGGACTGGAGCTGCTGAACCATTTCGGGTTGGCCGTATTCCTGCTGGACGAGTTCTTCATAGGGGCTCATGCGCGCCTTCCAGCCATCGGGATAGAGCGTCGCCGCGACACGGCGCATTGAGCCCTGCGCGTTCAGGCGGAACAGCTTGTCGAGCGCGTAGCGCAGCCGCTGATCGCTGTCCTGCCCGGCCATGACGAGCAGGAGCGAAGCGCGGTCGAGCTGGTAGCGTTCGACGTCCCGGGTGAAGAGGTCGAGCTGCCTCGAGGTTTCGGTCATCTTGTCGCGCTGCTGGTTCAGTTCGGCGATCTCGGCATCGACCGATCGCGACATGGCGTAGGAGCCGATCGCGGTCAGGATCGCCGGCGATGAGAGCAGGATCGCGGTCAAGGTGGCGCGGTTCCAGACGAAACGCCTGAAAAAGCTGCGCGCCCGCGCCATCAGCGCCATGCGAAAGCCCCCCTATGCCAACGCCCCAAGAGGCGGACCCATGCCTTCGTGCCAGATTGTCAGCGCAGATGGCCCTCGTCGAGCATGGCGTCGATGGACGAATGTGCGGGACGATGTTAGCGCTCGATACATGAGCTGGAAGCGCAACAACCCCGATCCGCCACGCGGCTATCACCATGGCAATCTCAAGGAAGAGCTGGTCCGGGCCGCGCTCGGGCTGATCGGCGAGAAGGGCCCCAACGGGTTCACCTTCGCGGAAGCCGCGCGCGTCGCGGGCGTTAGCCCCGCCGCACCCTACCGGCATTATCGCGACAAGGATGCGCTGCTGGCCGATGTCGCGGCACGTGGTTTCGAGGTTTTCGAGGCGGCGCTTGCCAAAGCGTGGGATCAGGGCAGGCCTGATCCGGAAACGGCGTTCCAGCGGCTCGGCCGGGCCTATCTCGCCTTCGCCCATGACGAGCCGGCCTATTATTCCGCGATGTTCGAGGCCGGGGTGCCGCTCGACGCCAGTCCGGAGCTTCGCAGTGCTGCTGACCGGGCCTTCCAGAATCTGCGGGCGGCGTCGGAGGCGCTGATCGCGCTGCTGCCTGTGGGCAAACGCCCGCCGGCGCTGATGATGGCGCTGCATGTCTGGTCGATGTCGCATGGCGTGGCGGCGCTGTTTGGCCGGGCCGACGGCGGCAGGCGGCCTTTGCCGATGTCGGCGGCGGAACTGCTGGAGGCGGGGATGCTGATCTATCTGCAGGGGCTCGGGATCGGCGGCGAGAGACGGGGCTGAGTCCGCGCCGTCATTCCGGGGCGACCCGCAGGGTCGAGCCCGGAACCCAGAAGCTCCGGAGCGTTCCGAATAGATGCCACGTCGTCGATGCCCGGTCTGGCCAGGCCTGCGTTTATGGGTTCGCTGCGCGCTGCCCCGGAATGACGGTGTGGTGCCGCCCGAGCCGTGGCCCGATCCGGCATCTTGACAACGCGCCGCCCCACATCCATTTATGTAAATGTGATTTACATTCACGCTTTTCGGGAGAGGGATCGATGCCGATCGTCGCGAAACTGGACGAGTTTGGGAAAGGGGCCTGGATCGCTTTCGCGGTTCTCGGCTTCTTCCTGTTCTGGCCCCTGGGTCTGGCGACCCTGGCCTTCATCATATGGAGTGGACGCATGGGTTGCGGTCATGCCGGCGCCGGCCGGTACGAATACAAGATGAGCCGTCTTCAGGAGAAGATGGAACGCCTGCGCCAGCGCATGGGCGGCCAAGAAGGCGGTCTCGGCGGCGGCTTCGGTGGCGGCGGCTGGCATCGCGGCCCGTCGAGTGGCAACCGCGCCTTCGACGAGTACCGCCAGGAGACTTTGCGCCGTCTGGAGGACGAGCAGCGCGAGTTCCAGGACTTCCTGGGCAAGCTGCGCATGGCCCGCGACAAGGCCGAGTTCGACCAGTTCATGGCCGACCGGCGCAGCGGCGAGGGCACGGTCCAGACCGCCGCCTGATCGTCTCGACTAAGGACCAGCATAATCGTCGCGCCCGCCCCGGATCCTCCGGGGCGGGCGTCGTCATGTCCGGGCTGCGGCGAGCGACCGCATAGCGGGAATGACGGCGTATACCCGGCATTAACCTTGCCGGAGGCTTAACTCGTTACGAACACGCGTTCCGCGTGAAACCCCGTTTGCGCCCATCTTTCGCCGGATTCAGGGGCGATTGAGGGCACTGGCAGTTTCCCCGGATCGCGGATCGGGCGGCGGCGCGGGTTGTCCCGTGACGCGTGCGGCAGGATTGCGCCGTTGCAAAAGCGCAGCGCCTGCCGAGGCAGAAGGACGACGAGATGAATCCCGCCGATGTCGCGCAAGCGGCCCCGCAGATCGACATGTCGTTCTGGACCCTGTTCTGGCACGCCCATATCGTCGTCAAGCTCGTGATGATGGGCCTGCTCGGCGCCTCCGTTTGGTGCTGGTCGATCATCATCGACAAGACATTGCTCTATCGCCGCACGCGCAAGGGCATGGATGCCTTCGAGGAGGTGTTCTGGTCGGGGCGTTCGCTGGAAGAACTTTATCGCGATCTCTCGACCGGCCCTGTCAGCGACATGTCCGCCGTCTTCGTGGCGGCGATGCGCGAATGGAAGCGCTCCTTCGAGAATGGCGGGCGCTCCGTCGCCAGCCTGTCGCAGCGCATCGACAAGGTGCTCGACGTGACGATCCAGCGCGAGACCGAGCGGCTCGAATCGAAGCTGCTCGTGCTCTCGACGGTGGCGTCGGCTGCGCCCTTCATCGGCCTGTTCGGCACGGTCTGGGGCATCATGAACTCGTTCACCGCGATCGCGGTATCGAAGAACTCGTCGCTTGCCGTGGTCGCTCCCGGTATCGCCGAGGCGCTGTTTGCCACCGCGATCGGCCTGTTCGCCGCCATCCCGGCTCTGATGGCCTACAACAAGCTGCAGTCCGAGGTCGCCAAGGCCACGAACCGGCTGGAAGCCTTCGCCGACGAGTTCTCCGCGATCCTGTCGCGGCAGATCGACGAGCGGCTGGCGGCTTGAGGGGCTGATCGCATGGGCATGTCAGCAGCAGCCGGAGCCAAGTCCGGCGGACGACGGGGCCGGCGCCCGCGCCGCCACGGCGCCATCGCAGAGATCAACATGACGCCGTTCATCGACGTCATGCTGGTGCTGCTCATCATCTTCATGGTCGCGGCGCCGCTGATCGCGACCGGCGTGCCGATCGACCTGCCGCAGACCGGCGCCAAGCCGATCAATGTCGATCAGAAGCCGGTGACGATCGCGATCGACGGCAAGGGCCAGATCTTCCTGCAGGACCAGCCGACGCTGGAGCCGGATCTGGTGATGAAGCTGCAGGGCCTGGCCAAGGACGGCTTCGACCAGCGCATCTATGTGCGCGGCGACAAGATGGTCGATTACGGACGCGTCGCATCGGTGATGTCGACGATCACGTCGGCCGGCTTCAAGCGCGTGGCGCTGGTTACAGAGCCTTCGGCGCGCTGACGATTTTGCAAGCGAGAGTGTGCAGGGCGTGAAACTGACGACCTCCGAACCGGGCATGGTGATGTCTGCGCTGGGCCACGTGACGTTCCTCGTCGCGGGGCTGCTGGCGTTTTCGTCGCCGACGCCCCTGCCGGAGAACGAGGAAGCGATCTCGGTCGAGGTCGTCGATCCCTCGGCGCTGAACCAGGTCACGCGCGGCGAGCGCAAGGCCGAGAAGGTCCAGGAGCAGCCGATCCAGCGGGCCGAGCGCAAGTCGGAGATCGTCGAGCGCAAGGAGGCAGGCGAGGCCAAGGTCGATGCGCCGGCGCCGCCGAGCCGCCCCGTCGAACTGAAGACGGCCGACGACAATGCCGCCGCGCCGCTGCCGCCTTCCCGGGCCGCGCTGCTGCCGAAGGCCGAGCCGACACCGAAGCCGCCCGAGCCGGTGAAGCAGCCGCCGCAGAAGAGCGAAGCGCAGGCCCAGGCCGAACAGCGCCGCGAGGAACTGGCGAAGCTCGCCGAGGAGGCCGAGATCGCCTCCAAGGCCAAGCAGGCCGAAGAGCAGGCCAAGGCCGCCGCCAAGGCGAAGTCCGAAGCTGATGCGCAGGCGCGCGCCGAGGCACAGGCCAAAGCCAAGGCCGAAGCTCTGGCCAAGGCCGAGGCTGCCGAAGAGGCCAAGGAGAAAGCCGAAGCGGCTGCCGCGAAGGCGAAATCGGAAGCCGAGGCGAAGGCCAAGATCGCTGCGGCCGCCAAGGCCAAGCAGGAGGCCGAAGCCAAGGCGAAACGTGAGGCCGAGATCGCCAAGAACTTCAACCCGAACGACATCGCCAAGCTGCTTCAATCGAAGGAGCAGGCGCAGTCGACCGGCTCGGCTGCGCCGCAGGTCAACCGCACGGCCTCGCTGGGCACCGAGCGCGGCGCCTCGCAGAAGCTCAGCCCGTCGCTGAGGGCGCAACTCGTCGGCATCATCCAGGACCAGCTGCTGAAGTGCTGGAACGTGCCGATCGCGCTCGCCAATGCGAAGGGCGCCGTGGTGCCGCAGGTCCGGATGAAGCTGAACACCGACGGGTCGCTGGTGGGAACGCCGGGCGTCGTCAACTCGTCGTCGGACCCGCTGTTCAGGGTCGCCGCCGATTCGGCGCTGACCGCGACCCGCCGTTGCGCGCCCCTGCGCATTCCGGCCCAATTCGCCTCCTATTATGACGACTGGCGTGACGTCGTCGTCAACTTCGACGCAAGGGACGTATTGTGACCCAGATCCTCGCTGAGACCCTCACGGCTGAGGGCGTTCGCCCCGTCGCCACCGGGCTGTCGCGACGCCGCGCTCTCGTGCTCGCCGGCGCTGCGCTCATGGTGCCGGCCGCCGCCCGCGCCGAACTCGTCATCGACCTGCGCGGCGGCTCCTTCCAGCCGATGCCGATCGCGGTGGCCGATTTCGCTGGCGACAACGGCGTGCTGGTCTCGGGCGTGATTTCCAACAACCTGAAGCGCTCGGGCTATTTCACGCCGATCGACAAGGCGCGCCATCCCGACCGGAATCCGCCGTTCGATTCGGCGCCGCAGTTCGACGCCTGGAAGGCGGCCGGCGTCCAGGCGCTGGTGACGGGCCGCGTCTCGCGCGACGGCAGCGGGCGGATCAAGGCCGAGTTCCGGCTCTGGGACGTGACCACCGGCACGCAGACCGACGGCCAGCAATATTTCACCGACCCGAACAATACGCGCCGCGTCGGCCACATCATCTCCGACGCGATCTACACTAAGGTCACCGGCGTCGGCGGTTTCTTCGACACGCGAGTCGTCTTCGTCGATGAATCCGGGACCAAGGAGAACCGCCGCAAGCGTCTCGCCATCATGGACCAGGACGGCGCCAATGTGCGCTACCTGACCGATGGCACCGTCTCGGTGGTGACGCCGCGCTATTCCCCGGTCTCGCAGGAGGTCACCTACATGTCGCAGCGTTCGGGCGAGCAGCCGCGCGTGCATGTGCTCAACATCGAGACCGGCCAGCGCCAGATCGTCGGCAACTTCCCGGACATGACCTCGAGCCCCCGCTTCTCGCCCAACGGCGCCCGGATCGCGCTCAGCCTGCAGCAGGGCGGCAACGCCAATCTCTATGCCATCGATATCGGCTCGCGGACGACGACCCGGCTGACTTCGACGGGCGCGATCGACACCTCGCCCTCCTATTCGCCCGACGGCGCGCAGATGGTGTTCGAGAGCGATCGCGGCGGCTCGCAGCAGCTTTATCTGATGGGTGCCGGCGGCGGGGAGGGCAAGCGGCTCTCCTTTGGCCAGGGCTCCTATTCGCAGCCGTCATGGTCGCCGCGCGGCGATCTGATCGCCTTCACCAAGCGCACCAGCGGCGGATTCGCCATCGGCGTGATGCGGGCCGATGGGACGGGCGAGCGCCTGCTGACCGAGGGCTTCCACAACGAGGCGCCGAACTGGGCGCCCAACGGCCAGTATCTGATGTTCTTCCGCGATCCCGGCGGGCAGTCGGGTGGCAAGCTCTACATGGTCGACATCACCGGGCGCGTTGAGGTGCCGGTTCCGACGCCAGCCTTCGCCTCGGACCCGACCTGGTCGCCGCTGCTGACGGCGGCGCGGTGAGGGCGCCGTCATTCTGGGGCTTCGCGCAGCGAAGAGCCTGGAACCCATAAACGCCTACCCTGCGCAATTGGTCGATGTCATCGTCGCACTCAATCCGTTTCGACCGGAGCCTATAGGTTCCGGGCTCAGGGCTGACGGCCTGCCCCGGAATGACGAGGTAGTGGTTCCGACTCACATCCTTCGATGTCGTTCGCACCGCCGTAATGCGCTGCGATGCCAAATTGCAACGCTTTGTTGAAAGCCAGCTTTCGCCATATTTGGTTAACCATACGCCGCAATGCCGCCACTTCGCCTTGATTTGGCAAGGTCTCGTTTAGGTTGATGCATCATTGATGAGGTGTGTCATTTTCATCCGTGAGCCAGTCTCGCAGGATCGATCGTCCCGGAGTCAAACCATGCTCGCCACCCTCTTCGCCAGCGGCCGCGCCGTCCGTTTCGCCGCCGCCATCGCAGCCACGCTCGCGCTCGGCGCCTGCGCCAAGGATCAGAACGCCGACGGTTCGGGCTTCGGGGCCGGCGGCGCCGCCACGCCCGGCAGCGCGCAGGACTTCGTCGTCAATGTCGGCGACCGCGTCTTCTTCGAAACCGACTCCACCGACCTGACATCGACTGCGACCGCAACGCTCGACAAGCAGTCGGGCTGGCTGCAGCGCTATCCGCGCTACACTTTCACGGTCGAAGGCCATGCCGACGAGCGCGGCACGCGCGAATACAACTTCTCGCTCTCGGCGCGCCGCGCCCAGACCGTGCGCGACTATCTCGCCTCGCGCGGCATTCCGGGCAACCGGATGCGCATCGTCTCCTACGGCAAGGAGAGGCCGGTCGCGGTCTGCAACGACATCTCCTGCTGGTCGCAGAACCGCCGCTCGGTGACGGTGCTCGACGGCGCGGGCGGCGTCTGAGTTTTTCCTGCCATAGCTTTCAGAGATTGACCGGGACCGGCGCTTTCCGCAAAGAAAGCGCCGGTCTTTTCATATTTTAGCCGTGGTGGCCGTGTCTTCTGCGACTCTTCTTTTCTGCAACCTGGTTCTTCGATGATGGTTCGATCCTTCCTGTCGCGCGCCGGCCGCCTGATGCGTCTGCCGCTCTGCGCCCTTGCGCTGGTTCTCGTCGCGGGACCGGCAGCGCAGGCACAGGATGCGGCCGACCTCGTGGTGCGGACGTCGCGCATGGAAAACCAGCTGCGCCAGCTTTCGGGCCAGATCGAGCAGCTGCAGTTCGAGAACCGTCGCCTCAGCGAACAGCTGCGCAAGTTCCAGGAGGATGTCGAGTTCCGCCTGAACGAGCGCGGTGGCGGTGCTCGCGCTCCGTCGGCGGCGCCGGCTCCCGGTAATGCGGCTCCTCCGGCCGGGGCGCAGCCTGCGCGTCCGCGCCGTGGCGATGCCTTCGATCCTGCGAATCAGCAAGGCGCCGCCGGCGCGCCGCGCCAGCTCGGTGACCTGATCGACGAAAGCGCTCCGGGGAGCGTCCAGGGGCAGGGCCCGCTCGACCTCCAGGGCGTCGGCCGCAATGTGCCGCAGGGAGCGCTGCCGGCGGGCGCACCGCGCGGACCCAGCGTTGCGGCAGCCGCAGGCGGTCCAGCGTCGGCGAAGGAGGCCTACGACCTGGCCTATGCCTCGATCCTGCGCAAGGAATACGAGCAGGCGGAAATGGGCTTCCGGCAGTTCCTGCAGAGCTATCCGCGTGACCGGCTGGCGGTCGACGCGACGTTCTGGCTGGGCGAGACCTATTTCCAGCGCCAGCGCTTCCGCGAGGCGGCCGAACAGTTCCTGAAGATCTCGCGCGAGAGCCCGCGCACGGCTAAGGCGCCCGACAGCCTGCTGAAGCTCGGCATGTCGCTGAACGGGCTCGGCGCCCGCGACCAGGCCTGCGCCACCTATGCCAAGGTCGGCGTCGATTATCCCGCCGCCTCGAACGCGGTGCGTCAGGGCGTCGAGCGCGAGCGCCGCCGCTCTGGCTGCGCTTGAACGGGGTCGCGCCGGCCGCTTTCGACGAGACGCCGGTTTCGGCTGGCGAGGCCGAGACGCTATTTGCTCCGCTCGAATGTGAGACGGGCCTTCTCGTCGCCGTATCGGGAGGGCCGGATTCCGTCACTCTGTTGGTTTTGCTGGCGGAGTGGGCGCGAGCGTCCGGTCGGCCCAAGCTTCATGCTGCCACTGTCGATCATGGCCTTCGGTCTGAAGCGGCTGACGAGGCGCGGCTAGTCGAAACGCTCTGCCAAGGGCTGGAGGTTTCCCATGACATTCTCAAATGGGAAGGACCGAAGCCCTCGTCGGGCCTGCAGCTTCGTGCCCGCGAGGCACGCTACCGCCTGCTGACGGCGCGGGCGCGGCAGCTGGGCGACGCGGTTCTCGTCACCGCTCATACGCTCGACGATCAGGCCGAGACGATCTTGATGCGGCTGGCGCATGGATCGGGGCCGACGGGCGTTCTCGGAATGCGGGCGCGCAGCCGCAAGGCGGATATCCTGCTGGCCCGGCCGCTGCTTGGGGTATCGAAAGCCCGGCTGCTGGCGACCTTGCGCGAACGCGGGCTGCCCTTCGCCGAAGATCCAAGCAATGAAGATCGCCGTTTCGAGCGGGTGCGCTGGCGTGCGCTGATGCCCTTACTTGCGAGCGAGGGTCTGAGCGCCCGGCGGCTGGCGACCTTCGCTTCGCGGCTGGCACGTCTCGAACAGGCGGTTGAGGCGCGAGCGACAGGGCTTTTCGCGGCGAGTCTTTTGCCTGCTGCACCCCCGAGTGAGGAACTGTGCCTGGACCTTGCGCCTGTCCGCAATGAGCCCGACGAAATCCTGCTTCGGATGCTGGCCATGGCGCTGGCGCGGCTCGATGGTGATGCTGCCGGCTTTGCGCGGCTGGAGCGGCTGGAAACCTGCGGTCTGGCGCTGGCTGCGGCGCTCCGGGCCGGCTTAGCCATGACGCGGACATTATCGGGATATGTCTTGTCCTTGCGTCGCGACGGCGTGCTTCGCTTCCGCCGCGAGGCATTGCGCAGACGCGGCGTTCACCCTGCGTCGTGATGAGTTCGCGCGTTAAGGCTGTTTCCCTTGGCAAGGGGGGCTGTCGCACCTAGATTAGGCTGGTAAACCCTTGGCCCCGACGCTTCGACGGTGGCCCGATCGGACTGGTGATGAATCCGAACTTCCGCAATTTCGCCCTCTGGGTGGTGATCTTCCTGCTCGTTCTGGCGCTTGTGACGCTGTTCCAGAGCCCGAGCCAGCGCGCCAGCACCAACGAGATCCCCTACAGCCAGCTCATCAACGAGTCGGAAGCGGGCCGGATCGCCAATGTCGTGGTGGCGGGGCAGGAGATTTCCGGCACCTTCTCGGATGGCCGCAGCTTCGTGACCTATGCGCCATACGGCGATCCGGCCTTGCTGAAGACGCTGGCCCAGAAGGGCGTGCAGGTCTCTGCCCGCGCCCCTTCGGAAGGCACGCCGTGGTTCATGGCGCTGCTCGTCAATTCGCTGCCCTTCGTGATCTTCATCGGCCTGTGGATATTCATGTCCCGGCAGATGCAGAACGGCGCCGGCCGGGCCATGGGCTTCGGCAAGTCGAAGGCGAAGCTGCTCACCGAGGCGCATGGCCGCGTCACCTTCGAGGATGTCGCCGGCATCGACGAGGCCAAGGAAGACCTCCAGGAAATCGTCGAGTTCCTGCGCGATCCGCAGAAGTTCCAGCGGCTGGGCGGTCGCATCCCGCGCGGCGTGCTGCTGGTCGGCCCTCCGGGCACCGGCAAGACTCTTACGGCGCGCGCCGTCGCCGGTGAAGCCAATGTGCCGTTTTTTACGATCTCGGGTTCGGACTTCGTCGAGATGTTCGTCGGCGTCGGCGCCAGCCGCGTGCGCGACATGTTCGAGCAGGCCAAGAAGAACTCGCCCTGCATCATCTTCATCGACGAAATCGACGCCGTCGGCCGTCATCGCGGCGCCGGTCTCGGCGGCGGCAATGACGAGCGCGAGCAGACGCTGAACCAGCTTCTGGTCGAGATGGACGGCTTCGAGCCGAACGAAGGCGTGATCATCATCGCGGCGACGAACCGGCCCGACGTGCTCGATCCCGCCTTGCTGCGTCCGGGCCGCTTCGACCGGCAGATCGTGGTGCCGAACCCCGATGTCGCCGGCCGCGAGAAGATCCTCAAGGTCCACGTTCGCAAGGTGCCGATCGCTCCCGACGTCGATCTCAAGATCCTGGCGCGCGGTACGCCGGGCTTCTCGGGCGCCGACCTGATGAACCTCGTCAACGAGGCGGCTTTGCTCGCGGCCCGTCGCGGCAAGCGCATGGTGACCCATGCCGAGTTCGAGGATGCCAAGGACAAGGTCATGATGGGCGCCGAGCGCAAATCCATGGCGATGTCCGAGGAAGAGAAAAAGCTGACCGCCTATCACGAGGCCGGCCATGCGATCGTCGGCCTCTACGTCCCGGCCGGCATTCCCGTCCACAAGGCGACGATCATTCCGCGCGGTCGTGCGCTGGGCATGGTCAAGTTCCTGCCGGAGGGCGACCGCTACTCGATGAAGTACAAGGAGTTCACCTCCCAGCTCGCGGTCGCCATGGGCGGACGCGTCGCCGAGGAGATGACCTTCGGCATGGAGAACGTCACCTCGGGCGCGACCGGCGACATCCAGCAGGCGACGAAGATGGCCAAGGCCATGGTCACCCAGATGGGCTACTCGAAGGAACTCGGCATGGTCGCCTATGGCGACAACCAGGAGGAGGTCTTCCTCGGCATGTCGATGGGCCGGACGCAGAGCTTGTCCGAGGCGACCGCGCAGAAGATCGATTCCGAGGTGCGCAAGCTGGTCCACCAGGGTTATCTCGACGCCACCGCGATCCTGACCGAGCATCACGAGCAGTTCGTTTCGGTCGCGGAGGCGCTGCTGGAGTTCGAGACGCTGACAGGCGACGAAATCCGCGACCTGATCGCCGGCAAGCGCCCGGTGCGCGATACCGACGAAACCCCGCACGCTCCGCGTGGCTCGGCCGTGCCGAGCGCCGGCCGCGGCCGCAAGCGCGGCGAGCCGGATGCAGGCCTGGAGCCGCAGCCTCAGGCTTGAAACGCCTCCTGCCAAACGACGTCACGAAAAGCGCCCTCGCGGGCCGCTTTTTTGTTGGAACCCGCTGTTCAGCGGCAGTCCCGGACGGGGGTACGCTTGAGCCGGAAGACGTCGTCGCCCTTGAGCCGGTTGAGGCTGCGGTTGGGGCCGCCGGCACAGCCGCCCGACAGCGTAAAACGCTGGCTGCCGCCCTTCTTGCCAATCAGGATGGTGTCCGCATCCTCCAGCGTGACGGCGAAGCCGCCGCCGTCGCAACTGCTGGCGGAGCAGTAGATCTCGCCGCCCTCGCGCGTGGTGCAGTTCGGTCCGCCTGCGAAGCGTGTGGCCTTGGTGTCGCGGTAGGTGACGATGATGGCGCTGTAGGCCGTGCGCCCGTCCTTGCTTCCATAGCGCCTCGTCCAGTCGTCTTCGAGGCGCAGTATGGGATAGTCTCTTAGCAGCCGGATCGAGGTGACGCTCTGCTGCGGGTTCGCGCGCAAATGGGCCTGATCGTAGAAGCGCGCGTAGCAGATCGGTTCGTCGCGGGGGAAGAGCTTGTCCAGGGGGCCTGAATCGGACTGGGCCAGCGCCGGAGCGGCCAGGGCCGCCACCAGCAAGCCGGCGTATGCCGTTGTTTTCGGAAGCTGCCGCATCATCGGCACTCCTCGACAGGGGCACGTTCGAGCACGAAGACGCGGTCACCGCCTGCATCGCCCAGCCAGACGACATCACTGTCGCTGTCGCAGCGCCGCCCCAGCCCGACGGCATCAGTGATGAAACGACCCTTGACCGTGCCGCCGATGCGCAGCGTCACGCGGTCGGCGCTTTCGATCACGACATCGAGCGAGCCGCGGCCGCAGGTCGAGCCGCATTGCAGGATGGTCTTGCCGTTAGAACCTTCGTCGGCATCGCGCGAATGGCAATCGAGCGCTTCAGGGCCGGCGCCGGCACCTGTTCTGGTGCGGGTGCTCAGGCGCAGGCCGATCTGGGGAGCCTCGGGGCCGTCGATCGCCTCGCGCTTCAGTTCGGTGGGGCCTCGGGAGAGTTCGATGCGGATCACGGTCTGGTCCGGGTTTCGGGCGAGATGGGCGGCATCGTAGACGCGGCGGAAGCAGCCGGCCTTGCCCTTCGGAAGGGCCAGTCGCTTCGTCTCCGTCTGTGCGGCCGCGTCGAGCAGAGGCGTGCCGACAAAGCCAGCAACCATCATCGAAAGAAGGACAAGCCTGCGAATCATGGATGTCGTGCCCGACCCAGAGAACAAGGCTATCATGCTGCTGGCGTTGGGACAGGACATGTTCGGTCACAAATCGTGACGAGCCGGCAAGGAATTGCGGATATAAAGCAGGTTGTATCGCGCCCATGCCGGCGCTTGGACGAACCGACGATGACACGCAAATATTTCGGAACCGACGGAATCCGCGGCCGCGCCAATGGCGTGATCACGCCAGATCTCGCGCTCAAGGTCGGACAGGCGACCGGGCTCGCCTTCCGTCGCGGCGAACATCGCCATCGCGTGGTGATCGGCAAGGATACGCGGCTCTCTGGCTACATGATCGAATACGCCATGGTCGCGGGCTTCACCTCGGTCGGCATGGACGTGATGCTGCTCGGACCGATGCCGACGCCGGCGGTCGCGATGCTGACGCGCTCGATGCGCGCCGATCTCGGCGTGATGATCTCGGCGTCCCACAATCCTTATGAGGATAACGGCATCAAGCTGTTCGGGCCGGACGGCTACAAGCTCAGCGACGAGGTCGAGTCCGAAATCTCCGCGCTGATCGATTCCGATCTGTCGGTGCGGCTGTCGGATTCGCCGACGCTTGGCCGGGCGAAGCGCATCGACAGCGCACAGTCGCGCTATATCGAGTTCGCCAAGCGCACCCTACCGCGCAATATGAGTCTGGAAGGGCTGCGCATCGTGCTCGACTGCGCCAACGGCGCCGGCTACAAGGTCGCGCCCGAAGCGCTCTGGGAGCTCGGGGCCGAAGTCTTCTCGATCGGCGTCGAGCCCGACGGCTTCAACATCAACAAGGATGTCGGCTCGACCGCGCCCGCGGCGCTGAGCCAGAAGGTGCGGGAGCTGCGCGCCGATGTCGGCATCGCGCTCGACGGCGACGCCGACCGCGTCCTGATCGTCGACGAGCAGGGCCAGTCCGTCGATGGCGACCAGCTCATGGCCGTGATCGCGCGCAGCTGGCATGAGGATGGCCGGCTGACGCAGCCCGGCATCGTCGCCACCGTGATGTCTAATCTCGGGCTGGAGCGCTATCTTGCCGGGATCGGGCTGAGCCTGGCTCGCACGGCGGTGGGCGACCGCTATGTGCTGGAGCATATGCGCGCCCATGGCTTCAATCTCGGTGGCGAGCAGTCGGGCCATATCATCCTGTCCGACTATGCGACGACCGGCGACGGGCTGGTGGCTGCGCTGCAGTTGCTGGCCGTGGTCAAGCGGCAGGACCGGCCGGTCTCCGAGGTCTGCCATTGCTTCGAGCCGCTGCCGCAGATCCTGAAGAACGTGCGCTACAAGCAGGGCAAGCCGCTGACCGAAGCGCCGGTGGTGAGCGCGATCGCGGCCGCCAAGCAGATGCTGGGCGAGGGCGGGCGCCTCGTCATTCGCCCGTCGGGCACCGAGCCGGTGATCCGGGTCATGGCCGAGGGCGACGACCGCGATCTGGTCATGCGCGCGGTCGACGACGTCGTCGATGCTGTGACGAAAGCGGCAGCGTAAATATCAGGTCGTCATTCCGCGAACGTCATTCCGGACAAGCCGCGCAGCGGCGCCGATCCGGAATCCATCCTGGGGCGCTGTCGTGCCTTACGATGGATTCCGGGTCTCTGCTTCGCTGCGCCCGGAATGACGTGGTCTTCCCAATGTGAAACGAACTCGACGAGTTCCGCAGTCCGAAGCCCACACCCCCCGATCATGTTTAAGAACTCATTTACCATAATGCCGACCCTTCACACTCTCTTGAGGTTAATTCTTAGGGTTAAGCGTCGTTTAAGAAATCCATGTCACGCTCTGTCCTGTCGGTAACTCGCGCGAGCTGCGTTCTTGCGTCGCGCAAACTCGAAGGACACTGCCATGGGCAGCCTGAAAACTCTCGCGCTCGCAGGCGCCATGGCCGTCGGCGCGTCTGCGCTCGCCAATGCCGCCGATCTCGGCTATCCGCCTCCGCCCCCGCCCGAACCCCTGGGCCTGAAGGGCTCGATCGGCAGCGGCTGGTATCTGCGCGGCGATGTCGGCGTGAGTGCGACGCAAATCGGGAAGTACGAGCAGGAGGAAGTGAGCGCCGTCGGAGGCACATTCTTCGGGGCGACCAAGAATGCCACCGCCTTCTTCGGCGGCGTCGGCATAGGCTATCGATTCAACAACTGGTTTCGCGCCGACATCACCGGCGAGTATCGCGGCGCCGGCTCCATCGGCGTCACTGACAAATTCTTCAATGCAGGCGTCAATGGCGAGCAGACCAATACCTACAAGGGCAATCTGAGCTCGATCGTCACCTTGTTCAACGCCTATGTCGACCTGGGAACATGGAACTGCCTGACGCCCTATCTCGGCGCCGGTATCGGTTATGCCAGCAACTCCGTCTCCGGCCTGACGGATCAAGGCGTGCAGAACGACACGCGATTCCTCAATCTGTATGTTCCGACGCTCGGTGTTGCGAAAACCGGCAGGGAATCGGGCCTAGCCTGGGCGCTGATGGCTGGCGTTGGTTATGAGGTGAACAAGAATCTGACGCTAGAGCTGGGCTATCGCTACCTCAATCTTGGCGATGCAAAATCGGGGAGCATCTACAACGCCTTCAACGGCGAGGTGTCGCGTCCGCTCAAGGTCAAGGATATCGACAGCCACGACTTCCGCATCGGCATGCGCTGGAACTTCGGCGAGCCCGATTGCTGCGGCCCGAAGGAGCCTCCGATGGCGTATGCGCCGCCGGTCGTGCGCAAGTTTTGAGCGATACCGCCTGCAAACAAGAACGGCGCGGGGCGAAAGCTCCGCGCCGTTTTGCTTTGCAATAGCTGGGAACCTCAGCGCAGCAGCGATGTGCCTGTCATCTGCGGCGGCTGTTCAAGCCCCATCAGCGCCAGCAGCGTCGGGGCAACGTCGCCGAGACGGCCGTCCGCGAGGCCAGACGCGCTGCCGCCGATGAGCATGACCGGGACGGGGTTCGTGGTGTGGGCGGTGTGCGGCTCGCCCGTGACGGGATCGACCATCAGTTCGGCATTGCCGTGGTCGGCGGTGACGAGCAGCGCGCCGCCGGCACGGCCGATCGCCTGAGCGATGCGGCCAAGGCCTGCATCGACCGTCTCGACCGCCTTGATCGCAGCTTCCAGAACACCGGTATGGCCGACCATGTCGGGATTGGCGAAGTTGAGGATGACGAGGTCGTAGCGGCCGGAGTCGATCGCCTCGACCGCCTTGTCGGTGAGGTTGGGCGCCGACATTTCAGGTTGCAGGTCGTAGGTCGCGACCTTGGGAGAGGCGGCCATGACGCGTTCCTCTCCTGGATAGGGCGTCTCCTCGCCGCCATTGAAGAAATAGGTGACGTGCGGATATTTCTCCGTCTCGGCAAGGCGGATCTGGCTGAGCCCGGCTTTCGAGACGGTCTCGCCAAGCCCGCCTGCCAGTGTCTGGGGTGCGAACAGCGCCGGCATCAGCGGGTCCAGTTCGGCGCTGTAGGAGGTCATGCTGACGGCGCAGGCGAGAGCGGGGCTGCGCGGGCGGACAAAGCCCGCGAAGTCGGGCTGAAGAATTGCACCGGCGATCTCGCGGATGCGGTCCGAGCGGAAGTTGAAGCTCAGCAGGCCGTCGCCGTCGCACATCCCGGCATAGCCGCCGATCACCGTAGGGACGATGAACTCGTCATTGACCCCGGCGGCATAGGCGCTGGCGATGGCGGCCTGCGCATCGGCGAAAGGCTTGCCCTCGCCGAGCACAATGGCGCGCCAGGCCTGCTCGACGCGCTCCCAGCGGTTGTCGCGGTCAAGCGCGTAATAGCGGCCAGAAAGGCTTGCGATCACCGCCTGCGGCGGCAGGGCAGCCGAGAAGTCGCGGACGAAGCCCGCCGCCGATTGCGGCGGGGTATCGCGGCCATCTGTGAAGACGTGGACGCGCACCGGAATGCCATGAGCGACAAGGATCTTCGCCAGGGCCACTGCATGGTCCTGATGGGCGTGGACGCCGCCCGGGGAGACGAGGCCGAGCAGATGGCAGGCGCCGCCGCTCGCCTTCAGCGCCGCGATCAGGCCGCTGGCCTCGAGGGATTGCGCGATCGAGCCGTCCGCGATCGCCTGGTTGATGCGCGGTAGGTCCTGCATCACCACGCGGCCGGCGCCGAGATTGAGGTGCCCGACCTCGGAATTGCCCATCTGGCCCGGGGGAAGGCCGACGTCGAGCCCCGAGGTCTTCAGGAAGGCGCGCGGCGAGGAGGCCCAGAACCGGTCGAAATTCGGGGTATGGGCGAGGCGCACGGCGTTGTTCTCGCTCTCCTCGCGCCAGCCCCAGCCATCGAGGATCATCAGCATCACGGGGCGGATCGGCATCGGAGTTCCTTCGCGGGCGAAACGGCTGTGCGCTCTGCCCGATATCACGGCGGGAGGGTGTGGGCGAATTGGCTCCGGTTTGCACCGGGATCATGGCGGAAAACACGTTCTTGATGGGCAGTGGTGGCCGGAGGTGCCTATGGTCTGTCATGGCAGGGTCCAAGGTGCTGCCGGCCACCGGAGACGACAACCGTGATCAAGTTCTACTATCACCCCTCGCCGAACCCCGCGAAGATCGCGCTCTTCCTCGAAGAGGCTGGCGTCCCTTATGAATTCGTGCCCGTCGATACCCGCAAGGGCGATCAGTTCAAGCCGGAATTCCTGGCGATCAATCCCAATGCCAAGACGCCGGCGCTGACCGACGGCGACGTCACCATCTTCGACAGCAACGCGATCCTGCTCCATCTCGCCGAGACGACCGGCCAGTTCCTGCCGGAAAACACGCCGAAGGCGCGGGCCGAGATGCTGTCCTGGCTGATGTTCGTGGCCACCGGCATCGGGCCCTATTGCGGGCAGGCAGTGCATTTCTCGCGGTTCGCGCCGGAGAAGGTCCCCTACGCGATCAACCGCTATGCGCGCGAGGCCGAGCGGCACTGGGGCATCATCGACGCGCGGCTGGGCAAGCATCGCTATATGCTCGGCGAGACCTATACGCTGATCGACATGTCCGTCTGGGGCTGGGCGACGAGACTCGCCTTCGCGATCGGTGACGATTGGGCCACGATGTTTCCGAACGTCAAACGGCATCTCGACGAGATCTCGGCGCGGCCCGCCGCGCAGCGTGCGGCCGCGCTGAAGGACAGATTCACCTTCAAGACCGAATTCGACGAAGAGGCGCGGAGAATCCTGTTTCCGCAGAATGCTCATCTCGTCAGCCGACAAGCGTGAGCAGCAAAGTTTCCGCGCGCCGGAGGCTCTACTATCGGAACGACGTCAAGGCGGCGGTCGTCTTAAGATAAATTTAACCAGCAGAGCCGCCGTCCGGGTGTTCGCACGAACCTGATAGAGGATCCGGTACGTCGTAACGATTAACGCAGCTTAACCGTGTGCCGAAACCTCAACGCCCAATGTCGATCACATAAAGTTGATTATACGTAACGCCGGTTGGATCAATTGCAGGCAAGTGTTGCGGGGATGTCATAGCGTAAAGCCTATGGATCATTCACTGAAGACGAACGCGACCAATCCGCCCCGACAGGCGACATACAAGTGATACGGAGTCGATTTCGATGACCAAGGGTATTCTGTCCGCCATCGCGCTGGTGGCTCTGGGTGGCACCGCCTTCGCGGCCGACCTGCCGTCGCGCAAGGGCCCGGTCTATGCGCCGGTCGCCCCGATCTTCACCTGGACCGGCTTTTACGTCGGCGTAAACGCCGGCGCCGCTTTCTCGACGATCGACACCACTCTGTCGGGCACCGCTGCCAACACCATCGGCAACGTCGCCGCGCTGCGTCGTCCGGCTTCGCTTTCGACCGACAAGACCGGCTTCATCGGCGGTGGTCAGATCGGCTACAACTATCAGATCGGCAGCTTCGTCCTCGGCGCCGAGGCCGATTTCCAGTACACCGACCTGAAGGAAACCCGCTCCTTCCTCGGCACCAGCGGCGCCACCTCGGTGTTCCGCAACGAGATGGAGTATCTGGGCACGGTGCGTCTGCGCGCCGGCTACGCGGTCGACCGCTTCCTGGTCTACGCGACCGGTGGTCTCGCCTATGGCGAAGTCAAGAACAACGCGACCTTCTTCAACGCGGCCCTTCCCGGCCAGGTCGACTATCTGGGTTCGCGCAGCGACACGCAGATCGGCTATGCCGTCGGCGGCGGTGTCGAATATGCCTTCAGCAGCAATCTCTCCGCCAAGGCCGAATACCTCTATTACGACCTCGGCAAGAAGAACACCGGCGTCAACCTGACCCCGGTCGGCCCGGCCGGCGGTTCCTATGTCGCGCGCAACGAGACCTCGGGACACATCGTCCGCGCCGGCCTGAACTACCGCTTCAGCACCTATTGAGCCGTCGATCCTTCCAGGACTGACAGAAGGCCCCTGCCAAGGCGGGGGCCTTTTTCGTTCGGGTCATCGTCGGCCGACTCAGTCCGCGTCGTCGCCGTCGCGCAAGGCTTCGAGCGGGGCATCCAGCGTGAAGATCACGCCGCTGGACGGGTAGGCAGTCTCGCTGCGGCCGAGCACGGAGGGGAACGTGCGCTCGATCAGGCGCGAGCCGAAGCCCCGGCGCGTCGGCGTCGTCACCGGCGGGCCGCCCTGTTCCTGCCAGCGCAGGCGGAACTGGCGCTCGCCATCGATGTCGTCGATCCGCCAGGTCAGCGTGATCTGGCCCGATGGGTTCGACAGCGCGCCGTATTTGACCGCGTTGGTGAAGAGCTCGTGCAGGATCAGGCTCAGCGCCAGGGCAGCCTTCGGCCCCAGAACGACATCGGGTCCACGGATGATGAAGCGGTCGGGCTCGCCTTGAATGCCAAGCACGCTGCCGACGATGTCGGCGAGCGCCGCATTGGCCCAGTTGCCACCGACGAGCAGGTCGTGCGCCCGCGACAGCGCGGCCAGGCGACCGCTGAAGATCTCTCCCGCCTGTTCGAGCGAGGTCGCGCTGCGCAGGGTCTGCGAGGCGATGGCCTGCACCATCGCCAGCGAGTTTTTCACCCGATGCGACAGTTCCTGCATCAGGAGACGCTGCTGCGCCTCGGCCTCCTTGCGCTCGGTGATGTCGAGATGGGCGCCGATGAGCCGCAGTGCCTTGCCGGTCTCGTCGCGTTCGATCTGAGCCAACGCCTGGATCCAGCGGACGGCGCTGTCCGAGGGCCGAATGATGCGGTACTCGGCCTGGTAGTCGCGCGCCGTGCCGGCGATGACCTCGCGGAAATGGCTCTCGATCATCGCCCTTTCCTGCGGATGGATGCGGCGCACCCATTCCTCGTGGCTTTCGTTCATCGCCTCGGGTGGCAGACCGTGGATAAGCAGGTATTCGGGCGAACGCCTGTTCCGGAAGCCGTCGCGCAGATCGACCTCAAGTCCGCCGACCTTGCCGATCTTCTGGACGCGCCCCAGTTCCTGCTCGCGCCGACGCAATTCGGCCTCCGCCTCGTCTCGCGCGCGCAGAGCCAATACAGCCGCCGTCGTCTCGGTAACGATGGCGAGGATGCCCTCGACCGTGCCGGCCGCATCGACGACGGGGCTGTAGTCGATCGTCAGCCAGACATCCTCGGCCGCGCCATTGCGTTGCAGCACGAGCGGCAGGTTGCGATAGGACAGGGCCTCGCCGCGATGCAACGTCGCCAGCACCTCGCCGTGAAAATCGGTCAGTTCCGGCCAGGCGTCGAAGATGCTGCGGCCGAGAATGAGCGGATGACGGGAACCGGCGATGACGGCATAGGCGTCATTGTATATCTGGATGCCGGTCTCGCCCCAGGCCAGGGTCATCGGAGCCGGCGACAGCAGGACAATCTGCGCGGCCGCCTTCAACGCATCCGGCCAGCCCGAGGGAGACCCGAGCACGCTCTCTGCGCCGGTCCAGCGACGCAGCAGGCCGCCGACCTCGCCGCCGCCAACCGGCCAATCCTGCCCCGCCATCCGTATCCCCCAACCCAGCCGTCGTCCTGCGCCGGCCATGAGCCCGTCATCACAATGATTGCCATCGCACCGACCGCGCAGCAAGGCCGCCCGCTCCGGACGTTTCCCAACAGAGCCGACTAGCAGAAACGTCCGCTTCCCGATGCATCAAATGACATATGGACCTCCGCCTGCAGGTGCCCGCGCATAGCAGGAAAGCAGTGGCGGTTTCGCCGCTTTCGCGGCAGTCTCGGTGAAACGATTCCGTGCCCGCCTGTCCAGGCTTCGGGGCGCCGCCGAGGGGATGGGATGCCGACCGATATCGAGATTGCACGCGCGGTCAGCTTGCGGCCGATCGCGGCCATTGCCGAGGCCGCCGGAATCCCACAGGACGCTCTCAACCCTTACGGCAAGTTCATCGCGAAGGTCGATACGACTGCGATCCCGGATTTCGCGGTCAGGCCCGACGGCAAGCTGATCCTCGTCACCGCGATCAGCCCGACGCCGGCCGGCGAGGGCAAGACCACGACGACTGTCGGTCTCGGCGACGGGCTCTCGCGCATCGGCAAACGCTGCATGATCGCGCTACGCGAACCTTCGCTGGGTCCCTGCTTCGGCGTGAAGGGCGGGGCTGCCGGCGGCGGCCACGCACAGATCGTGCCGATGGAGCAGATCAATCTGCATTTCACCGGAGATTTCCACGCCATCACCTCGGCGCACAACCTGCTCGCGGCGCTGATCGACAACCATGTCTACTGGGGCAACGGGCTCGGGCTCGATACGCGCCAGATCACCTGGCGCCGCGTCATGGACATGAACGACCGGGCGCTGCGCTCGACCGTGTCCTCGCTCGGCGGCGCCGGCAACGGATTCCCGCGCGAGGACGGCTTCGACATCACGGTCGCCTCGGAGGTGATGGCGATCTTTTGCCTGGCGAAGGATCTCGCCGATCTGGAAGCGCGGCTCGGCCGCATCGTCGTCGGCAGGCGACGCGACAAGACGCCGGTCACCGCCGCCGATCTCAAGGCGACCGGCGCGATGAGCGTGCTGCTCAAGGACGCCGTCATGCCCAATCTGGTGCAAACGCTGGAGGGCACGCCGGCCTTCGTCCATGGCGGGCCGTTCGCCAACATCGCCCATGGCTGCAATTCGGTGATCGCGACCAGGGCCGCGCTCAAGCTCGCCGACTATGTCGTCACCGAAGCCGGCTTTGGAGCCGATCTCGGGGCGGAGAAGTTCTTCGACATCAAGTGCCGCAAGGCGGGTCTGAAGCCCGCGGCCGCGGTCGTCGTCGCGACCGTGCGCGCGCTCAAGATGCATGGCGGCGTCGCCAAGGAGGCGCTGGACCAGGAGAACCTCGCGGCGCTGGAGGCGGGCCTTGCGAACCTTGCCCGCCATGTCGAGAACATCCGGAAATTCGGGGTTCCGCCAATCGTGGCGATCAACAACTTCTCCGGCGACACGGCGGCCGAGCACGCGCTGATCGCAAGCTTCTGCCGCAACCATCTTGGCGTCGAGGCAGTGATCTGCCGGCATTGGGCCGAGGGCGGCGCGGGCACCGAGGATCTGGCCCGCAAGGTCGTGGCTCTGGCCGAGGGCGGCGAGGCCGATTTCGCGCCGCTCTATCCCGATGCGATGCCGCTCTGGGAGAAACTGGAGACGGTGGCACGGGAGATCTATGGCGCGGCGGGGCTGTCGGCGGACGCCAAGGTGCGCGCCCGCTTCGCCGAACTGGAGGCGGCCGGCCATGGCCACCTGCCGGTCTGCGTCGCCAAGACCCAGTACTCCTTCTCGGCCGATCCGACGCTGCGGGGAGCCCCGTCTGGCCATATCGTGCCGGTGCGGGAGCTCAGGCTCTCGGCCGGTGCCGGCTTCGTCGTGGCGATCTGCGGGGACATCATGACGATGCCCGGCCTGCCGCGCGTGCCCGCGGCGGAGCGGATCCATATCGATGCGCAAGGGCGGATCGAGGGGCTGTTCTAGGGCTGGGCTCGGCTCGCTTGAACGCCGCATTGGGGAATTCTTAGAATGTCGGGCAACACATTCAGGGCGAGGCTGCACAGCTTCCAGGAGACACCGAAACGATGACATCCGGCTCGGCAGGGGCAGGGCTGGCGCGTGGCCTCAAGGCCCGTGTGCTCGGCTGGACGCTGGCGATCCTGATCGCCGTCGCGCTCCCCGCAGGAGCCGCCTTCGTCTGGATCGTCGACGGCACGGTCGTGAAGCTCGGCACGCTGTTTGCCGAAAAGCAGATCCTGTTCGACCGCTATCGCGGGCTGGAATCGCTGATGCGCGAGGTCTCCCTGGCAGAGACCGTTGCGCGCGCGCCTGCCATCCTCGAATGGGCGCAGGACGAGAACGACCCCGACAAGGCGCGGCGCGGCCTGGCCGAACTCGAGCATTACCGCCTGTCCTTCAAGGACCAGAGCTATTTCGTGGTGCTCGACGGCTCGGGAAACTACTATTTCAACGATAAGGACAATACTTACGAGCACGACCGCAAGCGCTATACGCTCTCGCGCGAGAAGCCGCGCGACGGCTGGTATTTCAAGACGGCGGCGCTCGGCAGCGGCTGCCATCTCAATGTCGACCATGACGACAATCTCGGTGTCACCAAGGTCTGGATCAACTGCATCATCCGCAGGGCCGACAAGGTGCTGGGCGTCATCGGCACGGGCGTCGATCTGAGCCAGTTCATCCGCGAGGTCGTCGATATTCCGCAAACCGGCGTGCAGAGCATGTTCGTCGACCGGACCGGCGCGGTACAGGCGCATCGCGATCCCAAGCTCGTCGATTTCCACAGCCTGACCAAAGACATCAAGGCGAAGCAGACGATCTTCCGCCTGCTCGACCGCGACAGCGACGCCAAGGCGCTGGCGGCGATGATGGAGCAGGTGGCGCAAGGTGGAGCGCTGGTCCAGTCGCGTTTCATGCAGATCGACGGGCACGAGGTGCTGGTCGGCGTCGGGTATCTCGACCGGCTGGGCTGGTTCAACATCACGCTGATGGATGTCGACAAGATCATCGACCGCAGCCTGTTCGTGCCGATCGCCCTGCTGCTCGGCACCATGCTGCTTGCGGCGGCGGCGCTGATGACCCTGCTGTTCAAGCGCAGCGTGCTCGACCGGCTGGCGCGGGTCGAAGGGGCCGTGCAGCGGGTCAAGGCCGGCCGGTTCGACGATGTCGTGCTCGACCGGGGGGATGACGAGATCGGGCGGCTGTCGCTTGCCCTGGGCGAGATGGCGCAGGCCGTCGGCGACAACACGAGCCGGCTGGAAGAGGCCGTTCGCGAGCGCACCGAGAATTTGGAGCGTCTCGCTCATCTCGATCCGCTGAGCGGCATCTTCAACCGCCGCGGCTTCGAGCAGGCCTTCGCGAGCGAGCAGAACAGGGCCCGGCGCAACGGTCGCCAAACCGGGCTGCTGCTGATCGACCTGGACGAGTTCAAGCCGGTCAACGATGCCCATGGTCACCAGGCCGGCGATGCGGTCATCGTCGAGATCGTGCAGCGCATAACGCGGATCCTGCGCAACTACGACATCTGCGCGCGCTGGGGCGGCGACGAGTTCATCGTGCTGCTCAGCGACACGAGTTTCGCGGCGCTTTCGACGGTCGCCGCCAAAATGGTCGCCGCCGTCAATGCCACGCCGATCGTGCTGGCCGATGGTCAGGCCGTCGCCATGACGGTCAGCGTCGGCGCATGTCTGCTCGCGGCTGACGAATCCCTGACCAGCGGTGCAAGCCGCGCCGACATGGCGCTTTACGTTGCCAAGCAGAGCGGTCGCGACACCTTCACAGTCTATGATCCGGCCCCGCAGGACGAGCGGCGGCAGCCACTGCTGAAAAGCAGCTGACTCAGCCGAAGGCCAGCTGCACCTTCATCGCCTTCGACTTGTCGGCGGCGAGATCGAAGGCCTCGACAGCGCGATCGACGGGAATCGATGCGGTCAGCAGCGGGGACAGGTCGATATCGCCCGAGCCGATCATCGCCACCGCCCAGTCGAATTCCTCGTGGAAGCGAAACGAGCCGCGCAGGTCGAATTCCTTGGCGACGAGCACGTTCATCGGCAGCGTGAAATTGCCGCCGACGCCGATCTGGACGATGATTCCGCCCGAGCGCACGACATCGAAGGCTCCTGTCAGCGCATGCTGGTTGCCCGAGGCTTCGAACATTACGTCGAAGGCGCCTTTTTCCGCGCCGTACTCCGCCTTCAGGCGGTCGGGCTCGGCCATGGTGTTGATCGCGGCGGTCGCGCCCATATCGAGAGCCGTCGGCAGCGGGCCGTCGACGACGTCGGTCGCGACGATCTCCGAGGCGCCAGCCGCCTTGGCCGCGACCACGGCCAGTATGCCGATCGGGCCCGAGCCTGTCACCAGCACGCGCTTGCCGAGCAACGGACCGGCGCGCTTGGCGGCGTGCAGGCAGACCGAGAGCGGCTCGGCGAAGGCTGCCATCGCCGCCGTGACACCTGGCGCTACCTTCACCGCCTGACGCTCCTCGACGACGAGGATGTCGCGGAAGCCGCCCTGGACATGGGGAAAGCGCATCGCCGAGCCGTAGAACAGCATGTCGGTGCAATGCTGCTGCTGGCCCATCTGGCAATAGCGGCAATGGCCGCAGGCGCGGCTGGGATTGACGGCGACGCGGTCGCCCGGCCTGACGCGCGAAACCTCGCCGCCGACCGCCTCGACCGTCCCGGCGATCTCATGGCCGAGGATCAGCGGCTCCCTGACGCGGATCGTGCCGAAACCGCCATGCAGGTAGTAGTGCAGGTCCGAGCCGCAGATGCCGCCGGCCTCGATCCTGACGCGGACATCGAGCGGACCCAGATCCGGGGCGGTCGTCGCCTCGACGCGCAGATCCTTCTCGGCATGGATGACGACGGCACGCATGGCGGTTCTCCCTGCGCAAGGCTTGGCGGTGGTCACGCGCCCTGCGATTGTCTAATCGATTGAAGACTGCTTACCGAAGTCCGGGCTTTGCGCGCAAACGAAACCTGCGCAGGTCCGACCCGCCCGTCATGGAGAGATGCCGATGTCGCTTTCGCTGTTCAGCCTCGAGGGCAAGATTGCGCTGGTCACGGGCTCCGGCCAGGGCATCGGCCTCGCCATCGCGGAGGGCCTGTCGGAGGCCGGCGCACATGTCGTCCTGAACGGGCGCAACCGGGCCAAGCTCGAGGCGGCGCAGACGGTGATCGCGGCCGCCGGCCGCAAGGTTTCGATCGCGCCCTTCGACGTCACCGACCATGCGGCGGTGGAAGCGGGGGTCGCGACGATCGAAGCCGACCTGGGCCCGATCGACATCCTGATCAACAATGCCGGTATGCAGAAGCGCGCGCCGTTCACCGAGTTTCCGGTCGAGGGCTGGCATGAGGTGATGGCGACGAACCTGCACTCGGTGTTCTACGTCACGCAGGCGGTGACGAAGCGGATGGTGCCGCGCAAGCGCGGCAAGGTCGTCAGCATCGGCTCGGTGATGAGCGAGCTCGGCCGCGCCACGATCATTCCCTATACGGCCTCCAAGGGCGCGGTGAAGATGATGACGCGGGGGCTGGCGGCCGAACTCGGCAAGCACAACATCCAGGCCAATGCGATCGGGCCGGGCTATTTCGCGACCGAGATCAACAAGGCGCTGATCGCCGACGAGGCTTTCACGGCCTGGGTCTGCAGCCGCACGCCCGCCGCCCGCTGGGGCGAGACGAAGGAGTTGGTCGGCGCGGCGATCTTCCTGTCCTCGGCGGCCTCGGATTACGTCAACGGCCATCTGCTGATGGTCGATGGCGGCATGACGGCGGTGGTCTGAAGCCTGCGTCAACCGCGCCCTGCCGGGTCCATAGACGGCGTGGTCTCGCCGCCATCGGTGCTTTGGCGCGCCTTGTCGGCACGCTCCTCGAACTCTTGCCGGATCGCCTCGATCTTGTCCTCGTCAAGTTCCTCGAGGTCGAGCAGTTCCTCGCGCGCGCCTTCGAGCCTGACGATCAGCTCGTCGAGCTTGATCTGCATCGCAGCGGTGTCGCGGTTCTGGCTGTTCTGGATGATGAAGACCATCAGGAAGGTCACGATCGTCGTCGAGGTGTTGATCACCAGCTGCCAGGTGTCGTTGAAAGCGAAGAACGGCCCCGATAGGCCCCACAGCACGATGATTGCGAAGGCGCCGCAGAAGGTGACGGGCTTGCCGGCCCAGCGCGCCGTCGCCTGCGACAGCCGGGTGAACAGTGAACGGTCGGTCAAGAGGTCGGAGCGAGATGCCATGGCGGTGTTTCCCCCGGACCCGCCTCGGGTCCGGCAGACCTAACGCCGCCGCAGGGGCTAGCGTTCCGACGCCGTCTCCCGTCAGGCCGTCACGAGCCTTTGCGCGTGCCAGGCGATGTGCTGGGCCATGAAGGTCGAGACGAAATTATAGGAGTGGTCGTAGCCGTCGCGCATGTGGAGCTCGAGCGGAATATCGGCGGCGGCGCAGGCGACTTCGAGCAGCCAGGGGCGCAGGCCCTCCTGAAGAAACCCGTCGGCGCTGCCCTGGTCGACCAGGAGATCGGGCAGGCGATGCCCGTCTGCGATCAGCAGGGTCGAGTCATAGGCCCGCCAGGCCGCTTCGTCGGAGCCGAGATATTTCTCCAGCGCCGGGCGCGACCAGCCCGCCGTCGAGGGCTGGCTGATCGGCGCGAAGGCCGAGACGGAGCTGTAGCGCTGCGGGTTCTTGAGGCCGAGCGTGATGGCGCCATGGCCACCCATGGAATGGCCGAAGATGCCCTGGCGGCCCATGTCGAGCGAGAAATGCTGCGAAACGAGATCGGGCAACTCGTCGCGAATGTAGCTCTCCATGCGGTAGTTCTTCGCATAGGGCTCCTGCGTAGCGTCGAGATAGAAGCCGGCGCCCGAGCCGAACTGCCAGTTGTCCGGCTCGTCTGGAACACCTTCGCCGCGCGGCGATGTGTCGGGGCAGATGATCGCGATGCCGTTTGCGGCGGCCGCGGCGCGGTACTCGCCCTTGTCCACGACGTTCTGATGCGAGCAGGTCAGTCCCGAGAGATACCAGAGCAGCGGAACCGGCCTGTCCTCGATCTGCTGCGGCAGGAAGATCGCGAAGGTCATCGGACAGGCGCATGCCGCGCTGTCATGGCGATAGACCCGCTGCGAGCCGCCAAAGGCCTTCGAGGAGGAGAGGAGTTCCATGCGGTTTCCTTCTGGATGCTGCGCGACGCCTGTCATTCCGGGGTGGCCGAAGGCCAAACCCGGAACCCACGACCGGGCGAGCGTGCTCGATCGCGTTGTCAAAGGTACGACCCAGTCGTGGGTTCCGGGTTCAGCGCTACGCGCTGCCCCGGAATGACACCGGGTGTTGCCTCATCGCTGAGGCCCGAACGCGGCGCTCAATACACCACCACGCTCCTGATCGACTTGCCTTCATGCATCAGATCGAAACCGTGATTGATCTCGTCGAGCGACAGCTTGTGGGTGATCAGGTCGTCGATGTTGATTTTGCCCTCCATGTACCAGTCAACGATCTTTGGCACGTCGGTGCGCCCGCGTGCGCCCCCAAAAGCCGTGCCCTTCCAGACCCGGCCCGTGACCAGCTGGAAGGGACGGGTAGCAATTTCCTTGCCGGCTTCGGCGACGCCGATGACGATCGACTCGCCCCAGCCGCGATGGCAGCATTCGAGCGCCTGGCGCATGACGTCGGTGTTGCCGGTGGCATCGAAGGAGAAATCCGCGCCGCCGCCGGTGAGATCGACGATCGCCTGCACGACCTTGTCGTTGCCGACCTCCTTGGGATTGACGAAGTGGGTCATGCCGAACTTGCGCGCCATCTCCTGCCTGGCAGGATTGATATCAACGCCGATGATCTTGTCGGCGCCGACCATGCGCGCTGCCTGCAGCACGTTGAGGCCGATGCCGCCCAGCCCGAAGACCACGACATTGGCGCCGGGCCAGACTTTCGCAGTGTAGATCACCGCGCCGATGCCGGTGGTGACACCGCAGCCGATGTAGCAGATCTTGTCGAAGGGAGCGTCCTCGCGGACCTTGGCCAGCGCAATCTCGGGCAGGATGGTGAAGTTCGCGAAGGTCGAGCAGCCCATGTAGTGGAAGACCTCACCGCCATCGCAGGAGAAGCGCGAGGTACCGTCCGGCATCACACCCTTGCCTTGCGTGGCGCGGATCGAGGTGCAGAGATTGGTGCGGCGCGAGAGGCAGCTTTTGCACTGGCGGCATTCGGGCGTGTAGAGCGGAATGACATGGTCGCCGGCCTTGAGCGTGGTGACGCCCGCGCCGACCTCGCGCACGATGCCGGCGCCCTCATGGCCCAGGATCGCCGGGAACTTGCCTTCCGAATCCAGTCCTGACAGCGTGTAGGCGTCGGTGTGGCAGATGCCCGTCGCCATGACCTCGACCAGCACCTCACCGGGCTTGGGGCCGCCGATCTCGACGGTTTCGATGGTGAGCGGCTTGCCCGCTTCCCAGGCGACGGCGGCGCGTGTCTTCATCAGTCCAGTCCTTGCAAGATCGGTCGGCACCCAGCAAAGCGCTGCGGTGGCCTATCTAGGGCTGGCCGGGGCTGGATTTGTCAACGCATAGCGTCGTCATGCTCGGGCTTGACCCGGGCATCTTGTGAAGGACGAAGCGCCAGCAGCAGAGTTCTGCTGGAGATTCACGGGTCGGCGCCTTGCGCCGCCCGAGAATGACGGGAGGGGGCTCAGAAGCTATACGCCGCCTTCACCTTGACGAGGTGCTGGCTGAAATTGGTCAGGTCGAGATCGCCGGGCTCGCCCTTGGCCTTCCCGGCGACCTGAATGTTGTAGGCGGCCGAGATCGCGAACTGCTTGGTCGCCTGCCAGAAGACGCCGGGGCCGGCGAAGGTGGCGTAACCGGCCTCCTTGCTGAAGCCGAGCGTGTCGTAGGCGCGTTGATGGCGGACCTCGCCGCTGAGATAGACGCCGTCCAGGACCTGCCAGGCCAGCGAGCCGCCAATGGTGAAGGTCGAGGAGCGCTGGTAGGGATCGGGGCCTGTCCAGGTCAGGTCGTGCGAGAGGTTCAGCGCGGCATAGAGCTTGCCGGGGACCAGCGTCTTGTCGGCGAAAAGGCGCAAGCCCGTGTTGTAGGTCGTGAAGCGGCCGGCTCCCTCGGGGTCGATCCGGTTGAAGCTCGGGTCGATCACGGCGGTCAGGCCGATGCCGTGCAGGTCGCGGCCGAGGATCTTGTACTTGGTCTCGATGCCGGCGCCGATGCTGGTGGAATCGGCGCTGACGCCGCCGAAGGAGGCCTGCGTCGTGTTGCCCAGCAGATAGGGGCCTACCTCGAGGCAGGGCAGCAGGCCGTATGAGCCCTGAAGCTGCGCGCCGTGGCTGTCGAGCCTGCCGCCACGCGTGCCATAGCCGCCGCCATAGGTCAGGCTCGGTCCGAACGAGCCTTTTTCCGCCACGTCCGAGCCGGTGGTGAAGCCGAAGGCGTCGGTCGGGATGCCCTCGCTTTCGCTGCAGGCCGACATCACCGGCGGCGCTATGGGAGCGCCTTTGCGCGACGGCAGATCGGCGGCAAACGCGCCCGATGCGGCGATGGCGGCGAGAACGGCGGGGGCGAGGGATTTGAGCATGGTGTCGATTCCGGGAGGAGCGATGGAGATCATGCCCCGGTTCGCCTGGCACGGCGAGAGCCTGTAGCCGCTCGATAATGTAATAGTGTTTCATGTTGCATTGCCGCAACAGAGCGCTCAGGCGCGGCTAACGGCGGCGAGCCTGTCATAAACGCGCGGGGCGATTTCGCCCAGCTGCGCCACGGGCTTCCAAGCTGCGGCATGGACCTCCTCGATCTGGGCGACGAGCGGCAGGGCCGGGTCGGCGAGGAAGAGATACTGCAGATCATGGTGGACATGGTCGGGTTCGGCGCGAGCCGATTTGCCGGGTACGTCGTGACTTTCGATGGCGAAGGGCAGGTCGCTGCCTCCGTGCCAGGGATGCAGGGCCAAGCCCTGCACGCCGGTCTCCTCGACCGCCTCGCGCGCCGCCGAGAGGTGGAAGGCATCGGCGGATTCCCAGTGACCGCCGGGCTGGAGCCAGCGGCCGATCGTGACATGGTCGATCAGCAGCACCTGGGCATGGTCGGGCGAAAGCACGATCGCGCTGGTGGTGACGTGGCCGGGAAAGGTCGTGCGCAGGTCGAGCGCATGGCCCTGCGCGATCTGCCAGCGCAGCAGCGCGAGATGCTCGCGGGGGCCGGCGACCTCGGCGCGGTAGCGGGCAACCGTATCAGCCAGGCGCGCCAAGAACAGGCCGGTCATGGCGTCCGCAACCTGTAGCGCTCGAAATCGCCGTTCCTGCGGCCGTCATAGCCGATCAGGATCTCGATCCGGCCCGGCGCTTCCGACAGCAGCGTCACGGTCTCCGCCTTGCCGTCGCGGACGCCGCGCAGGGTGCCGAGCGAGGTTGCGGCGTCGGGCCGGGCGGGGTCGAGCAGCAGGAGTTCGTAGGGCAGGTCCTGCTCCTGCGCCGGGCCGACGAGCATGAGCAGGCGGCCGTCGCTGAGCGCTGCGAGATCGCGGATGCCGCGGCCGCGGCCGACGGGACAGGCGACGACGACGGGTGCGGCCGTGGCCGGCTCGGTGCCGGGCGCGAACAAGGCGCTGAGGCTCGCGCCGACGAGGAAGGCGCGGCCGTCGAGCGAGGGCGCGCGCAGGCCGGCCCAGAGCCTGTCGCCGACCACCGCGATGCCCTCGATGTTGAGGCCGTTCTCCTCCATCAGCCGCTTGCCGAAATAGGGCGCGGCCGGCCCGGCCCGGCGCAGCATGTCGCCCAGCCGGTAGCTCAATTCGACGCCGGTGGCCGGCGCGCCCGCGCCGTCGACCCGGACGCGGGCGAGATGGAACGACGAGAGCCGGAACTCGCCCTTGCGGCGCGAGCAGCCATGCGAGCCCGCGACATAGAAGGCGCCATCGGCATAGGCGACGGCCTCGCCGTCCAGTTCCGCGAAGGCGCCGGGCGCGCCGCAGAGCGCTCCCGGCGGGCGGCCGAGCGCCGCAGGCGAGGCAGCCTCGCCCAGGATCGGCAGCGTCGCCCCCGGCGTGATCCGGTTTTCGGCGATCTGGGCGAACTGGGCGAAGCTGCCCTCGTCGTTGATCAACAGGCAGCGCCGCGCGCCGCTGGGGCCGGGCATACAGGCAAGCCCGCTGACATCGGTCGCCGCCTTGCCCTTCTTGCCGGCGAAATCCCCGTTCGCGCTCAGCCGGCCTTCGGGGACCAGCGTCTGGGTGCGCGCCGGCGCGGCGCAGAGCCATGCGGCGATGACGAGGAGAGCGAGGGCTGGCCGCATGATCCGGTTTCCGTGTCGAAGCCGGATAGAGCGCGGTCGCCGGGCGGATGTCAAAGCAGCGTCGCCTTGGTTGGCCTCACCGCGCCCGGCGCCTTGCGAGCAGGCCAAAGCCCCGCCCGCGCTTTGGCGCGTCGGTTGGTGAGGGGCGAGCGGAGCGCCGCGAGGCGCGGGGTAGAGGTCCGCAACCATTGAGCCAGGTCGCGGCGCGGAGGGATTGAGCCACCCTCCGCACGCCCCGTGGCGCTCCGCTCATCGGCGATTTCAGTCTCCGGGCCGCGCTTATTCGGATTTCGGGAGTTCGATCTTCAAGCTCGGGTGCCAGTTCGCCTGAGGCTTGTCGCGACCTTCGCCGTCAATTCGTCGTCCCGTCATCCTTCCAGCGAGCTCCTCGCACAGGGATCGTAGTATCCCCAGGGCGGTGCCCCGAAGCCTCCCGGAAATGGATCGTGACTCCACCCGCAGGCGCCGCCCCCACCCCCACCAACGGCACACCTCCGGATGGCTGCCCCTCGGGGATGAGGTGGTGGGATTATGGATGCAGTGTGGATGCCGGGGATTAATTTGATCCGCCCGCTCGAAGATGAAGCGCGAGGAACCCCTCTCCTGTAAGGAGAGGGGCAGGGGAGAGGTGTCGACCCTTCGACGAGTGAGGCACAATGGCGACCGAGCGACAGGATTTCGCCCGAAAACTCCGCCGGCAATCGACGAAGCCCGAGGACATCCTCTGGAGCCTCCTGCGCGCCCACCGTCTCGACGGGCTGAAGTTCCAGCGACAGGTGCCGCTGCTCGGCTACACCGTCGATTTCCTCTGCTTCCAGCGCAAGCTCGTCGTCGAACTCGACGGCAAGCAGCATGATGCCGAGTGTGATTATGATGCCGCGCGCGCCCAGGAGATCGAGCGCCATGGCTTCATGGTGATCCGCTTCCGCAATGAGCTGGTTTTGAATGACCGCGACGCCGTCGTTACTGCCATCCGAAAAGCCGCTGGAACCTCGACGGAGAACCCTCTGCTGTAAGGAGAGGGCAGGGTGAGGTGTCGGACGTTTTCTGCGTGAAGCTCGGTTTGGTAGCGGTGAGGTTTGTGCCCCACTGGTCCAGGGGCCGACACCTCTCCCCTGCCCCTCTCCTTACAGGAGAGGGGTTCCCCGCACCTTTGCTTAGAACGACTATGTTGGCTGCTAACCCAAGTTGCTCAGGTTTGAGCTCTATGCATACTGCCAAGGGTTGGCTGTGGACGCATCAAAGAATGCGATATCCAGCGGAGACCGCTCATGGCGCATAGCCGCCAAGGACTTTGCCTTCTGGATGATAGCCTTATTTGAATCAGTTTTAACGTCGCCAAACAGGCTAATGTATATCTTTTTGCAGCGCCCGGACCCCAATCTTCGTAAGATATGATCGTCGTTGTCGGCGAGTGAATGGCCTAGAATAAAGAAGCAGTGCCGCCCCTGTTGTGCGTTGGCTGTGAATTGCTTAAATCCTTGGTACAAATATGCATTGTGGCGTATTTTATTTTTCTTCTGAGCGCTCGATCCTTCTGAAACAAAAAGCGGAAATTTGTTGGCGTTCATCGCCTTTCGGGCTTGATCAATAAGTCGATCATTTGTTCTTATCCAAGTAAATTTCTGAAGTTCGTTCCCGGCATCGAACAAGTGCAGGGCGCCATGCAAAAAATGTATCCTTGCGCTGTGCGCGTTGACCTCGCCCTGCCACACTACATAATCAGCCTCTGGGTCATCTTCGTCGTTCCCGAATCCGTCGTTTGTCGACATGTTGACGGGAGTGCCGAATGGGTCGTCTTCGTGCATCAAAGTCCAATACAACAAGAGATCGTAATTCAGGGTGAAAATCTGACCTTCGTTTGGCCGCCCGAGGAAAAGGTCAAGAAACCGACGACACGACCAGAATTTAATATCTGGGATTTCGGCTGGTATGTTAGGGTGGTGGCCTGCGATCGTTGTTAAGAGTATTTCTTTTAGAGCATGGGCATCCGATCGCATTCTTGATGGAGCGTCGATGTGTCCTGGCGTGTATATGCCTGCCAGCAAAGCGCCGGATTCAAGATTTTTAATAGCAAGTTCGAAATCTTGCGTTCCGAGAACCTTGAAAACCTCAGCGAGTTCCGGGTGTTTGGAGAGATTGGCAGCTTTGAACAGAGATCCATAATGAAATATATCGGGACAACAAGCGATACTAAAACCGTTTCCCAAAAGTAGATGGCGCCTAGTGAACTGCATAGAATCGGCTAGGGCCTGCTGGAAACTAATGACATCGACCACGATAATGCCTCGTTGACCGCCATAATAAAAACACCGGAGCCCAAATCGGGATTCAGGTCAACCTATGAGTGTCTCGTTTAACAACAGAAATAACACGAGTGAGACCAACCGGCATCTGCGTGAGGCCGGAGACGAGCCCGGTCGGATGTCGAGGCCAAGCCAGTGAAGGTTCTTCGCCCAAAACAGATAGAGCTTGGCCTCGATGAAAGTAATTTGCCGCCGGTAACATTATAAAAAAGGGCGCCACCTCTTTGGCAGCGCCCTCACACCCTCAAATCCTCAACCCCTCACAACTTCCCATAAGCCGGCACGGTCAAGAACTCCGCGAACTCCGGTGCCAGCGACAGCTTCGAGAACAGCTCGATCGCTTCCGGGAAGCGGCCCTTGGCGTAGGCTTCTGCGCCGACCTCGCCTTTCACCCGCTCCATCTCCTCGGCGAGGCAGCGCTTGAACAGGTCGGGGGTGACCTTGGTGCCGCCATCGACCTCGACGCCGTAGCTGACGAACTGCCAGATCTGGGCGCGGCTGATCTCGGCGGTCGCGGCGTCTTCCATCATGTTGTAGATCGGCACCGCGCCGCGGCCGCGCAGCCAGGCTTCGAGATACTGCACGCCGACGCGGATGTTCTCGCGAAAACCCTCTTCCGAGCGCGTGCCCTCGTGGACCTCCAGCAGGTCCTTGGTGCCGACATTCACGTTCTCGCGCAGCTTGTCGAGCTGGTTTGGCTGCGGCATCAGCCGGTCGAAGACCTCCATGGCGACGGGGACGAGGTCGGGATGGGCGACCCAGGTGCCGTCATGGCCGTTGCCGGCCTCGCGCTCCTTGTCGGCCTTGACCTTGGCGAAGGCGGCGGCATTGGCTTCCGGGTTGTTCTTGACCGGGATCTGGGCTGCCATGCCGCCCATGGCGAAGGCGCCGCGGCGGTGGCAGGTCTTGATCAGCAGCAGCGAATAGGCGTTCAGGAAAGCCTTGGTCATGACGACCTGCGAGCGGTCGGGCAGGACATAGGCCGGGTTGCGGGCGAGCTTCTTGATGAAGGAGAAGATGTAGTCCCAGCGGCCGCAATTCAACCCGGCCATGTGGTCCTTCAGCTCGAACAGGATCTCGTCCATCTCGAAGGCGGCGGGCAGGGTCTCGATCAAGACTGTCGCCTTGATCGTGCCGAGCTTGAGGCCGAGCGCGTTCTGGGCGGCGACGAAGACGTCGTTCCAGAGGCGGGCTTCGAGATGGCTTTCGAGCTTGGGCAGGTAGAAATAGGGACCCGAGCCTGCCGCCAACGCGGCCTTGGCGTTGTGGAAGACATAGAGGCCGAAATCGACCAGGGAGCCTGAAGCCGTCTCGCCGTCGATCTCGATATGGCGCTCGGGCAGATGCCAGCCGCGCGGGCGGATGATCAGAACGGCGGGCTGGGGCTTAAGCTTGTAGGCCTTGCCGGTGGTCTTGTCGGTGAAGTCGATGGCGTTGGCCCAGCGGTCCCTGAGGTTGAGCTGGCCCTCGATCATGTTGGCCCAGACCGGCGAGGAGGCGTCCTCGAAATCGGCCATGAAGACTTTAGCGCCGCAGTTCAGCGCGTTGACGATCATCTTGCGGTCGACGGGGCCGGTGATCTCGACGCGGCGGTCCTGCAGGTCGGCCGGGATCGGGGCGACCTTCCAGTCGCCTTCGCGGATGTGGCGGGTCTCGGCCAGGAAGTCCGGGGTCTCGCCGGCATCGAAGCGCTTCTGGCGCTCGATACGGAGCGCCAGCAGGCGCTTGCGGGTCTCGTTGAAGCGGCGGTGGAGGTCGGCGACGAAGGCCAGCGCGTCAGGGGTGAGGATCTCGTCGAAGCGAGGGCCGAGCGCGCCGGTGATGACGACGCCCTTGGGCAGGGGGCTGGTGGTGGTCTCGACGGCCGACATGCGCGTGCTCCCGGTGATTGGCGTGCTGCTTTGCTGCCCGAGACTATGGCGCAAGCTGATTGGCTTCGGAAGCGCATGGAATGAGGGAGAACCTGTTCCAAATTGGAAACAATCGGTCAGCCGGCGGCGGCTGGCTGTCTATCGCCCTCCGAGTTCGGCGAACCTCTCGATGAATCGGGCTTGCGCTGCTTCCGTCGAGAGCGGTTCGAGCCAGGCGGTCACCGCGCGGGGCAGGGGCTGGGGACGGCCGAAATAGCGCAGGGCTTCCTCGCGGCCGAAGCCGGCGAGTTCGGTAGCCTCCAGGAAGGCGGCGATCTTGTCGGCGTCCTTTGTCTTGCGCCTGAGGATGGCCGGCGTCGTCGCGGGCAGGCCGAAGCGGAGGTGTATCGCGGCCAGCAGGCGCAGTTCGACGCTCTTGTAGGCGTCGCCCATCACCACCTTGAAAGGCGAGATCATGTCGCCGATGACGTATTCCGGGGCATCGTGCAGCAGCGCCATCAGCCGCCAGGCGTCGCTCCAGTCCGGGTTGAGATGGGCGGCGATCGCCTCGACCAGTAGCGAATGCTGGGAAACCGAGAACGAGTGGGCGCCATGGGTCTGGCCGTTCCAGCGCGCGACGCGGGCGAGACCATGGGCGATGTCGGCGATCTCGATGTCGAGCGGAGAGGGGTCGAGCAGATCGAGTCTTCGCCCTGAGAGCATCCGTTGCCAGGCGCGGGGCGGTTCAGGGGTGCGGGCCATGTCAGGCAGCAGGCCGCGTATCGCGTGCGAACTGGGCGCATTCCTGCCAGCGGAAGCAGCCGGTGAGGTGGTCGTTGACCAGGCCGCAGGCTTCCATGAAGGCGTAGACGATGGTCGGGCCGCAGAAGGTGAAGCCGGCGGCTTTTAGCTCCTTGCCCATGGCCTCGGAAATCTTCGTCTTCGTCGGTACTTCCTCGTGGGTGCGAAAGGCGTTCTGCATCACCCGGCCGTCGAGATGCTTCCAGAGGAAGTCGGCGAAGGGCTCGCGCTCGCTGATGGCGAGATAGGCGCGTGCGCTCCTGATCGCGCCCTCGATCTTGCCGCGATGGCGGATGATGCCGGCGTCGCCGAGCAGCCTCTGGACATCGGCCTCGGTGAAGCGGGCGATCGCCTCGGGCTCGAACTGCGCGAAACCGGCGCGGAAGGCGTCCCGCTTTCTCAGGATGGTGATCCAGGACAGGCCGGCCTGGAAGCCGTCGAGGATCAGCTTCTCGAAGAGCGCGCGCGAATCATATTCGGGCACGCCCCATTCGGTGTCGTGATAGGCGAGATAGAGCGGGTCCGTGCCCGGCCAGACGCAGCGGAACTTCCCGTCGGGGCCTTCGATGGCGGCGCGGCCGGTCATGCGGCGGCCCCGAACCCTGCTTCGCCGGGGAAGAGGAAGCGGGCGAAGGCCGGTTTTTCCAGCGCGAAGGCGACGCCGCCACCCAGCAACGGCAGCCCTTCCGCCAGCGCGTCCGCGACGCGGTCCAGCCGCAGCATGGCCAGCCCGCGTCCATCGGCGCAGGAGCCGATGCGGCCGAGCGTTTTCGTGCCCGCCGTCGCCTCGACGCCGTCCTCGGGGACGACGCCGTCCGAAAAGATCACCGGGACGATGCGGGTGCGGGCGGTGCCGCGATGCTGCATGCGCGAGACGACCTCCTGGCCGACATAGCAGCCCTTCTTGAACGAGACGCCGTTGAGCTGGTCGAGCAGCGCCTCGTGTGGAAAGGCGTCGCCATAGACGAAGTCCTTGCCGCCATCGGGTACGCCGAGGGCAATGCGGCGGGCGTGATAGCTGGAGGCGTCATCGCCGGCGATGGCCGCAATGCCGGCGCGGTCGGTGATGGCGCGCTGGCCCAGCGCCGGCAGGCGCGGATCGGTGTAGACGAGCCCGCTCTCGGACGGCAGCAAGCCGCCATCATCGGCGGCGATGACGGCGCTCGCTTCGCTGAGATCGTCGAGCGCCACCTTTGCACGCAGCTTGTAGAGCTTCAGGCGCTTCATCAGGTCGGGAACCAGCAGCAATGGAGTATCGAGCAGGAAGCCGCCGCCCTCGTCTTCGGCGACCGCGACGATCAGGAAATCGCAGATGATCTTGCCCTGTGGTGTCAGGAGCGCGCCATAGCCGGCGCGTTCGGGCGTGATCGTATCGATGTCGCAGGTGATGACGCCTTGCAGGAACTCGCGTGCGTCGGCGCCGCTGACGCGGACGACCCCGCGATCGACCAGTTGGACTGGGGGCATTGGGTTCTGGCTCCACACCGGATTCTGAGGCCGACCCGATAGGTAGGCGGCTCGAGCCGTCTTCTCAACTCGCCTGCGCGCGATCTTTCCGCTAACTCCCTTCTCATCTGCCTCGTGAACCACGCCGTCATCCCGGACGCAGCGAAGCGGAGATCCGGGATCCATCATACAGCGCGACAGTGCCTTACGATGGATCCCGGATCAGCGCGGCTTCGCCGCTTGTCCGGGATGACGACGTGGTTCAGGAGCGAAATCGCCAGCTTCAGGAGACCCGCCATGCCGCAGACCTATGACGTGATCCTCAAGGGCGGCACGGTGGTGAACCATGACGGGCGCGTTCAGCGCGACCTCGGCATCAGCAAGGGCAAGATCGTTGTGCTCGGCGATCTGTCGCGTGCATCGGCGGGCGAGACGGTCGATTGCACCGGCCTGCATATCCTGCCCGGCGTGATCGACAGCCAGGTGCATTTCCGCGAGCCGGGGCTCGACCATAAGGAGGATCTGGAGAGCGGTTCGCGCGCGGCCGTGATGGGCGGCGTCACCACCGTCTTCGAGATGCCCAACACCATCCCGCAGACGACGACGCCCGACGCGCTCGCCGACAAGATCCGGCGCGGGCGGCACCGGATGCATTGCGATTTCGCCTTCTGGGTCGGCGGCACGCATGAGAACGTCCGTGATGTGCCGGAGCTGGAGCGGTTGCCGGGCGCGGCCGGCATCAAGGTGTTCATGGGCTCGTCTACCGGCGACCTGCTGGTGGAGGACGATGCCGGGGTGGCGGAGATCCTGAAGCGGACGCGCCGGCGCGCCGCCTTCCACTCCGAGGACGAGGGCATGCTGCGCGAGCGCATGGGCCTGCGGGTCGAAGGCGATCCGTCGAGCCATCCGGTCTGGCGCTCGCCCGAGGTAGCGCTGACCTGCACCAAGCGGCTGGTCAGGATCGCGCGGGAGACGGGCGCGCGGGTGCATATCCTGCACATCTCGACCGGGGACGAGATGGAGTTCCTCAGGGATCACAAGGATGTCGCGACCGTCGAGGTGCTGCCCAACCACCTGACGCTGGTCGCGCCCGACTGCTATGAGCGGCTCGGAACCTATGCCCAGATGAACCCGCCGATCCGCGACGACGGTCATCGCCAGCGCATCTGGTGGGGGGTCGAGCAGGGCATCGTCGATGTGCTCGGCTCGGACCATGCGCCCCATACGCATGAGGAGAAGCACCACGCCTATCCGGCAAGCCATTCCGGTATGCCCGGCGTGCAGACGCTGGTGCCGATCATGCTCGACCATGTGAATGCGGGCAGGCTGACGCTGGAGCGTTTCGTCGATCTCTCCAGCCATGGCCCGCAGCGCATCTTCGGGCTTGAGGGCAAGGGCCGGATCGCGGCCGGCTACGATGCCGACCTGACCATCGTCGACCTGAAGCGCCGCGAGACGATCACCAACGCCTGGGGTGCGTCGAAATGCGGCTGGACACCCTATGACGGGGTCAGCGTCACGGGATGGCCGATCGGGACCTATGTGCGCGGCGCCAAAGTGATGTGGGAGGGCGAGCTGGCGACGCCGTCCCGAGGCGAGCCGGCGCGCTTCCTGGAAGCGCTGCCGCGGGGCTGACCTACACGGCTCTGACCGGCGACGCGTTCTGCCCCAGATGCGCGATCGCGGCTGCAACTCCGCCTGCGCCATGGGACACGTCGAGCGCCTGCAGGGCCATCTCGAGCGCGCCCAGCGTGCCGAGCACCATCGGCGCGTTGACGTGACCCATATGGGCGATGCGGAAGCCCTTTCCGGTCAGGTCGCCGATCGCGGCGCCGAGCGTGACGCCGCAGACCGCTTGGACATAATCCGTGATCGCGCTCGCCTCGACACCATGGGTGAGGACCGGCGTGACCGAGACTGCGCGCTGAGCCGGCTCGACGACGTTGAAGGACAGCGCGCCGCCCTCGGCCCAGCGCGAAACGGCGGCGTGGGTCGCGCCCGCCAGCAAGGCGTGGCGATGCCAGATCGCCTCCAGCCCTTCCTCGAAGATCATGTCGAGCGCCGCGCGCAGGGCAAACAGCAGGTGCTCGGGCGGCGTGCCGCAATGCTTGAGATAGTGCATCTCGCCGAGCCGGCTCGTCCAATCCCAGTAGAGCGTCTTTAGATCGGCGCTCTGGTGAACCCGCATCGCCTTGTCGTTGGCCGCCACGAAAGCGAGGCCCGGCGGAGTCATCAGCCCCTTCTGCGCCGCGGACATGGCGACGTCGATGCCCCAGTCATCCATCTCGAAGGGCATGCAGGCGACGGATGCTACGCCATCGACCATGAACAGGGCTGGATGCCCGGCGGCGTCGATCGCCTTGCGGATGGCGGGGATGTCGTTGGCGACGCCCGACGCCGTGTCGATCTGCACGACCAGCACGGCCTTGATGGCGTGACCGGTGTCGCGGCGCAGGCGCTCCGCGACGGCGGCGGGATCGACCGAAGCGCGCCAGGAACCCGTCATGACCTCGACATCGACGCCCATGAAGCGGGCCATCTCGCCCCAGCCGATGGCGAAGCGGCCGCTGGCCAGCACGAGGACCTTGTCGCCGCGCGAGAGCACGTTGGTCAGTGCCGCCTCCCAGCCGCCATGGCCGTTGGCAGCGTAGATGAAGGTCTGGCCCTTCGTCCGGAAGACGCGCTTGAGATCGCCCAGGAGCCCGTCGGTCAGCGCGATCATGCCGGGATCGTTGAGTTCCTCGGCCGGCCGCATCATCGCCTGGAGTACGCGATCGGGAATATTGGTCGGGCCGGGAATGGCCAGCAGGGCGCGACCGTTGGCGACGCTCATGAAAGACTCCTGTTGCGGGTTCGCCCGGGGGGGTGAAGCGGCATGGCCGAACGCCAGCGCGCCTGAATGGGCCGGACGCGCGCATTCGTAAAGACGCCGGCCTCGACTTGCGGACGCCTTTTTTACCGGCTCGGGCCGGCGCGCCCGGAAACCTCGCCAAGGACGGGTTCCGGCAAGCGTCGTGGCGGATGATCAGCGGCTCGCCGATCCGCTCGCGATATCGTAACGTCAGCCTGTCTGGAACTTGCGAGGGGCCGATGTCCGAGATCGAGTTTGATCCCGCCGCTCTGTTTCAGGATGTGGCCGGTCGGGCCACTTCCTTCCGTCGAGCGATCGGCGGGAGCCCGCAGCGCCCCCTGGCGAACTACCGCGAGATGACCGCGATCTTCGAGGGGCCGACGCCCGAGCAGGGCGCCGAAGCGGAGCAGGTGATCGACGAACTCGCGCGCAAGGCCGAGCCGGGCCTGCACGCCACGACCGGCCCGCGCTTCTTCGGCTGGGTCATCGGGGCGTCGCATCCGGTCGGCGTCGCGGCCGACTGGCTGACCAGCGCCTGGGGCCAGAACTGCGGCAACCACCAGGCCGCTCCGGCCGCCGCCGCGGCCGAGGCAGCCGCTGCCGCCTGGCTGCTCGATATCCTCGCCTTGCCGGATGACTGCTCCGTCGGCTTCGTGACGGGTGCGACGGTCGCCAATTTCGTCTGCCTCGGCGCCGCGCGCGGCGAGGTGCTGCGCCGTGCCGGCTGGGATGTCGAGGCGGCCGGCCTGTTCGGCGCGCCGCCGATCCATGTCCTGATCGGAGACGACGCCCACACGACGGTGTTCTCGGCGCTGCAACTGCTCGGGCTGGGTCATGACCGCGTGATCCGCGTCGCGACCGACGAGGCCGGGCGCATGAAGGTCGAGGCCTTCGCCGAGGCGATGGCTGGTTGCGACGGCCCGATCATCGTCCTGCTTCAGGCAGGACAGATCAACACCGGGGCCTTCGATCCGTTTCCGGAGATCATCCGCATCGCACATGCCAGGAGCGCCTGGGTCCATATCGACGGAGCCTTCGGACTATGGGCGCGCGCCTGTCCCGAGGTTTCAGCGCTGGCGACGGGGGCGGACCTTGCCGATTCCTGGGCGACCGACGGGCATAAATGGCTCCAGACGCCCTATGATTGCGGCTATGCGATCGTGCGCGACAGCCGCGCCCATCGCCGGGCCATGACGGCGAGCGCGAGCTATCTGCCCGAGGTCGCGGCCGGCGAGCGCGATCCGTCGCATTTCGTACCGGAACTGTCGCGCCGGGCCCGTGGCTTCGCGACCTGGGCGATGATCCGCCATCTCGGCCGCAGTGGCATCGCCGCGATGGTCGCCCGGCATTGCGCGCTCGCGCGCCACATGGCGGCGCGGCTGGGGGGCGAACCCGGCATCGCTGTCCTCAACGATGTCGTGCTGAACCAGATCATCGTGCGCTTCGGCGCGGACGAGACGCCTGAGCGCGGCGACGCCCTGACGCAAGCCGTGATCGCGCGCGTCCAATCTGACGCGGAGTGCTTCGCCGGTGGAGCGCGCTGGCGCGGCCGCTGGGTGATGCGGCTCTCGGTGATCTCCTGGCCGACCGGCATCGACGACGCCGACCGCACGGTCGATGCCATCATCGCCGCGTGGCGCGCTTGCAAGGGGGGCTGAACCGAAGCGTCCGAACGTTTTTCAGAGTGCTGTCGTGGGCGGTGCTATCAATCCGAGGAAATGACGGGCCGCATGGCTTTCGTAAGCGTCGCGGCGGCGGATGAAGAGGGTTTGCACGATGCCGTCGCCGTCTTCGATCGGATGCCAGCGCAAACCGTCGCGCTGGGCGGCCTGCAGGACCACGGCGCGGGGCAGGAGCGTGATGCCGACGCCCGCGGCGACGCAGCCGAGGATGCCGTCGAGCGTGCCGAATTCGAGGCGGGCATAGGCCGGCAGGCCAAGCCGGGCCATGACCTGTTCGAGGCGCTGGCGATAGGAGCAGCCGGTCTTGAAACTGAGCACGGTCAGGCCGGCCGCCGCGCCCTCGCGCAGGCCGGCGAGATCGGCGATCGCAGCGGGCGTGACCAGCCCAAGCCGCTCCTCGAAGGCGGGCGTCGCGACTATGTCGGCATGATCGATCGGGCCGGAGACGAAGGCGCCGTCGATCTCGCGCTTCGCCACGGCCTGCAGAAGATCGGCCGTGGGACCTGTGCGCAGGCTCAGTTTCACCTCCGGATAGGCCTTGTGGTATTCCGCCAGGAGCGGCGGCAGACGGACAGCGGCCGTGGTCTCCATCGCGCCGAGATGCAGGGTGCCGCGTGCTCCCAGATCGTCGCGCGCGGCGACTTTCGCCTCGGCGAGCAAGGAGAGCACGCGTTCGGCATAGGGCAGCAGACGCTCGCCGGCCTCGGTCATCGACATGCCGCGGCTGTGGCGCTCGAACAGCGGCAGGCCGATCTCGTCCTCGAGCGTGCGGATGCGCATGGTCACGTTGGACTGAACGGTATGGATTTCACGCGCGGCCGCGGTGATGCCGCCACTCCGTGCGACGGCCATGAAGGTGGTCAGCTCGGTGACGTCCATTGCCGGCGTTCTCTATTATGGATCGATCCTATCTCGATATATCATTTTTCGCGAATGAGGAAAGACGCTAGTCTGCGCGCGATCTCGATACCCCAGGAGCCATGCCATGACGATCACGACTCGCCTGACCCGCCTGCTCGGCGTGACGCATCCCGTGATGCTCGCGGCTATGGACGTCGTCGCTGATGCGAGGCTGACCTTGGCCGTTTCGGAAGCCGGCGGCTTCGGAATCCTGGGCGGTGGCTATGGCGATGCCGGGTGGCTGGAGGCCGAACTGCCGGTGCTGGTTGCGGGCCGGGCCTCATCAGGTCTGCGCTTCGGCATTGGCTTCATCACCTGGAGCCTGGCGAAGCAGCCGCACCTGCTGGACATCGCGCTCGACGCGAAGCCCGACGCGGTCTGGCTCTCCTTCGGCGATCCGGAGCCTTTCGCCGGCAGGATCAAGGCGGCCGGCGCGCTGGTGATCTGCCAGATACAGTCGGTGGCGATGGCGCGCGATGCCGTGGCGAAGGGGGCCGACATCGTCGTGGCCCAGGGTGCGGAAGCTGGAGGGCATGGCGCGTCGCGCGGCACCTTCGCGCTGGTGCCGGCGGTGGCCGATGCGGTCGGCGACAAGGCGGTCGTCGTCGCGGCGGGCGGCGTCGCCGAGGGGCGCGGGCTCGCGGCAGCACTGATGCTGGGGGCGGAGGGTGTCGTGGTCGGCACGCGCCTCTATGCCAGCCTGGAGGCGGCGGGCCATGGCGCGGCGAAGGAGCGGATCGTGGCCGCCTCGGGCGACGACACCGTCCGGGGACTGGTCTTCGACATCTCGCGGCAGAATGTCTGGCCGGCTCCGTTCACCGGGCGCTGCCTCGTCAACGATCATTCCAGGCGCTGGACCGGGCGCGAGGTCGAGTTGATGCAGAACGTCGCGAGCGAGATGCCGCGCTATCTGGCCGCCCGCGCAGCCGGAGATTTCGATACCGCCGCCGTCATCGCGGGCGAGAGCGTAGCGCTGGTACACGACATCGCGCCGGCGGGCGTGATCGTGAGGGAGATGGTCGAGAAGGCGGAGGCGCTGCTGGCCGTCGGTCAGGGCGGTTCGGTCAGGGTCGGGGCCTGACGCTTCTCAGTGGCGGGTGCCGGCGCTGAAGGCGCCGCCGCGCAGCTTGCCGGGCAAGGCTTCGGCGAAGACGGCGGCCGCCTCCTCGCCATAGGTCTCGACGAGGGTCCGGAAAGCGACGAAGAGCGCGGCGTGAGCAAGCGCATCGCTGTCGAGCCCGTCCTGCTGGGCTTCGGCGAAGGCGTCCTCGACATAGCCATAGGCGACCCGTCGCGCGTCGCCGTAGTCGTACGACAGGCTGGGGTCGAGCAACTGGTCGTCGGAGAGGAAGGACATGAAGGCAAAGACTCTGCGGCGTGGTGCATAGGGCCGACGCAACCCACCCTCGCGGGTGCGCTCCGCAGCGATCGAAGGCCACCGATTCATAAATGTCATGAACGGTCCGCGCCAGCGCCGCCTTTAAGAAAGGTTAATTTGGTGGGGAGAATGCGGGCGCTGTCCGTGCTCAGCCGCCATAGCGTCCGGCGAGCGTCCGGGCCAGGCGTTCTCCCTCGGCTGCGAGACGGCTCGAAGCCTCCTGACTGCCATCGGTGCAGGCGCGGTGAGTCGCGGCATAGGCCCGGAAGCCCCGGTTGTAGGCGCTGGTCAGGCGGTCGCGCCGCATCGGGGTGCGTCCCTCGGCTTCGAGTAGCGCAGCCATGCGCTGGCGCCAGTTCTCGGCCTCAGGCGCTGCGCAGAGTGTGCGCAGATAGGCCAGCGAGCCCATGATCTCGGCGAGCTTGAGCAGTTGCGGCTCATAGGGCGGGGGCGGGGGCTCCGGCGGCGGTGCGGGCGGCTGCGCCGGGGCTGCTGGACGCTGTGTCTGCGCCTGGGCGGCGGCGAGCGGCGCCACGAGCGACAGCGCAAGCAGGGTCGCGAGCCATCGCGTCCTGGACGGGAGGATGCCGCGCGCCATCAGGCCTCCGGCGTCCCCGTTCCGGACAGGATCGCGGCGGCACGGCGCAGCACGTCGCCGAGTTCGCGTGTGGTCGGCAGGCCGCCGAGGCTCAGCGGGTCGGCCCACATCACGGCGCCGGCCTCGGGACCAGGCCTCGGCTCGCCCGAAAGCCATTCGCCGACAAAGGAGGCGACGACGAAATGATGCGTGACGGCATCACCGGCGTCCCGACCGAAGATCTCGACATGGCGGTTGAAGCCGACGATGCGGGCTTTTACGCCGACCTCTTCCTCAAGCTCGCGCAAGGCGGCCTGTTCCAGCGTCTCGCCGGCCTCGACCTTGCCGCCCGGCAGCGACCAGAGCCGATCGGCCGGCGGCTTGGTGCGGGTGGCGAGCAGCACCTTGCCGTCGCGGAACACGGCGATCGACGCTGCCAGCACGGGGCGCGTGGGTGCCTTGCCGGCAGCGGGAAAACGGATGACCCGGCCAGTTTCGTTCATCGCGGCAGGCTCCCGCTCACACGTGCTGCCCGCCATTGATATGAAGCTCCGAGCCCGTGACGTAGCTCGATGCGTCGGTGCAGAGGAAGTAGATGGCCTTGGCGACCTCGTCGGTCTTGCCCAGCCGCCCGAGCGGCAGGGTCGCGACGATCTTCTCGGTGCCGGGCGAGAGGATGGCCGTATCGATTTCTCCTGGAGAAATCGAGTTCACCCGGATGCCGAGCGGGCCGAAATCGGCGGCCATCTCGCGGGTGAGGCTGGCGAGCGCAGCCTTGGAGGTGGCGTAGGCGGCCCCTGCAAAGGGGTGGACCCGGGAGCCCGCGATCGAGGTGACGTTGACGATAGCGCCCTTGGCGAGTGTCAGTTCGTCTAGTAGGCCGCGCGCGAGCATGATCGGCGCAAAGAAATTGACTTGGAAGACCTTGTGCCAGTCGTTGAAGGAGGTCGTCGCCGCTCCCAGCCGTCCGCCCTTGGGGCCCTTGGGCGAGATGCCAGCATTATTGACCAGCGCGTTGAGCTTGCCGCCCTCGGCCGCCAGCCGCTTCTTGATCTCGGCGATGCCGCGCATCGTGTCCTCGGGGTCGCCGAGGTCGATCTGGACATGGTCGTCGGCGCCCGAGGGCCAGGGGCATTTGTCCGAGAAGGCCTGGCGGGAGCAGGACAGGATGCGCCAGCCGGCCATGGCGAACTGCATGACGGTGGCATGGCCGATGCCGCGGCTCGCCCCGGTCAGCAGCATGACCGGGCGCTTGCCGGCTTCGGTCTTGGGGAAATCGAATTTCGGCATCGCCATCGGAGCGGTCCTCAAGGATAAAGCCGCGTCCGCGTCCACGGTTCACCGGGCGCGGGACGACGGAACACGACGCGATCGTGCAGACGGAACGCGCCGTCGCGCCAGAATTCGAGATAGACGGGCGCGATCCTGAAGCCGGTCCAGTGGGGCGGGCGCGGAATCTCGCCGAGCCCGAACTTCGCGGCGTGGATGGCGACGGCCTTCTCCAGCGCGAAGCGGCTTTCCAGCGGCCGCGACTGCTGCGAGGCCCAGGCTCCGATCCGGCTGTCACGCGGGCGCGACCTGAAATAGGCGTCGGCCTCGGCATCGCTGACCACCGAGACCGGGCCGCGGATACGGACCTGACGGCGCAGACTCTTCCAATGGAACAGGCCCGCCGCCTTGCCCTGGCCGAGCAGTTCCTCGCCCTTCTGACTCTTGGTGTTGGTGTAGAAGACGAAGCCCTCGGTATCGAAGTCCTTCAGCAGCACCATGCGGACATTGGGCAGCCCCTCCGAATCGACGGTCGAAAGCGCCATGCCGTTGGGGTCGTTGGGCTCGGAGTGCTTCGCTTCCTCGAGCCATGCCTGAAACAGCGCAAAGGGCTCGTCGGCCTCGGTGAAGTCACCGGTCGTTAACCGTTCCACGTGTCTAATCCTCGATGAATTCGATGAGCGTCGGGCGAGCGCGAGCGGTGTTGGGCGAGTGACGGCAATCCTATATAGGTCAACGGCAAAGCCGATCCAAAGCCTTCATCGACGGTGCGTCCCCATGCGCCTGTCGCGTGTCGCTCTGCTGTGCGGGCTGGGCCTGGCGAGCGCCGGCTGTTCGGTCTCTTTTCCGATTCTGGGTCTGTCGAGCAAGGCCGATGACGAGGTCGTGCAGACGACGGCCTCGACATTGCCTGTGAGCGGGCCTTCCCGTGCCGGCGCGCTCGCGTCGCTGTCGTCCGAGATCGGGCCGGAGGACATGCGTCGCGCCGACGGCGCGATGGCCGTGGCGCTCGATCCGCAGGGGAACGGGGCGGCGGTCTCCTGGGACAACCCGCAAAGCGGCATCAAGGGCGCCTTCACACCGGTCGGCGGGCCGTTCCTGCGCTCCGACGAAATCTGCCGCGCCTTCATCGCCAGCGTCCAGACCCAGACCAGGCCGGTCCGGCTGCAGGGCACGGCCTGCCGGCCGTCGGGTGGCGAATGGGCGGTCAAGGATACGCAGCCGTGGAAGGGCGTCAGCTGAGCTGCGCCTCATCCTCACGGCCTTCTCACGATGTTGAGCCGGGATGTTGCGTTCGGGCCACACCATTCCCAGATATCCAGACTTGAAGTGGGCAGCCGCCCGTCGTGGCGGCTGCACGTCCATGTCGAATGAATGGGGTTGATGAATGCGCGATCCGTATCAGGTCCTCGGCGTCACGCGCGCGGCCAGCGAGGCCGAGATCAAGAAGGCGTATCGCCGCCGCGCCAAGGATCTGCATCCCGACCGCAACCAGGACGATCCGAAGGCGCAGGACCGGTTCTCCGAACTGAACAGCGCCTATGAGGTTCTCGGCGACGACGCCAAGCGCAAGCAGTTCGACCGCGGCGAGATCGACGCCGACGGCAAGCCGAAATTCCAGGGCTTCGAGGGCATGGGCGCCGGTGCCGGTCGCGGTGGTCGGAGCGGAGGCTTCGAATACCATTTCGGCCAAGGCGGCTCGCCCTTCGGCCGCGGTGGCCAGGAGGCCGGGTTCGACCCCTCCGAAATCTTCGGCTCGCTGTTCGGCGAAGCCGCGAAGCGCACCGGCCGGGGGCGTGCGGCGGCTTCCAAGCCGGCCGACCAGAGCTTTACGCTAGAAGTGACGCTGGCCGACGCGACGGCGGGCGCGACCCGGCGGGTCAAGCTGCCCGGCGGCCGCGAGGTCGAGGTCACGATTCCCAAGGGCGTCGGCGACGGCAAGGTGATGCGGCTGCGCGGGCTCGGCCAGAGCGATCCGCAGAGCGGCGAGGTCGGCGACGTGCTGATGACCGTCAAGATCAAGGCGGATCCGCGCTTTGCCATCGAGGGCAACGATCTGCGTACGCGCGTGTCGGTGCCGCTGGCGCGGGCCGTGCTCGGCGGGCCGATCCATGTGCCGACGCTGACGGGCACGGTCGAGATGAACATCCCGCCGCTGACCGGCACGACCAAGCAGTTCCGCCTGCGCGGCAAGGGGCTGAAGGGCGAAACCGGCGAGCAGGGCGATCTCTTCGTTGCGATCGATATCGAGATGCCGGCGGCCGATGCCGAGCTGACGGCGTTGATGAAGGCGCGGGTGGGGTAGGGAGTATGCGGGGACGGCTTACGGCTCGTAGCCGAAGCTCGTCCGATCCGGTCAAGCTCTCACTCTTGGCACTTCCCGGGCCTTGGACGCGGCAGGTTTCGGGGGGTCGAGTACGTGGCGACCTCGGCATGTTGGTGGGGATCCCGATGGCCGGATCCGGTTGCGGATGACCGTCAAGCCGCAGGCACGATCGCTGCTGCGGCGGCACGGGACCAGAGGTCTCGAATGCCCTCTGGGGTCGAGTAAGTTCGCGCGCCGCACCACCTTAAGGGTTAGTTATGCATTGTGCAGTGTTGTAATATGAAAGGCATTTGGGTCGAGGGAGCAGATTATGTCGCAGGCTCAAGGAAGACCAAACTTTCCCGGCCCGGTGCTCGCTCAACGTATATTGATTATTCTAATCGGTATCTGCGCTGCGTTTCTGATTTTTATTTGTGCTGGCGTGTATTGTTGGCGGATTCAGGCAGGGTTGGCCGCTGAATTTCAAGATACTTTTCGTAGCAAAATCGAGCTTGAGCAAACCAGGGGGCTCTTGCACGCCTTCGGGGAGGATATTGTCGCCGCAACCGCTGCTGCTGCCGATGCTGAGGTGGTCGGACGCCATCTTGCCAGGGTCGTAAACAGGGCGCGAGATATACAGGGTCTGGTCAGTTCCTGGTCGAAACCATCGTCCACTTCAACGACCATGGATAGAGCGCTTCGGGAACGCCTGGGCAAGCTTGCCGACCAGCATCTCGACCTCGCGACGCGTGCGCTCGGCAATCTTCGTCTGCCCGTGCCGATCACAGCCGCAATGAAGGCGGAGCGGTTCGACATTCAGGTCCAACTCGACGAATTGATCATGAAGCTCTCCAGACAGGTTTTCACTGTCGAGCGGATGGGCCGGTCGCTTGTCGAGGCCGCCCTGCCGATGTTTCTGGCAGGACTGGCAGGGATTGGCATGGCGGCCGCAGCGACACGACACCTGCTACTCCAGTGGGCTCGCCCGTTCGCAGAGCTCGCAGGACTGGCGTCGCGCGTGACCGAGGAGGATGTGACCGTGCATTTTCCCCATCTGAGGCGAAAAGACGAGATCGGAACCCTGGCCCGGATCGTTGTTCTGCTTCAGGATCTGATTTCCCGGAACTCGGATCTGAAGAAGGCGGCGAAGCTGGCGAACAGGGCGGAGGGACTGGCGACCCAAAGGGAAGCCATAGCCGTCACACGACTGGCGAAACTCAGCGAGAATCTCCCGCACGGCGTTCTGCTGGTCGATCCCAAGGTCGGCATATCCGTCAACAACGTTTACATGCAGATATACGGGCTGCCGGCCGCCATGGCTGGCGGAGGATCGTTCGAGATTTTGCTCGATCACCACGCCAGGCTGGGCCTGCTGTCGGCTCCTGCACTTGCCTACGAAGCCGTTGCGGCAGACCGAATGTCGGCTGGCCGCGCCCTTGTCCATCAGGCGAGGCTGACGGACGGTCGCACCATCAAAATTCGGGAGCGCCCGCTTCCGGGCGGCGGCTGGCTTTCGGTTCACGAGGATTTCACCGAACAAGGCAGGCTTCATCGCCAGCTTGAGCGTGCCGAGCGCTTTCTTGTGCAGGTATCGGACAATATCGGCGAAGCCATTCTGGCGCGCGATCCCCAGACCCGTCAGTACATATTTGCGAACAGGGCGGCGGAGAAGCTGCTTGGCGTCAGACGGGATCTTATCCTGGGCAAGACGGCAAGGGAGGTCCTGGGCGACTCAGCGGCAAGCCGGATCGAGAACGACGACGAATTGCTGATCGGAAAAGTAACCGCCGAAACCGAGGACGAATACTTCATCGAAACGCCGGAAAACGGGAGTCGGAAAGTCGCCGTGCGACGCCTTCGCATGTCGGCGGGCCGGGGCGACGCCGATTGTCTTCTCAGCGTTATCCGGGATCTGGCCCCCGCTGCACTGTCCGCGGCCGAGAAAGCGGCACCGTTCGCGGTCGGGACATTGGAAGCGGCTCGGCAGTAGGCGCAGGACACCCTCGATAGCGCTGATAAAGGCAACGGCGGGGCCGGGCGGCGGCGAAGGGCCACTACGACCCTTTGCGGACCCAATGCTGTTTGGGTTCGTGGCTCATGGTCGCCCTGAATATCAGAGTCTTGTTGTCGCCCAGTCGGTGACAGGCTGGGCACGGCGACAGGTCCGGTCTCGACCAATGCCCTCGCCTGACGGAGCAGGACGACCCCGCCAATTCCGGTTTCCTCTTTTCGGCGTCATGTTCTAAGAGACCGCTCCGCTTCGTCCAGTTCGAAGGTCTCCGATGCCTGACGCCCATACTGCCACAGTTCCGACCGCCAACCTCCTCAAGGGCAAGCGCGGCCTGGTCATGGGCGTCGCGAACAACCGTTCGATCGCCTGGGGCATCGCCAAAGCCGCGGCCGATGCGGGCGCGGAACTCGCCTTTACCTATCAGGGCGATGCGCTGAAGAAGCGCGTCGAGCCGCTGGCCCAGCAGCTCGGCGGCCATGTCGTGGGTCATTGCGACGTCACCGACCCGGCCTCGATCGATGCGGTGTTCGCGGAGATCGAAAGGCTCTGGGGCAAGCTCGACTTCGTCGTCCACTGCATCGCCTTCTCCGACAAGGACGAGCTGACCGGGCGCTATGTCGAGACCAGCGAGGCAAACTTCACCAAGTCGCTGCTGATCTCCTGCTATTCCTTCACCGCCGTGACCCAGCGCGCCGAGAAGCTGATGGGTGACGGCGGCGCGATGCTGACGCTGACCTATTACGGTGCCGAGAAGTGGATGCCGCATTACAACGTCATGGGCGTTGCCAAGGCGGCGCTGGAGGCGAGCGTTCAATATCTCGCGGCCGATCTCGGTCCCTCGAAGATCCGCGTCAACGCGATCTCAGCCGGCCCGATCAAGACGCTGGCGGCCTCGGGCATCGGCGATTTCCGCTACATTCTGCGCTGGAACGAATACAACTCGCCGCTGCGTCGTACGGTGACGATCGAGGAGGTCGGCGAAACCGCCGTGTTCCTGGTTTCCGACATGTCGCGCGGCATCACCGGCGAGATCCTGCATGTCGATGCCGGCTATCATGTGGTGGGCATGAAGGTGCCGACCGCGCCGGATATTACGCTCGACAAGGGCGAGTGAAGCGACCGGCTCGGAGAGCGATCCAAAGTCGGCATCATCCGCGATCAGTTGATCGACTTGATGCTTCCGAAGATAGCGTCGAGTTCGTTGCCGTGGGCCTCGCGCTCTTCGTCCGATCCCCAGACCGTCAGCATGATCACGCGGTTCTCGCCCGCCGGCAGCAGGATGAAATCGACTTTGGTCGGGCCGTTCTCGTCGGTGGTGCGATACTGGAAGACCGTCGCCGGGATGCCGTTCAGGGGCGCATCCGCCTTGATCGGCTCGACCTTCTTGATCTTGTTTTCCTTCATCCAGGCATCGTTGGTCGCCATCATCTTGTCGATGTTGCGGGCGTCGGCGAACTCAACCGAAAAGAAGACCGACTCGTCCTGCGGGCGGGCGGAGTAGCCGTAGCCGATCGCCTGGGTCTTCCAGTCGTTGGGTACGGTGATGGTGACGGCGGGGTTCTTGGTGGGAACCGCGAAGTTCTTGGCGAAGGCTGGCGCGATCATGAGAAGCGCGGCGACGGCCGTGGCGACTGGGCGGGCGATTGTCATGGTCGGGTTCTCTAGGGCCAGGCTCCGTCTGTCACCTGCAGCGCCTTTTTCCTGCGCTCATGAGCGGAGCGGCGCAATCCGGAGCTGCCGAAACGTCAGGTGAGAGTTAATCGTCTCTTCCGCTGCCAAGCGCCTGTCTCAGGCGCTCTGTCGCCCCCGTATCGCGGCGGACCGTCGAGTCTGCGAGGGCGTCGCGAAGGGCGTCCGTGCTGCTGCCGCCGATCGGAAGTGCCGGCGCGATCTCGGCCAGCGGCGCCAGTACGAAGGCGCGCTCGGCGATGCGGGGGTGGGGCAGTTGCAGACCCGGCTCGTCGATGACGGCATCGCCATAGGTCAGGATGTCGATGTCGAGCGTGCGCGGGCCCCAGCGCTCGCCGCGTTCGCGGCCATTGGCGCGTTCGAGTTCCAGGCATAGCGCCAACAGCTCGCGCGCCGCCAGATCCGTCTCGATCAGCACCGCCATATTGAGGAATTCGGGCTGGTCGAGCTTGCCCCAGGGAGCTGTGCGGTAGACGCTAGATGAGCGGACGGAGGCGATCGCGGGGTGCCGTGCCAGCCCCTTCAGCGCGGCGGCGAAAGCGGCGACGGGGTCGCCGAGATTGCCGCCGAGGCCGAGCGCAGCTTCAACCACCACGCCGATAATCCAGCTTGATACCCACGCTGCCCAAGGTCGCATGGATCGGCGGGGCAGGCTTGCGCAGCGTCACCTCGACACGGGTCACCGCCGAAAAACCGTCGAGGACGGCCAGCGCGACGGCGCGCGCAGCGGCTTCCAGCAGGTTGAAGCGGCGGGCGGTGAAAGTTTCCGTGACCACGGCGACGACCGTGCCGTAGTTCACGGTGTCGGCCAGCGCGTCGCTGACCGCGGAAGCACGCAGGTCCGTCTCCAGCACCAGATCGAGCACGAAGCGCTGCCCCAGCCGCTCTTCCTCCGAAAAGAACCCGTGATAGGCGTAGATATCCAGCTTTTCGATCAGGATGCTGCCGGTTTCGCTCATGATGTCACCTTTGCCGGCTCGCGGATGGCGGCCCAGACCTTGAGCGCGTCGGAATGGCCGCGCACGTCATGCGCGCGGATGATGGCTGCGCCCCGGCTGACGCCGAACAGATGGGCTGCGATGCTGCCGGCGACGCGCTCGGCGGGGACAGTCTGGCCGGTGATGCGGCCGATCGTCGATTTGCGCGAGGCGCCGAGGAGGACCGGACAGCCGAGCTCGGCCAGGCGATCGAGGTCGCGTATCAGGGACAGGTTCTGCGTCTGGGTCTTGCCGAAACCGATGCCGGGATCGACGACGATCTGGCTGCGCGGCACGCCGGCTTTCGTGGCGATCACGATCGAGCGTTCAAGGAAACGCAGGACATCGTCGAGGATATCGATGCCGGCGTCGATCGTCTCGCGGTTGTGCATCAGGATCATCGGGGCGCCATGGCGGGCGGCGACGTCGGCGATGGCCGGCTCGCGCTGGCAGCCCCAGACATCGTTGACGATTGCCGCCCCGGCCTTCAATGCGGCGTCGGCAACCTGCGCCTTCGATGTGTCGATCGATATGGGCGCAAAGCTCGACCCGCTCAGGCCCCCGATGACTGGCAATACGCGCGCGATCTCGGTCGCAGCGTCAATGGCGGCATGGCCGGGGCGGGTCGATTCGCCGCCGATGTCGACGATGTCGGCGCCTTCCTCGACCAATGTCCGGGCATGGGCGAGCGCGTCGTCGACGCTCTGCAGCAGCCCGCCGTCGGAAAAGGAGTCGGGGGTTACGTTGACGACGCCCATCAGCAGGGGCCTGGCGTCGAGGTCGAGCCTGCGACCATCTGGCAAGACAAGGGCTGTCAAGACAAGGGCCTGGGCCATTTCAACAATCTGCAGCGGCGGAGTGCCGCCTATACACAGCCACGCGGAGCGGGCCAACCGAAAGCGTCCGCGTCTGGCCCATGGCAGCAACGCATGGCCCATGCACGCGGCCGTGCTTTGACGCCGTGACCGCCAACGTGCATGAGCCCGGCATGGTCCCGATCAGCCTCCCGCACCGCCTTATCCTCGTCCGTCACGGCGAGACCGACTGGAATCGCGAAGGGCGGCTGCAGGGCGGCCAGGACATTCCGCTGAACGATCTCGGACGCCGGCAGGCGGTGGAAGCGGCGCATCGGCTGCGCGAACTCGTGCCCGATTTCGCAGCGCTCGACTTCATTGGCTCGCCGATGCTGCGCGCCCGTGACACCATGGACATCCTGCGCGCCGAACTCGGGCTCCCGGCGGGCGGCTACCGCCTCGACGAGCGCCTGCGCGAGCTGACCTTCGGCGACTGGGAGGGGCGGACCTGGCGCGAAATGCGCAAGACCGACCGCGAGCTCGCCTCGGCGCGGGAGCGCGACAAATGGGGTTTCGTACCGCCGAATGGCGAGAGCTACCGGATGCTGGCCGAGCGAATCAGGCCGGTCCTGACCGAACTGACGGCTGAGACCGTCATCGTCAGCCATGGCGGCGTGGCGCGCGCGGTGCTGGCCCTAGTCGGTGCGGTGTCGCCGCAGAAAGCAGCTCTGGTCGAGATCTGGCAAGGCAAGATCCTCGTCGTCACCGGAAATCGGGCCGAATGGGTCTAGGCGGACATCCGCTGCACGCGACCCGGCGACACCGCGCCTCAGGCGTTCATCGCGGGTTCAGTCGTGCTTTTGCACGAGTGGCGTGCTAGCAGGACGCCGAGCGGCGGCGGCTGGCTCGGCCGGGGGGCACAGCCGGATTTCCGTATCGGAGATGCGGCGTTCCGGATCGAATTGAAGGTGCGGCTCAGCTCGGGAGGTCATGTCGGACGGTCGCACCAGCGGGCGACTCCATGACGCCTCCCGGATGCGGCCGCAGCAGGGCGCATGAACGATATCAGCACCATCCCGGCGACCGGAACGGTTGCGGGCGCGCGCCCGCTGGCGATGCTGGCAGGCGAGAAGCGGCCTGATCTGCTGCGCGACGAGGTGCTGGGCGAAATCCTCGCGGCGAGCGTGGCGGCGCGCGGCGCCCATCCCGCGCTGGTCGATGCCGGACGCAGCCTGAGCTATGACGAGATCTGGGCGCTGGCAGGACGGCAGGCGCGTGGCCTGGCGCGGGCCGGTGTCGGACCTGGCGACATGGTCGGCTTGTGGATGCCGCGCGGCATCGACCTGCTCATCGCCCAGATCGCGATCACCCGGAGTGGTGCCGCCTGGGTGCCCTTCGATGCCGAGGCGCCGGTCGACCGGATCGCGACCTGCCTGATCGATGCCGCCGCCAAGGGCATCGTGACCGCTCCCGAATGGAAGGGCAGGGCGGAGGCGACCGGCTGCACGGTCTGGGCCCCCGACGAGCTCGCCGCCGGCGACGACGGCGCGGCCATGCCGGCAAGGGCTGCTGGGCTGACCCAGCAGCATCCGGCCTATCTGATCTACACCTCCGGCTCGACGGGAACGCCCAAGGCGATCGTCATCAGTCATCGCAACATCTGTCATTTCCTGCGCTCGGGAAACGCCTTCTATGGCGTCGGGCCGGACGACATCGTGTTCCAGGGCGCCTCGGTCGCCTTCGATCTCTCGATGGAAGAAATCTGGACGCCCTATCTCGTCGGCGCGACGCTCTATGTCGCGAGCCCGGAGACGATGGGCGATGCCGAGAGGCTGCCCGGCATCCTGACCGAGGCCGGCGTGACCGTGATCGACACGGTGCCGACACTGCTCGGCATCCTGCCGTCGGATGTGCCGTCGCTGCGGCTGATCCTGCTCGGCGGCGAGGCGCTGCCGCCCGCCATCGTGCAGAAATGGTCGCGTCCCGGCCGGCGCATCCTCAACACCTATGGTCCGACCGAGGCGACCGTCGTCGCGACCGCGGCCGAGGTCCTGCCCGGGGAGGTGGTCACCATCGGCCGGCCGATCGCCAACTACACCGCCTATGTCGTCAGCGAGGGCATGAAGCCGGTGGCGCCCGGCGAGCAGGGCGAGTTGCTGATCGGCGGTCCCGGCGTCGCCAAGGGCTATCATGGACGCCCCGAGCTGACGGCGGAGAAGTTCATCGCCAATCCCTTCGGCGGGATCGACGATCCCGTGCTCTACCGCTCGGGCGATGCGGTCAGCCTCGACGACAATGGCAACATCGTCTTCCACGGTCGCATCGACGACCAGATCAAGATCCGCGGCTTCCGGGTCGAACTCGGCGAGATCGAATCGAAGCTTGCCGACGAGCCGGGCGTCAACCAGGCGGCGGTGGTGATGCGCACCGACGAGGAGATCGAGCGGCTGGTGGCCTTCGTCGTGGCCGAGCCTGGCATCGCGGTGGACGGGGCGGCGTTACGCGCAGCGCTGCGGGACAAGCTGCCGCCCTATATGGTGCCGGCGCATTTCGAGGCGGTCGGGTCGCTGCCGCGCATGGTCTCCGGCAAGATCGACCGCAAGATGCTTAAGGCCGCGCCCCTGACGGCACCTGCGGCCGCCGGCGAGCAGGAGCCGCCGCGCAATGCGACCGAGGCCGCCCTGCTGGAGGCGGCCAAGCGCGTGCTCGGTGCGGCGTCGCTGCCGCTGGAGGCCGATTTCTTCGTCGATCTCGGCGGCCATTCGCTGCTGGCGGCACGCTTTATCTCGATCGTGCGCGAGACGCCGGCCTATGCCGGGATCACGCTGCAGGACGTCTATGGCGCGCGCTCCTTGCGCGGCATGGCGGCATTGCTCGACGGGCGTGGCATCGCCGAGGCGCAGGACCTCTCCTTCACGCCACCGCCCTTCCTGCGGCGTTTCCTGTGCGGGCTGGCGCAGGCTGTGGCGCTGCCGGTGATCATCGGGCTGTCGACCGCGCAATGGCTCGGCATCTTCGTCACCTACATGCTGCTTTCGGGCGAGAACCTGCCGCTGCCCGGCCAGATCGCCGCGCTGCTGGGCGTCTATGTCGCGATCACCATCGTCACCGGCTTCATCGCCATCGCGCTGAAATGGATCGTACTCGGCCGCACCAGGCCTGGTGAGTATCCGCTCTGGGGCGTGTATTATTTCCGCTGGTGGTTTGCGGCGCGCGTCGCCGGGCTGGTGCACATCAAATGGCTGCAGGGCACTCCGGTGATGCGCGTCTACTGGCGCCTGCTCGGCGCCAAGGTCGGGCGCGACGTCATCATTTCCGACTATGAGGCCGGCGCCATCGACCTGATCGAGATCGGGGCCGGCTCGGCCTTCGGGTCCAAGACCACCTTCGCCAATGGCGAGGCGATCGGCGACAAGCTGATCATCAGCAGGATCACGATCGGCAAGGACGTATCGGCCGGCGCCTCCGTCGTCTTCGGCGGCGGCTGCGTCGTCGGCGACCATGCCGAGATCGGCGACCTGACCGCGATCGCGCCGGGCACGCGGATCGGCGAGGCCGAGATCTGGGACGGGTCGCCCGGCCGCAGGATCGGCACCGTCGATCTGGCGTCCCTGCCGCCGCAGGCAGAGGCGAGCCCGCGCCGCCGCGCCGCGATGACGGCGTTCTACGTCTTCATGCTGATCGTCGTGCCGCCGATCAGCCTGCTACCGATCTTCCCGGCCTTCTGGCTGTTCGACCAGATCGACGACTGGATCGCGAGCTGGTCGGAGATCAGCTATCTCTGGTACCTGCCTCTGCTGACCTGGCCGACCGCGATCGGCCTGATCGCCTTCACCGTGCTGCTGATGGCGGGCTTGCGCTGGGCGATCCTGCCGCGCGTGACCTCGGGCTCCTACTCGATCCATTCGGGCTTCTATGCGCGCAAATGGACGGTGGCGCTGGCGACCGAGGTGACGCTGGAGACGCTGTCCTCGCTGTTTGCGACGATCTACATGCGGGCCTGGTATCGCCTGATGGGCGCGCGCATCGGCAGCGGCGCCGAAATCTCGACCAATCTGTCGGGACGCTACGACCTTACCGGCATCGGTGCCGGCAACTTCATCGCCGACGAGGTCGTGTTCGGTGACGAGGACATGCGGCGCGGTTATATGCGCCTCGACATGACACGCACCGGCGAGCAGGTCTTTGTCGGCAACGATGCGGTGGTGCCGCCGGGCGCGATCATCCCCGACCGGGTGCTGATCGGCATCAAGTCGAAGCCGCCGGCCAACGAGCTGATGTCGGCCGGCGACACCTGGTTCGGCTCGCCGCCGATCAGGCTGCCGACGCGGCAGAAGGTCGATCTCGGCGCGGACTGGACCTACAAACCCTCGATGCGCAAGCAGGTGGCGCGGGGGCTGTTCGAGGCGCTGCACACCTCTTTTCCGGCGATGCTGTTCATCACCTTCGGCACGATCGCGGTCGATCTCGTATTGCAGCAGAAGATCAACGAGCAGGACTGGCTTGGGCTCGTGCTGTCCTTCATGGGCGTCGCGGTGCTGATCGCGGTGACGCAGGCGCTGATCTGCGCCGCGATCAAATGGCTGATGATGGGCGTCTACAAACCGGTGATGAAGCCGATGTGGTCGTTCTGGGCGATGCGGACGGAAGCCGTCGCGGTGATGTATTGGGGGCTCGGCGGCAAGGTGCTGTTCGACTATCTGCGCGGCACGCCGTTCCTGCCCTGGTTTCTCAAGCTGTTCGGCGCGAAATACGGCCGCGGCGTCTGGCTCGATTCCACCGACATCACCGAGTTCGACTGCATCGAGGTCGGCGATTTCTGCACCGTCAATGCGCATTCCGCCCTGCAGACGCATCTCTACGAGGACCGCGTCATGAAGGTCGGGCGGGTGAAGCTCGGCCGGGGCGTCTGCGTCGGGGCCGGTGCGACCGTGCTCTACGACACCCATGTCGGCGACTTCGCCCAGATCGGTCTTTTGACCGTGATCATGAAGGGCGAGAACCTGCCGGCGCATACGCGCTGGGAGGGCGCGCCGGCGGTGCCGGCGGCGGCTGCGGTGCATGTGGCGGGGTAGGGCGCGTCGTCATTGCCCTCCGCTTTCGTTGCGGCCCGCTCCCGATGCCGCACCGAGTTCGCTGAAATCATGGGATTGGAGGAACCCGGCCCAGCCGCCGGGCCAGTTCACGGCGGCGGACAGGAGTTGGCTCCATTGCGTGGCAGGGGGCGCGACATGGCCGTTGCCCCAGTTGCCGTGCACGAAGACAGCCCGTGGCGCATCTCCCGGTGGAAGCGCGGCGCGGAATGGTTTCTCCTGCAGTTCGACGTGATCGTCCGTGCTGTTCTGACAATAGATGACGTAGTTCGGCACTCCGCCGGCATAGAGATCGGGCAGAGATGAATCGATCTCAGTCTGCAGGACGCGCTCGACCGCGTCGGCGCCGGATGCGCCGAAGCAGGCTCTGCAATAGGCGGCTACCGCCGCCGGGTTGAAATTGCCGATGATCGTCTGCGGGTTCGACGGCACGCACAGCGAGTCCGGGAAGAAGTAGGAATAATAGAGCGAGGCGAAGCCTCCTCCCGACGGCCCGGTGAAGATCAGCTTCTTCGTCCCGAGGCGCTCGATGATTGTCTTCAGGATCAGAAGCAGGATCGGCTGAACCGGGCAGCCCTTTCGACCGGCAAACCAGGCAAGCGGGACTTTCGCATTCGTGTACAGGGCCGGATCGGACACCAGAATGACGTTCGCATCCGCCCCCGCCAATTTCTGGCCGGCGAAGAAAGGCAGCTTGACGTCGGCCCGATTGGCGATGGCCGCGTGAAACACGACAACCGTGGCGGATGATTTCCGGTCGTCCAACAGCACGTCGAAGAATGTCCGGAGCGCCTTTATCGAATAAATCCCACTGGGGGCGCTTTTAGTCGCGAGGAAATTTTCGAGATTGTCGAAATAGTGGACGGGCCGATTCCAGCGTTTCACATCGCGGAATTGGGACGCATTGTTGGAACTGAACAGTGCGTCACTGATGACCATGGGCCTTGGAAGCAAACAGGTCGTCGCGTAGTCCACAGGCTTGCGTGCGACCAGGCCGCCGAGTGCGATGCGCGCCGGGCCAGCTACCTTCTCGTTGGGTTCTACGCTCAGCGATATGACGCCGTCCTGTACCGCGACCGGCTTCAGCCAGGGGTAGATTCCGAAAATGAAGCGTTTGGGGTCGGCGCCGGAGTAGGCGTTGTTGATATTGAGGCTCGCCGTATCGCCAGATGCGATATCGAGCGTGCCGCTCGTGTTCGCCCAATCCACACCCATGCCGATGATTTCGAGATCGGGGTCGGCGACCCGGCATGGTGTCGTCCCGCGAATATCCGCGACGCCGGCGGCGAAGAGTTTCGTCTTGCGATATCCGATGAGGCTGGGGTCGACCTCGAGTTTGTCGATTCCCAGGTAGCTGTAGGTGAAGCCCGAGCCGATCGCTTGGCGGCCGGGTGCCCTGACACGATGGGCGATGAGCAGCCCCTCAAGGAACGAGGCGGCAAGCGACGCCGCGACATCGCGTGTCAGATGCATATCATCTTTGAACAACGTCGTTATAGGCTGACCGTTCGAATGCACGAAATCAAGATAAGCGTATCCGTCAAAGACAGGCAGATTGAATTTCTTTGATATTTCAAGATATAGATTTCTGATTTCGCTATTTTTTGTTTTATACAGTGACAATACAGGCAGGATAAATAGAGCCGGCAGGCAGTTTTTCTCCAAGATTTTGACAACTGCGTCTTCGACTGCCGTGCGGATTATTTCAGGGGATGAAATTTTTGCCGCCAGTTGGTTGCCATCGTTGACCGCAAAATCGAGAACGCAGATGTCATATTGCGAGAAGTCAATGAGTGGCGCCATCATCGAAAACATGAGACTGGAAGAAAAACCCAGTGCGTGTTTGTCGAATTTTTTGAGATACTTGCTTTCCGAAAACGCGCGGCTGTAGCCGTCAGCGAATACCGCGTTCGATGTTCCGATAAGACAGAGGCGTGGCATTTCAATTCTGTCGGACATATACGATCTTGCCTTGCGAACGGAGGCGGATTTGGTGCGATAGCGCCAAACTTCGTTTATCGCGCAAGGCCGCGAGGTCGTCGAGGCCGGCAACTGCCGCTGATCCGTTAAGGGCCAAGATTGATTATCGAAGCCTTACCGACCGCCGGACCGGAAACGGCGGCTCCCGGACTTTTGCGTGATCGATAAAAATCGAGCCATGCAATGGGCACATGTTTCAGTCATTTATGGGTGACATGATGCAGTCTTAACGAATCGGAGTTTTACCGGATGCCTCGTGCGCGGATCGGATTGGTCGGATATTTCGGCTACGGCAATTACGGGGACGAGCTGTTCCTCGACGTCTATCGAAAGTATTTTTATGATTGCGAGCTGGTCATCATTCAAGATAGCCTGACGCATCCGCATTATACGCAGGCGTCCTACGATAAGATCAAGGGACTCGATGCCATCATCATCGGTGGCGGCGATCTGTTCATTCCGAAATATTTCGCGACGAATTATTTCGATGACCATTTCCTGGAGAAGCCGATCTTTTACCACGGCGTCGGCGTGCCGCTCTGGATCGGCGAAGATCCGCAGGTCATCGAGAAGATGGCCAAGTTCGTGCAGCATCCGAACGTCAAGAAGATCAATGTCCGCGACACCGAGAGCGTCGAGTGGGTCAAGGCCAAGCTGAAGCCGACGGCCCCGATCGACTACAGCGCCGACATGGTGTTCTCGCTGGATTACCCGGTGGTGAAGCGCGACCCGAAGAAGAAGGTCTTCGGCCTGGTCATGCGCAAGCTGACACCCGGGGCGACGCGCTGGGACCATATCGCCCAGCTTTGCGACCGGGCGCGCGGCTTCGGCTACGAGATCCGCAACATCGTGCTCGGCACAGGCATGATCCGCGACGACGATCTCGAGGGGCTGAAGGAATTCGACTATCCGCACATGACGACGGTCGATCCCAACGACCTTGACCAGCTGACCAAGGAGATCGCCGCCTGCGACGTGATCGCGAGCACGAAATTCCATGGCTGCGTCGTCGCGACCGCCTACGGCATTCCGGCGATCACGCTGACCACCACCGACAAGTTCAACAGCCTCTACAAGATGATCGAGCGGCGCGACCTGATCGGCCACTATATCCATCCCGACATCGCCGAGCGGTTGCCGAAATACATGGCGCCGATCCCGCGCGCGACGGTGTCGGCCCTGCGCGGCGCCGCTCACAGCTCGATGATGCGGCTGCGGCGCGAAATGCTGAACGAACTGCGCTGAGCCCGTCGGGCCGCGTACAGGACGAGGAGCGGAATCCTGCGGTTGAAACTTTTACGCGGCGCGATCCTGGCATTAGCCATGGTCGCGTCGGCCTTGCCGGCTTCGGCCCAGGATGCGGCCTGCCGGCTGGATGCGGTCCCCTGCTGCGACTGGCCGGCGAAGACGGTTTCGGCGCAGCCCGCGCCGCCGGCTTTCGGCACACAGGTCTGGCCTGCCACTCTGGTGCAGAGCCCGGCCTCGGTCGACCGGCTGCTCGCGCTGAAGCCGCATCATCTGCGGTTCTCCCTGGGGCCGAGCTGGCGGCGCCAGCCGGCGCTACGGCAGGAGATGAGCGATACCGAGCTCGATATGGCTGTGGCGGCGGGTTTCGCGACCATGACCAATGCGGACAGGCACGCCGCAGTCATGCGCGACATCGTCGCGCGCAGCCGCACAAAGCTGCATCTGATCATCTGGGAACCGCCGCCTTTGCCGGGCGAGCCCGATTTCACCAAGCCCAAGGCGCCGACCTGGCGTGTCATGAAGCCGGAAAACGTGTCGCTGGCGGCGCGCTTCTACGTGGCCCATCTCAAGGCCATCGCGGAGGCGGGTGTGCCGCTGGACGCGGTCGAGCTGTCAAACGAGCCGGACGGTAGCTGGGCCATCAAGATCTTGCCGGCCGATTACCTGGCGCTGGTGCGTGCGGTCCGCGGCGAAGCGAAGCGTCGCGGCGTCGCGCTGCCGCGCATCTTCGGTCCCGGTACGGGCCGGATCGCCGAGGCCCAGCCGTTCTTCCGCGACAAGGCCATCGCGCTCGGCATCCTCGACGCGGTCGACGTGGTCAGCCTGCACGCTTGGGACGATGCGGCAGGCATGGACCGGTCGGCCGAACTCGACAAACTGCTGGCGCGCTTTGCCGAACTGGGGCGCAAGCCCGAGATCGCCATCACCGAATTCGGGGTCGGACGGCCCGACATCCTCGACAAGACCCAGCGCATGAATGCCCGCAACCGGGGCGACGACAATATCGGGCTCACCGAAGCCTATGCCGGTTACAGTACGCGCGACCTGATGCGCCTCTATGCGGGCAAAGTCGGCATTGTGATCCAGTGGGAGTTCCAGGACCAGTCCTGGGGCAAGGGCAGCATGGGCCTGCTCGACGTCAAGGGACAGGAGAAGCCGGTCTACCGCGCCATGCGGACGCTGGCGGAGCGGCTCGACGCCGACCGGCCCGACGCGATCGAGACCAGTCCCGACGGACGCGTCGCCTTGCTGCGCAAGGCGGGGAGGGACAGTCTGATCGTGTCCAATCCCAGCCGGGAACCGCTCGACATCATGCTCGCGAACCGCAAACCGGCAGCGTCCAAGCCGGCGGCCGGGATCGCAACCTGCGCCGGAACCTCGGGAACAGGGCTGCGGTTGCCGGCCGAATCGGTCACGGCGATCCCGCTGGCACCGCATTGAAGCGGCGCCGGCCTCGAAGCGCGGCACGGATGCATCCGGGCAGCCGGAATGTCAGCGATTTCTCAACCCTTATCGAAGCAAGCTGGTCCACTCGGACGGGCAATCGGTATTCCGGCCACATCCGGGGCTTGATCTGGTGATCATAGGACGTAGACACGAATATCTGAATCGAGGCGGATGCTGGCGAGGACTTCGCTCGTTTGGCACCATGTCCCGCGGACGACGCATCGGAGGCTGCTGAGGCAATATGAAGATCTGTATCCTCGGCAACTGCCAGGCACAGCACATGGAAATGATGCTGGCGACGGCGCGGCGCGACATCGAGGTCGTGCGCCTCGACCCCGTCTTCATGATGACCGCCGAGCACAAGGACGGTGTCTATGCCAAACTGGCAGAGGCCGATTTCGTCTTCGCGCAGCGCATCTCCGACGAATTCAAGATGGACTGGCTCTCCAGCGCCGAGATCAAGAAGAGCTTCGGCGACAAGGTGACGATCTGGCCGAACATCTATTTCGACGGCTATTTTCCGGGCGTGCAGTACATCTATCTCGGCGGCTGGGGAAAACTGCTCGGCCCGCTCGGCGACTACCACTTCGAGCAGATTTCCGCTGCGCATCAGCGTGGCGCGACGATCGCCGAGGCGCAGGAGGCGTTTTCCGAGGAGCCGCTGTTCCAGAAGGCGCCCGATCCGTTCGGCCGTTCGCTTGGGCAATTGCGCGCCCGCGAAACCGATGTCGACGTGCCGATCTCGGATTTCATCGGGGATCACCTCGCCGCGCAGCGGTTGTTCTACACACCAAATCACCCCCTGAATGATCTGCTCGGCGAGATGCTGCGCCGGCTGACCGAGCGCGTCGGTCTCGAATTCGAGGTCGACAAGGCGGTGGCTGCGCCCTACCGACTCGACGAGTGCTACATCCCAGCGAGCCCCGCGATCGTGCGCAAGTTCGGGCTGCCCTTCGACGGCGAGCCGGCCTATCGCGGGCGCACCGTGCTCTCGATCGCCGACCACAAGGTCGAACTCGGCGAGATCCAGGTCTATTCCGTCGAGGCGCTGACCGAGGCCTTCTATCGCGTCTACGACGTGGTGCGCGGCCGGGCCTGAACCCCCCATGCCGGGGCGCATCCTGCGCGGGCATTCTCCCGCATATGGCTTGCGCGGAGCTTTTCACACCCTGTGATTGTGTGCACTGCAGCGGGGCTTTGCGGCGCCTGACGTGTCGTATCCGCAGCCGCCTTGCGGCTTTTTGCGTGACGGCCGGCCCGGCGAAGTAAGCGGGAAATCAAGCAACCTCGCAGGATAGCGATGGTCTTGTGCGCCGCACACAGGCCGTTTCGCGTGACTTAAAATGCCGCGAATCACCCCGACGACCCTCTCCTAAACCGCAACCGGCTTGGCCGAACGGGGCCGCCGAGCGCCACGCTCCGGGACCGTTTCAGGTTGCGTGGACAGCCTCGGAGGTTCCCCAAAATGTGCCCAGTTGAGGTTTTTTGGTCACTGAATCTAACGAAAAATACCCTCCGTCGTAAGAATCTGTGGAGAAACTTAGAGTCGAGTCGGGCCTTGCGAAGGGCGCCATCAGCGTTAAAAAAATTTTAACCATATTATTAAAATTTTAACCAAATGTTACGTATCGTCGCTTGGGCGCGCGAATCACTATTGAGTCAAATTCGATAGTATTAGTTTTTATTAAAACTTTTACTTTTTGACTTATACATTGGTTTTTAGGGAAATTTGGGAACCCTAAGGTCAAGAATCGTTAGCCAAGACGTAGCCGTGAGGCGAGTTGTCGCGCCTTAACCCTTTACCGCGACGCACCATGCTGCTACGACGAATTACCAATTTCCCCCGCCGGCCTCGTGCCGATCCGATTTACAAAAAGAGGTGGATGACAGCATGGCGATCTATAACGGCGACGATAGCGGCGAAGACATCATCACCGGCGGCGGCAACGACGTCATCAATGCCAAGGGCGGCGACGATACGGTGTTCGCAGGCTCGGGCGACGATGAGGTCGATGCTGGAAGTGGCGACGATACGGTCTACGGACAGAGTGGCGACGATACGATCACGGGCGGCCAGGGCGCCGACAAGCTGTATGGCGGCTCGGGCGACGATGACCTTTCCGGCGGTCAGGGCACCGACAAGATTTATGGCGGCTCGGGCGATGACGCGCTGACGGGCGGCCAGGGTGCCGATGCTCTGTTCGGCGACTCCGGTGACGACTCGCTGTTCGGCGGCGAGGGCGGCGACGAGTTGAACGGCGGCCAGGGCGACGACGCGCTGTTCGGCGGCCAGGGTGCCGACGTTCTCAATGGCGGCGCCAATGACGGGTCGGATGACATTCTGTCCGGCGGGTCGGGCAGCGACACCTTCGTCTTCGACGGCGACTTTGGCGGCGATATCATCACCGACTTCAGCGCGAACGATAAAATCGATCTCACCAGCTATCTCGGCAGCGATGAGGTCACCTTCGATTCCGATGGCGACAACGTTACCATCACCGTTCCGGGCAAGGGCACCATCACGGTGCTGAACGCCACCTTGGAAGACGTCATCGCGAACACCGAGATCGCCTGCCTGATGCGCGGCACGAGCGTGTCGACGCCGAACGGTGAAGTCGCCGTCGAGCAGCTCGTCGCCGGCGACCTGGTCGTGACCGTCGATGGCGTTTCGGCGCCGGTGAAGTGGATCGGCCGGCGCGCTTATGGCCGGACCTTCGTCGCAGCGGGCAAGAACATCGCCCCCGTGCTGTTCACCGCCGGTTCGCTCGGCGAAAACGTTCCGGTCCGGGACCTGTTCGTCTCGCCGGAACACGCCATGCTGGTCGACGACGTCCTCGTCCCCGCCAAGCTCCTGATCAACGGACATTCGATCCGTCAGGTCGCGGACTTCGACATGGTCGAGTATTTCCATGTCGAACTCGACACCGCCGAGGTGCTGATCACCAACGGCGCTCCGACTGAAAGCTATGTCGAACACGGCAATCGCCGGATGTTCGCCAATTACGACGATTATGTCGCCGCGTTCGGCGACAGCGGCTCGGAAGCACGCAAGTCGCGGCGCTTCTACGAGGTCCATGGCGGGGCTGCGCTCGACGCAATCCGGTCACGCCTGAATGTCGAGGCCTCCGCGGCCGCCTGAACCACCTACATCATCAGCTATGCCGGGGAGAACCCGGCATAGCCAGACACCCGACATCGACATCCCGAGCCGGAGCCCAGCCTCCGGCCCGCAGGCGAACTGCGTCGATTTTTAAGCTCTTACTGATTTGTTGCTGGAAAAGGAGGGTTCGATGAGCGAAGTTTCTGCATTCGGAGGCTCCTTGACCGACACGCGGACCTTGCGCGTCGGCGCCGGACTGTTCGTCCTGCGCTATGTCCGTTCAAGCGCCGGAAGCCAGGCGCCCGCGGTCGCGATTTCCGCTCCTCCGGGATCCAATGTCGATATCCTTGCCGAGAAGAGCTCGAGCGCAGCGTGGCTTGCGAAGGTCGGCGATGCGGTCGTGATCCGCTCCGAGCGTGAATCGTCCATTCTGGCGACGATCGAGCCCTTGCGGCGTGGCGGTAGCCGCGACGCCGAATTTGTTTTCGAACGTCTCCACAATGGATTGCGTCAGCCGCAGGTCAACGGGCTGGCGTCGGACGAACGCCTCGGGTCGCACAGTTTCCGGCCCGACGACATCAGCATCCTGGCGCATGTCGCGCGCCGGGGCGATCTTACCATTCCGGCCGGCGACTGGGTTTGCGGGCCGCAACTGCCAATGGCGATCGAAGGCTTCGAGTTGCGCTGGCGCAACCGACCGGCAGGCGTGGACCTGCTTGCCGGGGCGACCATCAAATCGCGCGAATTGAAGACGATCGCTCCGCTCGGATCCGGCCACTTCGTCGGATCCCGCGGCAAGGCCGCTCCCCTGAGCGGTCTCACCATCGCCCTGACCGGGCCGGACGCAGGCTCCTATGTGCTGCGTTGCGATGCGGTCTTCCTCGGCTCGTCAGTGATTTCGAAATCAGGACGGACCATCGAGCTTTCAGGCCCCACGGGCATGGAGCCTCTCGTCGGGCTTCGCCTCTTCGTGGTGGCGACCAGCGATAATAACGAAACGACTGCAGGGCGGAATCAAATCCCAACCAGCAAAGTCGCATCCATCCGGCCGAGTACGGCCTCATCAAACGATACTGGCGGGTTCGGTTCAGCCGGCCGCGTCCGGGTGTTCCGGACGTCCCGCGCCAGAGCGACGATCTGAAAATCTAGCGACCAAGTTTCTCCGAAAGGACCTTTCTGATGGCGACATACGACTATACCGAGACACAATTCTCCGACCTCCTCGATGATTCGGGCGTTTTCTCCGATGATGCGCGGGCCGGCATTCTGCAGGCGCTCGAGGACGCAGGCGTGTTCGACACGCCCTCGATTGCCGGCGAGGCGGCTCGCACTGACCTCATCGGCGGCGGTGACGGCCCCGATGCGGGTGCCGAGACCAAGGTCTATACCGATCCGACCGATGGGCCGCAGGTTCTCGATCCGACGGCCAAGGGCTTCATCTTCACGACCGATGACGCCGTCGACGCCACTCTCGACGGCAGCGGCGAGAAGGTCATCGCCACCGCCGGTGGCGACGACACGATCCACAGCGACGGCACCAGCAGCGACTACATCGATGCCGGCGACGGCCAGAACACGGTCTATGCCGGCGCCGGCAACGACACCGTGATCGGCGGCGAGGGCGACGACTTCGTCGATGGCGGCACCGGCAACGATTATATCGACGCTGGCGAGGGTGATAACTACCTGCTCGGCGGCACCGGCGCCGATACGATCATCGGCGGCGAGGGCAACGACACGATCCTCGGCGGCAGCGGCAACGACGTCATCAACACCGGTGACGGTGACAACTACGTCGAAGGCGGCTCCGGCGCCGACTCGATCACTGGCGGCTCCGGCGACGACCTGTTCCTCGGCGACTCCGGCGACGACACCATCGTCGGCGGCGGCGGCGACGACACCATGGAAGGCGGCAGCGGCGCGGATGTGTTCTTCGCTGGCGAAGGCAACGACACCGTCATCGGCGGCAGCGGCACCGACACGCTCGACACCGGTCACAGCCTGCAGGACATCACGGATACGGTCGACAACGGTGGCAGCACCACGATCGTGTTCAACGATGGATCCTCGATCACCTACTCGGAAATCGAGACGATCATCTTCCACGAGAACAACACCTGATCGCCGCTTGCGATCTGACGACACCAACGGAGAAAGAGCCCGAAAGGGCTCTTTCTTTTTATGTGGCCACGGTCCGGCCGCCGCTGGCTAGGCCCGTATCGTTCTGAAATACTGCCGCCGATGAGATCATGGTCGGAGCTTTACGAGGATCCGGTGCAGCTCAGCACGCATTGGGGGCACCATCGCATCTTCGCGCCCAATGCCTATCGGATCGTCCGGCAGATGCAGGCGGTGCCGGTGCTGCATACGGAAGCGATTCACCTGGCGACCTGGTTCCCGCTGTGCTGGGCGCGCACCGATGACGGCCCCGTGCTCGTCGCCCTGCGCAGCCTGCTCGATGGCGGGCTCGGCTTCACCTCCGAAAGCCGCAAGAGTTCGGCCTCGCTGCCGATGGCGTTCCAGGCCTTTCCCGTCGCGGTGCCGAGCCCCGACGACATCGCGTCCCAGGTCATCGCGGTCGATCGCGTGATCGCCGACCAGCCGACCGATGCCGGCGCGCCCCTGATCGCCGACAACGGCAAACTCAGCCGTGCCGCGCTGATGCGTGCCGGCACGGCGCTGACGCTCGGCCGAATCCTGCCCTCGACGCTGCGTCTGACGCGGGCGATCGACGAAGCGGGCCTGCTCGAACCCTGGCCGCTGAAGTTTCCGGTGCCCGGCGCGCCCGACATCGTCTTCGACGGTCTGATGGTGATCGCCGCGTCGCGTCTCGACCGCGGCGTCATGTTCAACCTGATCGAGCAGCACGGCCCAACAGCGGGACTGTTCATCGCTGCCCAGCGGATTTCGCTGTTCCAGATCGGCAAGCTGCTGAACTCCGCGAAGATCGCGATCGCCAACCGTCTGCGCGCGGAAAAATCCGTGGCGAAGGCCTGAAGCGCATGGTCGAGATCAAGCCCCCGTCCTCCCATCTGCGCGCATCGGGACGCGTCATGGTCCATGCCGAGCCGGGGCGCCGCCCATGAGCGCGATCGACATCCAGTTCCTGTCGCTCGAGGAAGCGGCGCTGGCGAACTGGCTCAGGCCGGTCCGGTTCGACTTCCTCGATTCGCTGATCATCATTCCGCTCGGCGACACCGAGATCCTGCATCTGTCGCATTACATGCCGATCGCCGTGGCGCTGATGCCGGTGGGGCCGCGCGTCGTCGGCCTGGTGCATTCCGCGCTTCTGACCGGCGCGCTCGTGACGCCGGAATGGCGCTGGCGCGCGCCCTATGTTCCGATGGCGCTGCGCTGCCTGCCGTTTCGCCGGCCTTTCGAAAACGACCATGAGTCCGTCGAGATCGCGCCTTCGCTTGCGCTGGATGCGAGCGGCGACAAGGGCTTCGGCTTTTGGGACGCGCCCGGCAAGCCGCTGCCGGAGTTCGATGCGATCCTGATGATGCTGGATCGGCTGGGGCGCGGCGTGCGGCGGCTGTCCAATACCGCCCGCATGTTGCTGGCGGCCGATGTTCTGACCCCGCTCTCGGTGACGCCCAGCGAACAGATCAGCGCCCTGCTCGTCGCCAGCCGCGAGCGGCTGCTCGCACTGCCGCCGGTCCGCGCCGCCGCGCTGACGGCCGATTCCTGTGCCGGATACGAGCTCGCAACCGCAAGCATCTTCTCGCAGCGCTGGCTGGTGAAGGGCATCATCCAGGACGAACCGATGGTGCCGGCCTCGCCTTATCAGACGCCATTGGAGCCGGCCCACGAGGTCGGATTGCGAACCGGCATCGACCAGCCGATACAGATGGACGATAGTGCCTTGTTCTCGATCGAGGCTTTCCTGGGGACGACAGACCGCTGACCATGATCCCGCTCGACGTCCTATTGATTCACAACAATTTTCCGGGCCAATTCCGCAATCTGACCAAGAGCTTCGCCGAGATGGGCGATGTCCGCGTCAGGACCATCGGCGCGCGCCAGGCACCCGGGCTGCCCGGAATCCCGATCGAGCGCTACAGCTTCGCGGGCACCGAGCTGGGCGGGGTCCATGCCTTCGCGCGGCGATTCGAGATCGAGTGCCGGCGGGCCGAGCAGGTGATCTACGCGGCCAATACGCTCAAGCTGTCGGGATTTTCGCCGAAGCTGATCTATGTGCATCCGGGCTGGGGCGAGGCTCTGCCGCTGCGAGCCCTGTTTCCCGATGCGATCATCGCGGTCTATGCGGAGTTCTTCTACCGGCCGATCGGCACCGATGTCGGCTTCGACAAGGAGTTCGCGCAGTTCGGCATCGACGGCGAGACGCGCGTGATCCTGCGCAATGCGGCGACCCTGCTGGCAATGGCCGACGCCAATTTCGCGATCGCGCCGACACGGTGGCAGCGCAGCGTGTTTCCGGCCGAACTGCATCCGAAGATCAGCATCGTGCATGACGGGATCGATACCGAGGCGCTGCGCCCCGATCCGGGGCCCGCTCCGGCGCAACAGATGCTGGGCGGCCAGAGCTTCGGCGAGGGCGACGAGATCGTGACCTTCGTGGCGCGCAATCTCGAGCCCTATCGCGGCTTCCACATCTTCATGCGCGCCCTGCCGGCGGTGCTTAGAGCCCGACCGAGGGCCCGCGCGGTCATCATCGGCGGCGATCAGATCTCGTATGGTGTGGCGCCTGTCGGTCATACAAACTGGCGCACCGCCATGCTGGCGGAGCTGGATGGCCAGCTGCCGCTCGAACGCATCCACTTCATGGGCAAGATGCCATATGCGGATTATCTGGCGATCCTGCGCCGGTCGTCGGCGCATGTCTATCTGACCTATCCCTTCGTTTTGTCCTGGTCGATGCTGGAGGCGATGGCGCTCGAATGCCTGATCGTCGGCTCCGACACGCCGCCGGTCAGCGAAGTCATCACGAACGAGAGGAACGGGCTGCTGGTACCGTTCTTCGAGCGCGAGGCGCTGTCGGATACGATCGTCGCGGCGCTGGCCCATCCCGAGCGCTATCGCGAGCATCGCAAGCGGGCCCGCCGGACCGTGGTCGAGCGCTACGACTACCAGCAGGTCGCGCTGCCGGCGCATCTGAAGCTGATCCATGAGCATGTCTTCTTCACGCCCTGGGCCAAGGCGAGGGAAGACGAAGCCGAGATCACCTCGCCGCGCTTCGGCTGAGGCGTGCGCCGGCTCTCAGGCGTGCGTGAAGCCCTCCACCCAATCCCAGAGCCGTCTGGCGATCTGGTCCACCGGATCGCTTGGGTTAAGGCGGAGCAGCCGGGCGTCGCTGTCCTGCCCGTCGGGGGCGAGGATCGCGACAGGAAGTCCCGCGGAGAGCCAGGCTTCGAGGCGAGGGTCGCCGAGGCCGAATCGCGTCGTGTTCAGAAACAGAGCGCCAGCCCCCGATCGTGCGAGCCAGCCGTCGAGATCGTCGTCGGGAATCTCGCCGGTGGCGAAAACCGGATGGCCCGCCATCAGCGTCAAGGCATCGGGCGGTTCCTCCAGCAGGCAGAGGCCATGGCCGGTGTTGCGCCGGCGCAGCTCGCTCAGAAGCGCGTCGTGCCGGGTCAGAGCGTCGGCGTCCGGCATCGGCTGGAGAACTGCGAGAAAGCCCTCGCCGGATCGTCGAGGCGCCATGCTGCGTCGCGGCGATGGCAGGCGATGCACCGCCGGACCGGGCAGAATCGTTTCGATGAGCTGCGCCATCCTCTCCGTCGGCGCGATGAGGTCGGCGGCCAAGATGTTGCGGCCTGACGCCTGAGACAAGGGGACTTCCGCCAATACGACCGTTTCGAGCCAGCCGAGCCGCCGTAGCGCCGTTTCGACCGGACCGGGCAGGCTGTGGGGATCGACCGCCATGACGCGTCTGGGCTTCAGGTCGCGGAAATAGCGCTCCAGTTCGAAGACGCGGTCGGGAGCGGAGCCCTCGCCCGGTGCTGATCGGCAGCCTGCGTTTTGGGGAAAGCCGCCATCGGGTGCCGAGAGGTTCACGGCGAAGCCGTCGCCATCAGGCGAGACCGTCGCGACGACGAGGCGGCGATCGGTGTCGGTCAGGCTTGCCGCGATGTGCTCGCGCAGCGCAGCGGGCAGGGGCGGGGTGACCAGCAGGTCGAACTCCGGCCCTTGCGCCAGCCAGGCCTGTTCGAGCCGGCCGATCGCCGGCTTCAGCGGGTCGGCGAGCACAAACTGTTGCGATTGGTGCCGATAGTCAGGATGGGAGCGCGCCAGCAGCGGCAGGTTGCGCCGCACCAGGGCGCGCTTCTCCGATTTGAACGAGAAGGAGCCGTGATGGCCGACATAGACGTCGGTGGCGCAGACATTGCGGAAGCCTTCGGCCGCTGCCTTGAGGCAGAACTCGACATCCTCGTAATAGCCCCGGCCGAAGGCGAGCGAGAGCGGACCGATCCGGTCGAGCACCTCGGATTTCACATAGAGGCAGAAGCCGATGCCATTGGGCATGTCGACATAGCCGCCGCCATTGACGGTGCTCGCGAGCGCATCGAGCGCCGCGATCTCGTCGTCGGACGGCATCGGGTTCGCCCGGAAGCGCCGGGGCAGGCTGGTATCCTCGCCATTGTTGGAGAGCGGGGTCACCGTGCCGATCATGGCATCCGACAGTGCCGCTATGCGCAAGCGGTCGATCGCGCCGGGCGGCACGATGGTGTCGGCATTGAGCAGGAGAACATCTTCGTCGGGGCGCCGGAGCGCGAGGGCGCGATTCACGGAAGCTGCGAAACCGAGATTGAGCGGGTTGCGCAGCAGGGTGATGCGGCCTTCTTCCGCCAGGGCATCGAGCACCGCCGAGACTCCGGGCGTCGGCGCCGCATCGTCGATCGCGACGATGCGGAACGGGAGCGAGGTCGGGGGGCTGCGTCGCAGGCTCTCGAAGCAGGCCGTCACCGCCTCGACCGCGTCATAGACCGGCAGCAGGATCATCAGGCCCGGCTCGGCCGCCGGTCGGGACGATGATACGGCTGTGGGCAATGCCGGCGCCGGTACCACGCGCCTGACGATCGTCGGTTCGACCAAAGCCCGGAGGTTTTCGATCGTGATCGAGACGGCGGTCGCGTCGACCGGCCAGCCGAAGGCGACGGGAGCGGTATGGGCGAAAGGCGCGGCCTCGACATCCGCCTGGGCAGGGACCGACAGGCGGCTCCTGGTCGTGCCGTCGTCGATAGCGAGGGTGACGCGGTCGTCTCCCGTCCAGAACAGGCGGCCGGTCACCCCGTCGCTGCCGGGAGCCAGAATGGCCAGGCAGGAGAAGCCGTCGGCAAGCAGCTGCGCGCCGAGCATGGCGGCATCGACATCACCGGGTTGCCGCAGTAGCGCGCGGACCGCGCGCTCGCGCGCTGCCGGATCGGTACTGCGCAGCCGCGACTGGTTGACCATGCGGTGTTCAGGGTCGGCCAGCGCAGCCGCCTCGAAATCCTGCCGTGCCGCGGCCGGTTCGCCCATCGCGGCAAACGCCGCGCCACGCAGCATCAACGATTGCGCATCGGCGCCTTCGCCGAGGCGGACGAGCCGGTCGGCCAGCATCCAGGCGGCTTTCGCATCTCCGGTCTTTAGGAAAAACAGGGTCTTGCGCGCCAGATCGACGACATGGCCGTCCGGCGTCAGATCGAGGCCCTCGACCAGCCGGTGGATCAGGCTGGCTTGCCGTCGATCGTTCGGGATGCTCATTCCTGGAAGTTCAGCCCGTTCCCGGCGAGCGTGGCGATGCCGGCCTCGACATCGGCTTGCGGCGCGAAGGCGACGGCCCAGAGATCGAAGCCCGGCATACGCTTGGTATAGGCCGCGCCGAAGCCGGCTTCGAGCAGCAGGCGACCGAGGCGCAGATCGGTGAAGCCGGTCTTGTGAGCCATGTATTCGTTGCCACGCGCGACCGAGGCACGGTGGCCAAACAGCATGTCGAGGGGCGTGATCGGGCCGGCCGGCGAGACATAGGCAACGTTTTCGAGCCCGTCCTTCAGCATCGCCTCGGCGACGGCTTCGAGATCAGGGCAACGCATCAGGAAATAACCGTCGGGCCGCAGCACCCGCAGAAACTCCGCAAAGGCCAGCGGCACCTCATGATCGTAGAGGTGCTCGACATTGTGCGAGGACCAGACCGCATCGACGCTGGCGGTGGGTACGGCGCCACGCATGTCGACGGTCGAGCAGATGATGTCGGGCTCGACCTTCTCGTCGACGTCGAGCCGAATCTCATGCCACTGATTCGCATCGCGAAAGGTCTGATGGAGACGGCGGATCGCTTTCCCGCCGCAGCCGACATGGAGCACATGCCGCATTGTCTTGGGCCGATGCTGACGCGAACCCGCAGCCGAGATGGCATTTTCAGACAGGAGGCTCGACACGGACTTCTCCGAAGATATGCGGCGACAACCCCTTCCAAGGGCCGGACACCGTAGACATTCGGCCGCCTGATCGCAAACCGCCGGTCGTTATCCCAATCGACGGGACCCACCGCAAGATCGGGGTCGGTTTCGGGACCGTTTCCGGGGATCGAGAGGTCGGCCGAGACAAGCCTGGTTTGCAGGGCCGCGCCGCCCATTCGCGATATCCGGTGAAATTCGTTAATACTGCGAACACTTTATGGCTGTAATTGAGGGTATCGCCATGGCGCGATGCACCTGCTGATGCGAGATTTTAAGTCATGATCGAGGCCAGACGCCGGGTTTTAAACGGAGTTGCCCGATCGACCCTGCCGGCGCTGCGCCGGGCCTGCCACCTAGGCGCCTTATTTGATGCAGTGCAGCAAACATGCTATTTCACCATGAGAGAAATTCGCCAGCCGGCGTTTCTATGAGCGATTTGAATAAAATCGATTCAGTATGTCGGCGCAGAATGAGAGAACGCAATTAAATGTCTTCAAGAAAAGACAGCGCATTGCGGAGCGAAATTCGGCAGTTTATGCCCGCATTGGGTAGCCTGGTTTTCTTCTCCTTCATCATTACGCTGCTGTGCCTGATTCCTTCTCTTTATATGATTCAGATATTTGACCGTGTCTTGCAGAGCCGGAGCATTTCGACTCTGCTCGCATTGGCTTCGATCGTGATTGTGCTGACCATCATCTGGACCGCACTCGAGATCATCCGCCAGCGCACGCTGCAGCGCATCGCGGTCGCATTGGACGAGAAGATCAGCGCTCGAGTCTTCGACGCGCTGAACCGGCAATCCGATCTTCTGCCCGCGGCCCAACGCAATATCGTGGTGCAGGATCTCAACGTGCTGCGCGACTTCGTCGGCGGCAACCTGGTGATCCAGCTCCTCGATTTCATCTGGGTGCCGATCATTCTGCTGGCGGCCTTCCTGTATCACCCGATGCTTGGGCTCACCGTCCTGGTGCTGACGGTCATCGTGGTCATCCTGGCGCTGCTCAGCCAGAGCCTGGCGCGCGACGACAGCCGTCGCGCCGCCTCTTCGGGGGTCAACGCAGCGGAGTTCGGACGCTCGGTGATGCAGAGCGCCGAGGCGACCCGTGTCATGGGGATGCTGCCGCGCCTGGTCGGGCGCTGGCGCGACCAGCAGCGCGATTCGCTGGGCTGGCAGGCAGCCGCCGTCCAGAGAACCAAAGTCGTTACCGGCATCATGAAGTGGTTCCGGCACATCTACATGCCGGTTCTGCTCACTGTGGGCGCGATCCTGTATCTCAACGAAGAGATCGGAGCCGGCGTGACGATCGCCTCGACGCTGCTCGCGGGGCGCGCGGTTCAGCCGGTCGATTCGATCGCCAGCAGCTGGCGGGTGTTCTGGAACGTCAAGATTTCGGCCGATCGCGTCGATGCGATCCTGGACGTCGCGGCGCGCATGTCGGACAAGATCGTTCTGCCCGATCCTGCCGGCCCGCTGGTCCTGTCGCGCGTGATGGCGACGCCGCATAATCGCGATGTCGTCGTGCTCAGCGATGTTTCGTTTGCAGTCGATCCGGGCCGCGTCGTCGGGGTGGTGGGCGCGAGCGGGGCAGGCAAGTCGTCGCTCGCGCGCGTCCTGACCGGGGGCTGGGGCATCAAGAAGGGCTCGATCAGCCTGGACGGACACCAGCTCTCGCATTGGGATCAGGACCGGCTCGGGCGATTCGTCGGCTATGTGCCGCAAGATGTCGAGATGCTGCCCGGTACGGTGGCGGAGAACATCGCGCGCTTCGAGGCGCTCGGCGGCGACAACGACGCGAAGGTCATCGAGGCGGCGCAAGTCGCCAATATCCAGGACATCATCGGGCGACTGCCGAACGGCTTCAACACCAAGCTCGGTCCCGATGGCCATGTGCTGTCGGGCGGCCAACGCCAACGCGTCGCGCTGGCGCGCGCGGTGTTCGGAAATCCGCGCCTGCTCGTACTCGACGAGCCGAACTCCAACCTCGATTCGATCGGCGAGAAGAGCCTGGGCGAGACGATCATCACGATGCGCGACCGCGGCGCGATCGTCATCCTGATCACGCACCGCATGAACATGCTGACCTATTGCGACGACATTCTCGTGCTCAATGCGGGCACCGTGCACACATTCGGACCCAAGGAACATGTTCTCGACCGCTTGTCGGGTTATCGCCCGGGGAAGGATGCGATCAACGCGATCACGTCGCCGCCGATGATGCAGGCGAGCTGACGATGCGGGTTTTGGGAAACGCTGGTCGCCCTGGCGGACAAGGACGATGAACGTGAAGAACACCGACGGCATGAAAAAGTCCGGTAACGGGCAAGGCAAACGTAGCGGATCGCGCGCGCTGGTCCCGGCCTCGGCACGGGCCGTGTATGCGCGCATCTCGTCGCTGTCCGATTTCATCAAGAGCCAGCGCAGCGCTGCCGATGCGGCGGAGCCGGGCCAGATCGTGCCCATGCGCCCGAAGGGCTCCGCTCCGCCGGCGTCCGCCGAATGGCAGCGCTCGTTGCGCGCGGGTTATTTCGTGATCTTCGGCGGCCTCGGCCTGTTCGTGGTCTGGGCGATGGCGACACGGCTGGACGGCGGCGCGCTGGCCTCGGGCGTTGTCGGCTCCGAAACCAACCGCAAGACGATCCAGCATCTCGAAGGCGGCATCGTGCAGGATGTGCTGGTCCGCGACGGCCAGCAGGTTACGTCGGGACAATTGCTGATCAGGCTCGATCCGACGCGCCTCGACGCGCTGGGCGATCTCTACGAAAACCAGCTCGCCATCATCATGGCGCAGGAGGCGCGGCTGATCGCCGAGTTCGAGAATCGCGACATGGTCGTCTTTCCCGAACTCGTGCTGAAGCGGGCCAATGATCCGGCGGTCATTCCCGTCATCTCCGACCAGAAGCGCCTGTTCGAAAGCCGCCGCAATGCGGTGCAGCGCAACACGATGATCGCCGAATCGCAGATGGCGCAGGCCCGACAGGAGATCGCGCAGGCGGCGATCGACATCGATACCTCAGCCGCCACGCTGACCCAGATCGTCGACGAGCTGGAATCCCTGCGGCCGCTCTTCAAGAAGCAGCTCATCCCGCTGACCCGGATTGCGACGCTCGAGCGCGAGAAGCTGCGGCTGACCGGCGCGGTCAATAACGGCAAGGCGCTGACCCTGAAGCTGAAGGAGCGGCTGGCCGAGGTGGAGCTGAAGCGCCAGCAGGTGCAGCAGGACTACAAGCAGGAGGCCTCGACCCTCCTCATCGACGTGCGGCGTCAACTGAGCGATGTGCGCCAGCAGATCCTGCTGACATCCGACGGCAAGCGCCGCGCCGAAATCCGGGCACCCAACGACGGCACCGTGCAGCAGATGAAGGTCTTCACCGTCGGCGGCGTGGTCAAGCCGGGCGATGCGCTGATGGAAATCGCGCCTGCCAATGACGATCTTGTCATCCGGGCCAAGGTGAACCCCAACGACGCCGACCGCGTCACCATCGGTCTGAACGCGGAGATCCGGTTTCCGGGTTTCCACTACTGGGGCAGCCGGGCCATTCGCGGCGCGGTCCGCTCCGTCTCGCGCGACCGGATTCTCGACGAAAACGGCAGGGACTTCTATTTCGCCGCCGAAGTGCTGGTCGACAAGAAGACCATTCCGTTGGAAGTCGTCAGCAAGCTTTCGGCGGGCATGACCTCGGACGTGATCATCGTCACGGGCGAGCGCACGGTGGCGAGTTATCTCGTCCAGCCGCTGATGGACCGCTTCGCGCGCAGCCTGCGAGAGCGATGAGCGGCATGGCTGGGGATGATGCAAGGCGCAGCCGTCCACGCGCCTCGAAGAAAACCGACATGGCTGCGGCGACGCCAGTTGTGCGCAAGCCGCGGACCGTCAAGGCGAAAGCGTCTGCCGGCAAGGCAAGGCAGGCAATGTCGCAGCCTTTCCTGCCGGTTCGGCTGGCGGCACTTGGCGACGACCAGATCGGTCCCGCCCACGTCGCGCTGAAACGCGACGGCGTAGTCGAGCGGCATTTTCCGCCGTATCGTTTCACGAACTGGCTGCGGATCATGGCCCCCTGGGTCGTGCTGCCCGAAACGCGTGTGTTCGAACTGCCGGGCGCGACCAGCGTCGGCGTAGCCGCCGGGCTTGATCCGGTGCTGGCCCTGGCGGGCAAGATCGATGCGGTGCTGATCTGCGCCGGTCTTCACGATTGCTTTGCCACGATGACGGGAACCGCGCCGCCACCGGCCGAGACGGCAGCGAGTTTCGAAACGGTGGCCACGAAATTGCTCGATCGGGGCATGACGCCGATCTTCGTGGTGCCGCCACCCTGCCCACAATTTGCCAATGGCCTGTTCGCCGATCGCTACATCGCGATCGCCGCGACGCTGCGCCGGCTGGCGCGGCAGGACAAGCGGATCGGACTGATCGACGTGGCGCGCGTGCTGGTCGGCGAGCGCGCCCATGGCCAGGAGCCCGATCCCCGATTCGCCACCGGCGATATGGCGGGTACGTTGACGCCGGCGGGCGCTTTCAGGCTCGCACAGGCGGCGGTCAAGGCTCTGGCCGGGATGTCGCCGCGCCTGTTTCCGGGCAAGGCGTTGCCGGGTACCGCGCCCGAGACGCCGCATGATGCGCTGAACCCCAACCCGACGCTTGCCGGCACCACGGGCACGCTGGCGGGAGAAGGCGTTTCAGGCGTCTGCGCGGATGGCTTCCTGCTGGCGGCACATGGTCTTTCGGGACTGACGCTGTCGGCCGAGTCCGGGGTGTCCGACGCGAGACCTGCCGGCCAGCGCCTGCGCTTCGGCGGGCGCTCTTCCTCGAGCTGGGGGTTGGTCAAGCTGTCCCAGTCGATCGACGGCGCGCAGCTGGCGTCGCTGGCACCTGGCGACGTCATCGACGCGGAATGCGCATTCGCGCTGCAGGCGCCGGTCGAGGGTATCGCCTCGGTCTCGCTCCAGCTGACGCCCGTCTGGCAGAGCGGCTATTGCGCCCATGTTTCCGGGCACTATAGCGGGGATGCGGGACTTCCCGAGGCCCATGCCGGCGTCTTGAGCGTGCCGGGCTTCACCGTGTCGGCGCCGCTGACGAAGCTCGGCATCTCGCTGGTGGTCAACATCCGTCCGGGAGCCGACATTCCCGTTTCCGGTCTTCTCGACGTCAGGCGCATCGTGATACGCAAGAGACTTGCGTCGCAACCGCCAGCGTTCCCGGAAGGCCGTTCCGCCGATCTTCCTTCAACATCGCCATAGGGTGACGATATGCTGGCTCCAACCCTCGAAAAACTGCGGGTCAACGGTGCCGTTTTCCGGGCCCTGCGATTGTCCTGCCTGACCAGCTTCACGATGGACGAGGATGTCGGGGCCTATCTCTGCGGCATCCGGATCGGACTCAGCCGCATCGAGGGCTCCTTCGAACTCGGCGACGTCATCGAGTTCCCGATCGATTATCTGCCCTGGGTCGAGCTGCCGGCCGATATCCGGTTGGTGACGACGCGCGACAATATCGAGATCGCCGGTCCCTATCGGCTTTCGACCCGCGACGAGGCGATCGCGCTCGTCGGGATGGGAGAGGTCAGGGTCGAGAACCTGACGATCGAGCAGGGCATGATCCGCGGCGTCGCGGTGAACCGCGTCAATGGCCTGCTGCATCCGCAGATGTTTGCCCGCATCAACGGGCTGGTGCCGCGCACGATCAGCGTCGAGCCGCCGCGTCTGCTCGACGATGGCGGTGCCTCGTTCCAGTTCGCAGCCCAGCTGCACCCGGCCGATCTCGGCGAGAACGGCCTCACCGCCGAGATCTTCCTGGTCGGGCAGGATGCGGCCCTGACGTCGATCGCCTATCGCCGAGCCGATGTCGACGATCTGACCAAGCGCATCGTCGAGTTCGAGACGCAGCTGTCGCAGGTGACGAAGTCGACCGCCTTCAAGTTCAAGACGCTGAATTCCGACGTGACCGCGCGCATGGACGTGCTGCAGCAGCGAATCGACGCCTTCATCGAATATGCGGCCTCCTTCATGTTCGACCGCGTCGCCGCGACCGAGGTGCCGGTCCAGCCGGGCGCGGCTCCGTTGCCCCCCGAGCTGCGCGCCAAGGTCGATTCCTTCCTCGACACGATCCGGGCCGGCTCGCCCAAGGCGGCCGAACTGGCTGCGGGCGAGGTTGCGCCCAAGACCGTAGCAGTGCCGCTGCGCTCGCCCTCCTATTCCTTCGGCTGGTACGATGTCGAAGAGGAAGGCGGCGTCGAATTCCGCTGGATGGCAGGAGAGGCGATGGTGTTCAATCCGCAGCCGGAGCGGGAGGTCGTCGAGGTCGCGGTCAGTCTCGTGGGCGTCTATGGCGCCGAGAAGCCGCTGATCCGCGCCGCTTTCGACACCAAGGCGGTCAACGTCGTGGCCGAGCGCGGCAAGACCCGCAAGGCGCCATGGCGGCTGCGGCTTTCGGCCGGCGCAAGCCTGCCGGGCCATCCCGGCCTGACCTGCCAGGCGCTGTCGCTGTCGAGCATGTTGACGAGCTCGCCTGCCCATGTCGAAGGCAACAGCGACAGCCGAATGCTCTCGATCGCCGTGTCGGAGGTCGTCTTCACCTACGCCGCCTGATTTGCGACCAGGCACGAGACGCGGGACTTATCCCCGGCGTCTCCGGCGGCCTCATGATGGCTCCAGTCTCATCTGGACCTTCGGGAGGCGACCGGTGCCCAATTCCTACGATCTGCAGAAAGACCCCAACGCGCTGCTCGCGCGCAACGCGATCTCGCCGGCCGGCGACCTCGTGCCGATCACGCCGGCCGACGGCGCCGATCTTGCGATCTATGCCAAGGCTCTCAGGGTCTTCGTGCCGTTCTCGCTGGCCGAGGCCTCGCTGCGCGTCACGCCGGCGCTCGCTGCCGATGATGCCGCCACCGTCACGCTGAAGTTCAGCGCCGGCACCAGCTACGAGCCGCTGAGCGTGCGTCGGGTCTGGTCGACCGGGACGACGCCTGGCCTCGACATTCACGCCTATACGGTGTGACGCCATGACCAGCTTCGGATATGGCCGCGTCAGCCGCTCCGCCCCGACGATGGGCGCGGCTCCCACCATCGCCTTCGCGGGCGACAGCGTCACCTATGCCAGCATCAGCCAGGATACGGCGACGCTGACCGCCAATTTCGTGCAGGGGCCGGGCTTCTGGGTGCCTGCGCTGGCGCATCAGCGCGTGCGGACGCGCAAGGACCTGAATTTCGGCGTCAACGGCGAGACCTCGACGGGGTTGCTGGCGCGGATCGACGCGATCTGTGCCTGCGACGCTGACATCGTCGCGGTCAAGATCGGCACGAACGACGTCAACACCGCCGGCCCTACCACGCTGGCGACCTACAAGAACAACATTACGCAGATCCTGCGGCGGCTGCTGGCGGCGGGAAAGCTCGTCATCGCCATCTGCCCACTCAATCGCAGCCTTGTCAGTGCGACGGCAAGACCGCTGTTGCAGCAGATGATCCGCTGGGTGCGCGAGCTGCAATGGCGCGGCTACCGCAATCTCTACGTGGTCGATCCGAACATCTTCTGGACCGACCCGCTCTCGCCGACGTCCGCGCCGAAGACCTATTACGACTATGACGGGCTGCATCCGCGCGGGCTCGGCAGCTATTTTGTCTGGAAGCCGGTCGCGGATCTGATCCGGACGCTTTATCCGACGGTCGCCGTCAACCCGGTCGTCTCGATCGCCGATGTCTACGAGCCGGACTGGAATCCCTCGGGCAATCTGCTGCCGAACGGGATCATGGATGGATCGGTCGCGGTCAGTGGCAGCGGCGGGCCGACCTTCAACGGCAGCGGCATGGCGGCCAGCACGACGATCCTCGGCAGTGCGGGGACGGGCGGCGTCATCACCGGCCTGACCGTGGCCTGCTCGAAGGCGACGCTCGCCAACGGCCTGCCGGCGCAGCAGATCGCGATCAGCGGCACCGGAACGGGCTCCGGCGCGTCGCCGGGCTCGGGCATCATCGTCCGGCAGAGCGTCGTCTCGCCCGCCACCAAGATGGCTGCCGGAGATACGATCGAAGCGCTGGCGACGATCGAATGGGACGGTGTCGGTTCCCAGAACATCGCCGGTCTCCGCGCGAGGCTGCGCACGGTCGAGGGCGGCACCGCCTATGACGTGGTCGATGGCTGGGATTCGATCGCCGACCTGCTGCCTTCGGTGAACGACAGCTGGACGCTGCGGACGCCGCCGCTACTCCTCACCGCCGCGCCGAGTTCCGTCGAGCTCTCGATCTGGGCGACGCTCAGGAACCAGTCCTCCGCGACCTTCGCCGGCACGTTCCGGGTCGGCGCGCTGCATGTCGGAAAGGTGATCGCGTGATGCTGTTTGCACGAATTCAGGATCAGACCGGACCGTTCGACGGGCTGAATGGCGTCGTCGTCGATATCTGGGAAGCCGAGAGCCGGGAGGAGCTGGAGGCGCGCGTCGGAGCCGAGGTGGCGAGGGAGTTTGTCGAGGCGCCGCATGGGGAGTGTCGCGGGTGGCGGTATGAGGAGGGTGCGTTTGTCGATGCCGACACACTTCGTCATCCCGGACGCAGCGAGGCGGAGATCCGGGATCCATCGTAAAACTCACGGTGCTCGATAATGGACCCCGTATCGGCGCGGCTACGCCGCTTGTCCGGGATGACGTCGCGTTTTCTGGAAGGGCGTTACCGGCTCATGCCGAGAGTTCATTCAGGCTCACGCGCTCACTCGACGACCATCTCGAACCGGATGGAATAATGGTCGATCGTCGCGGGTACCTTGTAGCCTTGGCCGGCGAAGACCGAAGCCTCGCCGCTTGATGCAACCAGTTGCCCCCGGGCGGAAGCCCAGCCCGGCACCGGGGGCTGGCCTTGCGCATAGCGCAGGCGCATGTCGCGGCCGCTCGGGGCGCGGTCCAGCATGATCGTGACCTCCGAGGGGCCGGTGATCGCGACGCTCTCGATTTTCGCGGGGCTGCCGGGATCGACGAAGGCGAAGCCGTAATCGGGCGCGGGCGCAACCCAGCGTTCGTCCCATGACAGGGCTGCGCTGCCCGCCGGACGCTGGAAAGCGAGCGTGATCCTGCGGCCGTCGCGGCGGGCCTGCACCGGGTGGAGCGGCTGGAAGGGCTGACCCGCCAGGACGCGGCGGCGATAGACCTGCGCCAGCACGTCGCCTTGCATCATCCGGCCCTCGGCGGTCTGGTGGATGTTGTCGGATAGAGGGAACTGGTACATCGGGGCGGCCAGCACCGTGTCCTCCGGCCGTGCCGAGGCGACGTCCCATTGCGCCAGTTCGACGCCGTTGGCGACGACCTTGCCGTTGCTGCCGGCGTTGGTCTGCAGCAGCATCGCCAGCGGCGTCCGGTCCTGGCCGGCGGCGTCGCGCAGGGCCGGCAGCACCTCGTCTAGAAAGGCCCCCAGGGCGGCGCGATAGACGTTGCGCGGGCCGGGTCCGGCCTCGCCCTGCACGAAGACCAGTGCCTTGACGCTGCCTCTGTGGCCGGCGCCCTGCAGCACCTGCGGCGCGCGCTGCGCAACCGCCATCAGGTTCTGCCAGGAGGTCGTGCCCTTGACGAAGGCCGGCAGCGGCTGGCCGCCATACCAGACCGTGTGCATGAAGAGACCGGCCGGCGCCGGACCGGCGGCGAGCGCGAACCCCATCGCGGTCGCCGGGAAGGGGGCATAATTCGGGTGGTCGGCGACGGGGCCGAGGCCGGTGAGCTTGCCCGGATCGACGAACGCCGTCCCGTAGAGCTGGCGGCCGCTGGCGAAACTCAGGATGCGCGGACCCGGCGGGTGCGTCAGTACCGATTTCGACGTGCCGCTGGCACCGGCATTGGACTGGCCGTAAAACAGTATGGCATCGAACGTCGTCGCCGCTGGGAGCGTTTGCGCACGGCCCGGCAGCGGGCGCGGCGCCTCCGCCCGCGCAGGGCTCGCCAGCGCGAGGGTGAGGCCCAGCGCAAGCGCGCGGACTGCGAGCAATGGCAGCGAGACCAGGGCTGACGGGATCTTCATCTCAGCTTCGGCTCCGCATCTGCGCGATCTGGTCCAGCCGGGCTGCGACGCCCCGCGCCACCGGGTCGAGCCCATAGGCGGCATCGACGAAGGCGCTGGCGCGGCGGCGCATCGGGCCGTCGGTGGTGAGATTGTCGCGGGCACGGCGAAGCTTGTCGGCTGCGTCCGCGATCGAGGGCTCGGCCCAGCCGCTGCCCTCCCAGAAGACGTATTCGTCGGCCACGACCGGCCGCAGCGCATAATCGACCGGATAACCGCGCGTCGCGTCGAGGAAGGAGCAGTTGCCCGACCAGTTCGTCGCGACCACGGTGGTCTGGAGGAGCATCGCCTCGGCGATCACGCGGCCGAAACCTTCCGAGCGATGCAGCGAAACGAAGCAATCGACGGCGGCGATCAGGCCGCAGACCTCGCCCCGGCTCAAGGGGCCGTCGATCAGGACGTAGCGGTCGTCCTCGCCGAGACGATTTTCCAGTTCGGCGAAGGTCTCTGGATGCGATTCGGCGTTGAGGGTCTTGATCAGCAGGCGCTCCGGGCCGCTGCGGTCGGGGAAAGCCTGCTCGAAGGCGGCGATCGCGGCATGGGGGTTCTTGCGGGCGATGTAGGAGTTGAAGTCGAACATCGTCAGGAAGACGATGTCGTCGGGGTGCAGGCCGAAGCGGGCGAGATCGACCGGCGTGACCTCCGGCGTGTTGAGATAGGGCGGCATCAGGAAGACGGGCTTGTCCGTCAGGCGGCCGTAGACGTCGAGCAGGAATTCGCTCGAGGCCCAGATCTCGTCGACGAGATCGAAGACGAAGCGCCAGTGCTCGGGCAGGCTGGTCAGTTCCCACGGCCAGTAGCCGATGTTGTAGCGGCCATGGAACAGGTTCTCGCCGCGCTCGACATGCAGCCGTGCCGTCTCGAAGGCGGTAAGGGCGAAGATATTGACCGGAAACAGCGGGCGGTCGGTGTAGAGCAATTCGGCGCCGTAGCTGGCAGAGGTCGCCGTCTTTTCCGGCAGCGCGACATTGTAGACGGCGCGCGGCACGCCGGCCCGGTTGACCACGGCGGCCAGCGCACGCGCATCCTCGCCGATCCCCAGCACGCCGTCGCTGAAGCCGATGATGTTGACGCCGTCGAGGTCGGAGCGGTCGGCCAGCGGAGGGACCGGCAGCCAGCCGCCGAACAGGGCGGTGGTCGCCTCCGACAGACTGGTGCGGAACTCGGGCGTCGGACGTTCGCCCTCGGCCTCGAAGCGTCGCCGCAGGGATTTGTCGCGCAGCAAAGCGTAATAGGCGGCGCGGCTGAGCGAGGGGTTCAGGCCGGCGAAGCGCGGATGCGGCTGCAGCAGTTCGCGCTGCTCGCGGGCCGTTATGAACATCGCCAGCCCGTATTCCTTGACCGCGTCGCTGTAATACCAGGCATGGAAGCGGTCGAGGTCGGAGCCGAGCGTTTCGCGCACATCGGCGCGCTGCAGCAGGACATAGGCCGCAAGCCGGCTGACGTAGGGCGGCAACGGCGCCGACAGGAAGGCGAGGAAGGCGGGAGAGATATTGACGTGCTGGTAGGTCCGGCGGCCGTCGAGCGCGAACCAGAGCAGGAAGCGCGCCGCCTTGCTCTCGACCAGCGCCGCCTGGCCGCCGCGGCTCGCATTGCGGAGCAGGAAGATCGCCTTCAGCGCAGGATCGGCCAGAACGATGTCGACTGCGCTCGTCACGGGCGGCGCCCGCCGGGCAATCCCCTGTCAGGCCGCACTCTGTCGAACTGCCTTTGGCGGCTGCTGCGGCCGGCCCGCCCGGATGAGATTTGCAAGTCTGTCATAGTCGCCCGTCACTCCGGCCATGTAGCGCGAGAACACCGTATAGCTCTGGCGTTGCAGCTCGTCGCGCAGCGTTTCCGATTTGACATAGGCGCGCATCGCATCGGCGAATTCCGCGATGCCACTGAGCCGGTGGAAAGGATGGTCGCTGGCAATGCCCTCGAAAGCGTCGGCCGTGCCGATCACGGGCTTGCCATAGGAGAGCGCCTCGATCGTCTTGATCTTCAGGCCGGTGCCGCCGATCATCGGGTTCAGGACGCATTGGACGTTGTCGTAGAAGTCCTCGAGCTTGTCGACCAGGCCCATGCGATAGGGCTTCGAATCGAGCGTCAGGCGCTTGCGCGAGATCGATCCGGCCAGCACCCAGTCCATCGGCTCGCCCTCGCAGAGCGTCTTGTCTAGGGTGACGAGCGAGGTGACGTTGAAGGGGTTGGCGCTGCCGAGATAGCCGAAGGTGAAGGACGGGTCGCTGCGGGGCTGGCGCAGCAGGAAATGCGGCTCGGCGGGGTGACCGACCGTGATGATCTCCCCGGGGACACGGCGCCTGATCGCGGCGGTCTCGTTCTCCTGGATGCCGATGACGACGTCGGCCCGGGCGAAGCCGCGATTCTCCTCCTCCAGCGTGGTGAAGAACCAACGCGGCTCCATCCTGGCCTCCTCGGCGACGCGATGGCGATCACCGAACAGGTCGTGCGTGTCGAGGATCTTGAGCGGCCCATCGAGGCGCTCGAACAGCTTCGACATCCAAACGTAATTGACGATGACGGCGTCGTAGGCGTGGCGTTCGCAGACCGACCTGACCTGCTGGCACAAGGCCTCGGCGCACCAGTCGTCGAGCCCCCAGGTGCGGGCCATGGACGCCTGCTGCAGCGGCAGCGACTTCATGAAGATGAAGCGGTTCCAGAACCGTTTCATCTCCTCGGCCTGGTCGGGGCTCAGCCCTTCCATGCCGTAATAGAAGAAATCGGGGATGATGCCGCGGGCGCGCAGCTGCACCGCGACGGCCTGGATGCGGGCGGCATTGCCCTGCATCGCGGGATGGGACGGGATCGGCGAGACGACGAGGACGGAGCGCTGGGTCATGGCCGGGCGATCATGAGGTCAGGACGATCTTGTCGATGCACAGGCCGAGCAGGCGCCCGCTGTTGCCGTCGGCCACCATCTTCGGCACGAGCAGCGTCAGAATACGGTAGTCCTCGGAGGGCGGCAGGTCGATCACGACCTTGCCGCTGTTCTCGGACCAGCGATCGAGCGCATGGGGGACGTGGCGGCCGTCGATCTGCGTGATCATCGCGTCGATGTTCTGGCGCTCCTCGGTGCGGATGACGAAAATCTCCAATGTGCCGTGCGGCCGGCTGGTCGAACCCGGGATCACCAGGCGGAAATGCGAATCCGGCCCGGTCCAAAGCCAGGAATAGTGCAGATCGCCCTCGCTGGTGTAGCCGCCATCATGAATGAAGGAGCGTGCCGCCAGCGTCATGGTCGACGGGTCGGCGTTCGAGTCGGTGAATTCGCGGGTGATGCCGCCGGGCATCGCCGAGGACGGCCCGGCCTCGGCCGCGCCATCGGTGGCGACGGGCAGGAGCGTATCGGGGACCAGCAGCACGCAGCTCGTCCCGGTGCCGGTATGCTTCAGCAGCGCTGGCGAAAAGCCCCGGAACCCGCCGGACTGGAAGGCGTCCTGCTCGGTCTGGCTGTGCGGGAACGGCACGACCAGGGCCGTCGCCTCCTGCCTCAGCCGTTCGGCGATGCCGGAGGCTTCGGTCGCGCTGTCGAAGAAGGCGACGAGGCTGACGCCGCGCAGGCTCGCATCGAGATGCGAGGGCGGCCAGGAGAAATCGTCGCCCGCCCAGTCGACGACGACCAGCGGATGGTGCCCGCCATGCTGGCGGAACCTCGCCAGGAAATCATGCTCGAGGCGGGAGCGGGGGCCGAGCAGGACCTGGGTCGCGTCGCCGCCTGCGATCGCGATCGAGGTACAGCGCGGAAAACTCAGATCGACGAACTGCACGGGGCCGATCAGCGCCGCGATCGCCTGGACGAGATTCAGCGGTCCGCCAGCCGCGTCCGCGGAGTTTGGCTTCGACTGGAGCTTGTGTTCGAGCGCGCTGGCTTTCCTCATCCGTGCACCGTGCCGCTGATCAAAAGCCCGATCGCGCCGGGGCCGGCCGGCGTGGCCAAGGCGGGGACATAAGCGGCCTTGATGGTGGGCCGGGGTTCGCTTGCGACGAAGCGCACGGATTCGATCGCCAGATGCGGGCCAAGCGCCCGGCGCAGGAAGGAGGGCTGGCGCAGGGCCTCGGAGGCGAACTGATCGGCTGAGGAGAACCACAGGATCAGCTCGAACGGTCCAGGCGATTGCCCGAACAGGGCCGGCAGCGCCGGGACCTGGCCGTCGATGTCGATGGCTATCTTCGCAGCCGGGCGCGGCCGCGCAGGCTCCGAGCTGATGGTGGGCTGTTCCGCATAGCTGGCCTCGATAACGTCGAGATAGCGGCGGGCGACCGATGGAAGCGAGAGCGTCGTCTGCGCGAAAAGGCGCGCCCGTTCCCCGAAAGTCTCGCGAATTTCGCGTGAATCGATCAGGCCGGCCAGTGCACGGACCAGCGCCTCGACCGTGTCGAAGACGGGGATCTGGACTGCGATGTCGCGTGGGATCTCGGCATAGGCGGCGGTGTCGTTGACGACGCAGCAGCGGCCCGCCGAGAAGGCGCGCGCCAACGTGCCCGAGCTTTCGCCGACCGAAGGGAAACGCAGATTGACGACGATGTCGGCGGCGACGATGTGAGTGTCGAGCATGTCCTCGGCGATGTAGCCGGTAATTTTTGAGACCTCTCCCAGTCCCGGCCTGGCCGCGATCGCCGCGCCAAGATCATATTCGGACGGGCGTTCCTCGCCGGCATGGATCCAGCGGAAGGCGCGGCCCTGCTGCCGCAGCTTGTGCAAGGCATCGACGAGCCAGTCGAAGCGCTTGACCTTGGTGGCGAAGCCCGAGGTCAGGATCAGGATCTCATCGGGCGCGATGCCGAGCGCGGCGCGTGCCGCCTCGTGGTCGGTCACCTTCAGCTTCGGGGCGAAGTGGGGGATGACGGAGATTTTGGACGCCGCCTGCGCGCCATGCACCGCTGCGAGTTTGCGGCGGGCATATTCGGAATGGACGATGACGCTGCGGGAGAGTTTCAGAACCTCTCCGACCATGTCGAAGAGGATGTAGTTGGCCGCCGTCTTGACGCCATCCTCCTTCCAATGCCGGGCATAGGTCTCACCGAGTTCGCGTGCCGGATTCTGCATGTGGCGCAGGATCGACTCGAGCCGGGGCGAGGCGAGCTCGTACAAATAGAGCAGGCTGAGATCGTGCAGCGAGACCACGCCGCCATGGCGGCGCAGCGCTTCCAGCACGAAGATGTGCCCGCCATTATTGCCGATCTGGTGCAGGACCGCCGATTGCGGGCCGAAATGACGAAAGGACTGCCGGGGATCGCGCAGTTCGACGCCATCAGGCAGGTCAGGCAGCGGCTCCTGCGAATAGCAGGCGCATGGAACGATCCTGACCATCTCCTCGAGAAGCATGGCCGAATAGTCGGCAATCCCGTTCCGGGCCGGCGGCAGCGGCGTGAACCAGTTCAGAGAGCCGATCATTCTTCAGAAACGCCCTCATCGAATGCCCGGCTGCCGCGATCTATGCTGCAGTGCAGCTTAGGGGAACACCCCGGTCGGTCAAGCCGTCGCGGCTTGCCGGCGACCGGCCGTTCCCAGGACCTGCCTGAGCCGCCGTGCAACGCCCCGGCCGGCCGAATCGCTTCAGCATACTGCCATATATCTGAAGGGCTTGGCTGCATCGCACCCTTGCCTGAGGCGCGTATTTCTGCGTGTGATGGCGGCGCAATCATACCCGGAAGTCTTCCCGGCAGATGCGCGGCGGCGGCGATGCGGACATGGTGATGGCTAACGTGGTTGACGGCGGGTAAATCGCGTAAAAGGGTCTGCGCAGGCGGTGGCGAAGTTGTGTCCGTAAGGAGCAAGGCAAGCAGGGTGGGTGGATGATCGACCTGTATCGGCGCAGCGGGCGCCCTGGCGAGGTTGAACTGGCCCTGCGCTCCTGTGGGCGCTGGTTTGGCGGAGTGGCCCTGTTTTCCGGCCTGGTGAACCTGCTTTATCTGACCGGCTCGCTCTACATGCTGCAGGTCTATGACCGCGTGCTGACAAGCCGTTCGGTCGCGACGCTGGTGGCTTTGTCCCTGATCGCGCTGGCCGCCTTCCTGCTGCAGGGGGGGCTCGACGGGCTGCGCTCGCGGATGCTGGCGCGGATCGGCGCGCGTTTCGACGAGATGCTGGCGCCGCGTGCCTATCAGGTCGTCGCCGACCTGCCGCTGAAAGGCGCGCGCGGGGGCGAGGTCGTCGCGCCGGTGCGCGATCTCGACCAGATTCGCAGCTTTCTCTCCGGATTGGGCCCGACCGCCCTGTTCGACATGCCGTTCATGCCGATCTTCCTGATCGTGACCTTCCTGCTGCATCCCTGGCTCGGCTGGCTGACGGTGTGCGGTGGTGCCGTCATCATCGGGCTGATGCTGCTGACCGAGCGCCGCAGCCAGCCTCCGGCCCAGGCTCTCGCCGATATCGGCGCGCGCCGGCACGGTCTCGTCGAGGCGACCCGACGCAATGCCGAGGTGGTTGCCGCGCTCGGGATGCGCCGGACTTTCCTCGACCGCTATACAAGGATCAGCGAGCGGCATGTCGCCGAGACCCTGCGGGCCAGCGATGTCATCAGCGGGCTCGGCTCGATCGCAAAGGTGTTCCGCCTCGTCCTTCAGTCGGCCGCGCTGGGGCTTGGCGCGTTCCTGGCCATTCGCGGCGAAATCTCGGCCGGCTCGATCATCGCCGCCTCTATCCTGACCTCGCGGGCGCTGGCGCCGATCGAGACGGCGGTCTCGCATTGGAAGGTGTTCGTCGCGGCCCGGCAGGCCTATCATCGGCTGGAGCAGAGTCTCGCGCTTGTGCCGGCGCCCGAGGAACGCCTGCCGCTGCCGCCGCCGGTGAGGTTCGTCGCGATGGAAGACATCGTCGTGGCGCCGCCGGGGCATTCCAAGCCGGTCCTGCTTGGCGTCTCGATGCGGCTGTCGACCGGTGACGCGGTCGGCATCATCGGCCCGACCGGATCGGGAAAATCGACATTGGCGCGTGCGATCGTCGGGGTCTGGCCGCCGCTGAAGGGAAGCGTGCGCATCGACGGCGCCGCGCTCGACCAATGGGGCGACCAACTCGGTGCCCATGTCGGCTACCTGCCGCAGGATGTCGAGCTGTTCGACGGCACGGTGGCCGAGAACATCGCCCGTTTTACCGCCAATCCCAGCGCCGCCTCGATCATCGCAGCAGCCACGTCGGCGGCGGCGCATGAGCTGATCCTCACGCTGCCCAAGGGCTACGATACGCGGATCGGCGAGGGCGGCGCCGCCTTGTCGGGCGGGCAGCGCCAGCGCGTTGGCCTCGCCCGGGCGCTCTATGGCGACCCCTTCCTCGTCGTGCTCGACGAGCCCAATGCCAATCTCGACAGCGAGGGCGACGAGGCGCTGAACGTCGCCATCCGCTCGATCCGCGCCCGCGGCGGAGTCGCGATCGTGATCACGCACCGGCCCTCGGGGCTCGCCGCCGTCAATCTCGTCGCGGTGCTGAAAGAGGGCCGCATCACCGCGTTCGGTCCGCGCGACGAACTGCTGCAGAGCTTCGTCCGGCCAGTCCCGGCCAGCGTCCCGCCGCCCGCGCCCCGCATGGTATCCGCATGAGCGTAACGAATGCCGGATCGCCCGATGCCGCCGTTTCCGGCAAGATCGACTATGCCGAGTCGCTGCGGCAGCAATTGCGCCTCGGTCTCATCGTGATCGGTGTCTTCGTGGGCACGCTCGCGCTCTGGTCGGTGACGACGACCCTGCAGGGCGCGGTCGCCGCCAGTGGGCAGTTCGTCGTCGCCAGCGACGTGAAGAAGGTGCAGCACCCGACCGGCGGCGTCGTCGGCGAACTGCTGGTGCGCGAGGGCCAGCGCGTCAAGGCCGGCGACATCGTGCTGCGGCTCGACGAGACGGTCGTGCGGGCGAACCACCAGATCCTCACCAAGCAGCTCGACGAGTTCTCCGTTCGCTCCTCGCGGCTCGATGCGGAGCGGGACGGGCGCCAGACGCTGACGCTCTCACCGGACATCAAGGCGCGCGCGGGCGAGCCCGACGTCGCGCGGCTGATCGCGGCCGAGACGCGGCTGTTCGAGGTGCGCCGCATGTCCCGCGACGGGCAGCGCGCGCAGCTGCGCAAGCGCGTCGCGCAGCTGCATGACGAGGTCATCGGGCTCGCGGCGCAACAGGGCGCCAAGGAGCGCGAGTCCGAGATCATCAAGATCGAACTCGAGGGCGTGCAGGAGTTGTACAAGCGAAAGCTGATCCAGCTGACGCGGCTCAGCGCCCTGCAGCGCGAGCAGGCCAGCCTCGAAGGCCAGCGCGGGCAATTGATCGCCAACATCGCGCAGGCCGAGGGCAAGATCGCCGAGATCGAGCTCCAGATCATCCAGATCGACGAGGATCAGCGCGCCGAGGTGATGAAGGAGCTCCGTGAGATCCAGGGCCGCGAGGGCGAACTGGTCGAGCGGCGCACCGCCGCGCAGGACCAGCTCAAACGGATCGAGCTGCGCGCGCCCAACAGCGGCACGGTGCACCAGCTCGCGATGCACACCGTCGGCGGGGTGCTGCAGGCGGGCGAGGCGGCCATGCTGATCGTGCCCGGCGACGACGATCTGCAGCTCGAAACCCGGGTTGCGCCCGGCGACATCGACCAGATCAGCCCGGGGCAGATCGTGCGGGTCAAGGTCCAGGCCGGCAACCAATCGACCAATCCCGAACTCACCGGCACCGTCGCCCGCGTCAGCGCCGACACGACCCGCGACGAGCGCCAGGGCCTCGTCTACTACACCGTCCGGGTCGAGATGCCCCGGCAGGAGTTCGAGCGGCTGGCTCCGATCAGGATCATGGCCGGAATGCAGGCCGAGGCGTTCATCGAAACCGTGCAACGTAGTCCGATCGGGTTCCTGATGAAGCCGATCCAGACGCAGATGGGCCGCACCTTCCGCGAGCGCTGAAAATTATCGGCCTCTGATTTTACACCATCCCCTTGCCGGCGTCGGAACCTCGACGCGCCTGTCGCGCCCGCAGCGTCAGGATCGCGGCCAGCGCGAGACCGATGACGAGGAAGGACACAGCCGTCGTGACCGTTCCCAGCGCGTAGATCTCGGGCGTGGTCACGGTCGAGGTCAGGGCCTGCAGTTCGAGCGGCAGGGTGTTCTTCTCACCGATCGCCTGTGAGGAGCGCGCGATCTCGTCCCAGGACAAGGTGAAGCCGAAAAGACCGACGCCGATCAGCGACGGCAGGATCACCGGCAGGATGACATGGGCAAAAGTCTGCCAGGGCGTGGCGCCCTGGTCGCGCGCCGCTTCCTCCAGCCTTCCGTCGAAGCGGTTGAAGATCGCGAACATGATCAGGAGCCCGAAGGGCAGGGCCCAGGTGAGATGGGCGCCGAGACCCGAGGTGAAGATGCCCATGGCGGTGTTGTAGCTGTCGGAGATGAAGGCCGGCGCATGGGCTTTGACCACCTCGTCGAAGAGGCGGAACTGCAGGGCGATGCCGAGCGAGGTCACGATCGAGGGCACGATCAGGCTGGCGATGGTGACGTAGAAGAGCAGGTTCTGGCCGAAGAAGCGCTTGCGGAAGGCGAGGCCCGCCAGCACCGAGAAGACCATGGTGATCACCATCACGGTCAGTCCGAGCTGAAGCGAGCGCCAGAAGGCGGATTTGATATCGACGATGCCGCCGCCCGCCCAGAGCCGTCCGAACCAGTGCAGCGAGACCCCGTTCATCGGGAAGGTCATGCCGCCGGTCGGACCCTGGAAGGAGAGCACGAAGATCGCGATCATCGGGCCGTAGAGGAACAGCACGAAGAGGCCGAAGAAGGCGGCGAGCCAGTAGAAGGAGGCGGGACGTCCCTCGCGCATGGCTCAAAGCTCCTTCCTGATATCGACGAAGCGGTTCAGCGCCGTGATGATCAGAAGGGTGATCGCGAGCAGAATTACGGCGTTGGCGGCGGCGGGCGGGAACTGCAACGCGTTCAGCCGCGTCTCGATGATCTTGCCGGCCGAGGCGATCTGCTGGCCGCCCATGACGCCCACGGTGATGAAATCGCCCATCACGATGGTGACGACGAAGATCGAGCCGATGACGATGCCGGGCTTGGCCAGCGGGATGACGACGTTCCAGAGCGTCTGCCAGCCGCTGGCGCCGGCATCATAGGCCGCCTCGAGCAGGCGCTTGTCGATGCGCGCCATCGAATTGAAGATCGGGATCACCATGAAGAAGGTGAATAGGTGGACGAAGGCGAGCACCACCGAAAACTGCGAGAACAGAAGCCACTCGATCGGCTGCTTGATGATCCCGAGATTGATCAGTGCCGTGTTGACCAGCCCGTTGCGGCCGAGCAGCGGCACCCAGGAGATCATGCGGATGACGTTGGAGGTCCAGAACGGGATCGTGCAGACCAGCGCCAGCGTCATCTGCATCGTGACCGAGTGGACGTGGAAGGCGAGGAAATAGGCGATGGTGAAGCCGATCACCAGCGTCAGCGCCCAGACGATCAGGCAGAACTTCACCGTCGAGAGATATGTGCGCAGGATGGTGCAGAGCTCGGGCAGCTGGTCGAAGCAGCCCTCGAAGGTCTCGACATAGGAGCGCGTCGTGAAGCTCGGGATGATCGCATAGTCGTTGTAGTCCCAGAACGAGACCATCACGACGAAGAGCAGCGGGATGACGAAGAAGAGCGCGAACGCGCCTGCGAAGGGCAGCGCCTGGAGCCAGGCCGGCGGGGCGTAAGCGGATCTGGTTGCTGGCATGAGCTTGGCGGTTCTCGTCCTGGGCTGGTGGTTGCGGGCAGACCTTGCTCCACCCTCCGCGTCATCCCGGACAAGCGGCGTAGCCGCGCCGATCCGGGATCCATCCTAAGGCTTTACGGTGCTCTATGATGGATCCCGGATCTCCGCTTCGCTGCGTCCGGGATGACGGCGCTTTTTCATCAACGGGGAAGCAGGCTCACGCGGCGATGAACTCGTTCCACTTCCTGACCATGTAGTCGTTCTCGTCCATCACCGCGTTCCAGCAGGCGACGTTGCCCATGCGGTCGTCATAGGAGCCGCCGTCGCGGGTCGCGCCGGCCTTTTCCAGAAGCGAGCCGTCGGGGCCCTTGATGTCCTTCTCGGCTGCCTTGCCCTCCATCCAGTAGGCCCACTCATAGGGCTCCATGTTGGCCTTGGCGGTGGAGAGGACGGCGGAATAGTAGCCCTGCCGGTTGAGATAGGCGCCCGCCCAGCCCGACAGGAACCAGTTGACGAATTCATAGGCGAGTTCGGCCTTGCGGCCGGTGACCGACTTGGACAGACAGAAGCCCGAGGCCCAGGAGCGATAGCCCTCCTTCAGCGGCTGGAAGGTGCAGGCGATGCCCTTGGTGCGGACCGCCGTGACGGCCGGCGACCACATCGACTGGATCACCGTCTCGCCCGAGGCCATCAGGTTGACGCTCTCGTTGAAGTCCTTCCAGAAGGCGCGGAACTGGCCGCTCTTCTTGGCCTCCGTCAGCACCTTCATGGTCAGGTCGATCTCGGCCCGGGTCATGTTGCCCTTGTCGGGATATTTGTAGAGGCCGGCGGCCTCGACCACCATGGCGGCATCCATGATGCCGATCGAGGGGATGTTCAGGATCGAGGCCTTGCCCCTGAATTCGGGGTTGAGCAGTTCCTTCCAGCTCTCGATTGGGCGCTTGATCAGGTCCGGCCGGATGCCGAGCGTGTCGGCATTGTAGACCGTCGGGATCAGCGTCACCCATTGCGTGACGCTGGAGGCGAACTTGGTCGAATTCTGGCCCTCGACGAACATCACCTTCTTGGGCGCGGTGCCCTGGTCGCCGATGACCTTGCCGTTGGGCAGCTGGCCCTTGGTGAAGACCGGCGTGATGTTGTCGAATTCCTTGATCTTGCGGGCGTCCATGCCGAGGATGTTGCCCGACGGAACCAGCTTCTTCAGGCTGAAATACTCGGTGTCGAGGACGTCGAACGAGTTCGGCTGAGTGATCACGCGCTTGGTTACGTCGTCGGTCGTGGCCGAGATGTATTCGATGGTGATGCCGGTGTCGGCCTTGACCTTCTTGGTGATGTCGTCGGCCTGGTTCACCGCGGTGCCGAGATAGCGCAGCACCTTCGGCTCCTGCGTCCAGACGGCCGGAAAGCCCGTGATCGCGCCCGAGCCGGCGGCGAAGCCCGCAGTTGCGCCGGCGCCCTTCAGCAGCGTGCGGCGCGAGACGCTTTTCGTATCCTTTGTCGTCCTCGTCATCGTTCTCTCCTCCTCCTTGGTTTGTTCAGGCAGCCGTTGCCAGTCGGTGGATGTCGGCCTCGTTCCAGCTCACGGCGACCATGTCGCCGGGATTGAGCGGCTCGGCGTCGAAGACGGCCTCGCTCAGATTGGCGGTGAGGTCGGAGGCGAAATCCGCCTGCAGCCCGATCTGCACATAGGAGCCCTGGTATTCGACGTCGCTGACGACGGCGGTGCGGGCCGCGCCCTGCACGGCCTTGGTCAGGCGCACCCTGTCGGTCCGGACCGCGATCGAGCCGCTGGCATCCGAGACGATGTTGTGGCCGCCGATGAAGCGGGCGATGAAGGCGGTCGCGGGCGCGTTGAAGACCTCGCGCGGTGTCCCGGCCTGTTCGATCAGCCCCTGGTTCATCACCACCATCAGGTCGGCCAGCGCCATCGCCTCGTCCTCGCCATGGGTGACGTGGATGAAGGTGATGCCGAGTTCCTTCTGCAGCTTCTTCAGCTCGGCGCGCATCTTGATGCGCAGGAACGGGTCGAGCGCTGAGAGCGGCTCGTCGAGCAGCAGGATCTGCGGCTTGGTGATCAGCGCGCGGGCGAGCGCGACGCGCTGCTGCTGGCCGCCGGAAAGCTGGGCCGGCAGGCGCTCGGCGTAGCGCTCCATGGCGACGAGTTCGAGCAGGCGCATTGCCTCCGCCCGGCGCTCGGCCTTGGCAAGGCCGCGCATCTTCAGCGAGAAGGCGACATTGTCGACGCAGGAGAGATGGGGAAAGAGCGCGTAGCTCTGGAACATCATGGCCGTGCCGCGCTGGGCGGGGGCCAAGTCGGTGACGTTGGTGGGACCGAGGATGATGTCCCCCTCGCTGACCGCCTCATGTCCGGCGATCATCCGCAAGGTCGAGGATTTGCCGCAGCCTGACGGGCCGAGCAGGCAGCAATAGGTACCAGCCTTGACGCGCAGATCGATCGCATCGACGGCGACCGTCCCGCCATAGCGCTTGGTGACCTGGACGAGTTCGAGATCTGCGCCGCGCACACGCACCTCCTGGGTGAGGGCAAGCGCCTTACAAGCACCGTGCCAAGGCGGCGTCCGAAGCTGTGAGGCCTCCGCAGGCCCCAGATGGCGGTGAAGCTTTGTCTTGAACGTCTGGCGGCAACAGGCTGCCTGCAAGCCAGGCATCTGCACAAGGAAATTGCATCAAGGCGTTTCGGACGCCCATGCGGGCTGTCCACGGGCTCTTGGTATCAATCCATTCCGATCCATCGCCCCTCACGCGAGGACTGCACGGCCCGTTCGATGAAGCGTACGCCGCGGGCCCCGTCCTCGACGCCGGGATAGTCCGCCTCCAGCGGGTCTGCGATGCGGCCGGGCTGGCGGGCACGGATGTCGGCTACGATGCCGCGATAGACGTTGGCGAAGGCCTCGATGAAGCCTTCCGGGTGGCCGGCCGGGATGCGGCTGGCGTTCTTCGCGGCCGGGCTCAGCCAAGGCGAGCCGCGCGTCAGGATCATTTTTGCACCGTCGAGCCGGTAGTGGACGAGCTGGCTCGGGCGTTCCTGACGCCACTCCAGCGTCCCCAGCGTGCCCGAGACGCGCAGGCGGAGATCGTTCTCCAGCCCGGCATTGATCTGAGAGCAGACCAGCACGCCGCGCGCGCCGCCATGGAAACGCAGCAACATGCTGGCGTCGTCGTCGAGCGCCCGGCCGGGCACGAGGGCGGCGAGATCGGCGACCAGCGCTTCGATCCGAAGCCCGGTCACGGTGGCGACGAGATTTTCGGCATGGGAGCCGATATCGCCGAGCGCGCCGGCCGGGCCGCTGCGAGCGGGGTCGGTGCGCCAGCTCGCCTGCTTCTGGCCGTCGCGCTCCAGCGCGGTGGCGAGCCAGCCCTGATTGTATTCGACGACGACCTTGCGGATCGTGCCGATGGTGCCGTCGCGGACCATGTCGCGCGCCTGCCGGACCATCGGGTAGCCGGTGTAGTTGTAGGTGACGCCAAAGACGGTGCCCTGCGCTGCCACGGCCTTGACGAGCGTGTCAGCCTGCGCGGCCGTGTGGACCAGCGGCTTGTCGCAGACGACGTGGAAGCCGGCCTCGACGAAGGCCTGCGCGACCTCGAAATGAGTGTCGGTCGGCGTGACGATCGAGACGAAATCGACGCGCTCCTCCGGCAGGCGTTTAAGCTCGTCGTTTAACAGATTCTGCCAGCTGCCATGGTTGCGCCCGGTCGCAAGCCCGAGCGCCCGCCCGGAGGCAATGGCACGTTCCGGCGTCGCGGAGAGCGCTCCGGCCGTCAGTTCGCCCAGTCCGTCGAGTGCGATGGCGTGCCTGTGCACCGCGCCGATGAAGGCGTCGCGCCCACCACCGATCATCGCATAGCGCAGCTTGCGCGGGGTATCCTCGCTCATGGGCCGTCCATCGTCAGAGAGCGGCCGCCGCTCAAGCGGCGGCCGCGGGAAAGGCGCGCGTTCAGAACGGCGAGTCGGCGTAGTAGAAGTCCTTGGCGTTGGCCTTGTCGATCAGCACCGAGGGGATGATCGTGGTCGCCGGCAGCTTCTCGCCCTTCAGCCGCGCCTCGGCCGTCAGCTTGATCGCGTCGTAGATGAACTTCGGCGAATAGCTGACATTGGCTCCGATCCGGGGATCGGAGCCGTCGAGGATGACCTTGACCATGTCCTTGGCGCCGGCGCCGCCGAAGATCAGCTTGATGTCCTTGCGGCCGGCCTGCTCGATGGCGCGCATGGCACCGAAGGCCATGTCGTCATCGGCAGCCCAGAAGGCGTCGATCTCCTTGAAGCGGGTGAGGAAGTCCTGCGTCACCTTGAAGGCGTCGTCGCGGTTCCAGTTGGCGAATTTGGCGTCGAGCAGCTTGATGTCGGGATAGGCTTTCAGCACGCCGGTGAAGGCGTCCATCCGCTCGGTGTCGAGCGTTGTCGGAATGCCGCGCAGCGCCACGACATTGCCTTTGCCGCCGAGCGTCTTGGCGATGTACTCGGCCGGAATCTTGCCGAAGGCGGTGTTGTCGCCGGCGACATAGGCGTCCTGCGCTGCGGTGTCGGTCAGGCCGCGATCGACGACCGTGACATAGGCGCCCTTGGCCTTGACGTTGGCGACCGGCCGCGTCAGCGCCGCCGACTCGAAGGGGAAGACCACGAGCGCGTTGATCTTGTTGACCGAGCTCAGATCCTGGAGCTGGTTGGCCTGCTCAGTCGCGTTGGCCGCTGTCCTGATGGTGATCTTCAGGTCCTTGTGCGCGGCTTCGAGATCCTTCTTGGCCTGGTTGGCCCAATAGTTGATGCCGCCCATGAAGCTGTGGGTGGCGGCGGGAATCGAGACGCCGAGATTGACCGGGTCGGCGGCAAACGCGGGGAGTGCCGCCGAGAAGGCCAGCGCTGCGATGGTGGATTTGAGAACGTTACGCCTGTTCATGGACATGTTTCCTCTCCTTTTATCGGATCGCCCTAGCGGCGGCCCTTCTGCAAAAACGCGACTGTGATGATGACGAAGCCCTGCACGGCGGCGTTCAGATAGACGCTGATGATGCTCGTCAGATTGAGGATGTTGCTGATCACCGAGAGCAGGATCGCGCCGATGACGGTGCCGACGATGCTGCCCGAGCCGCCTTTCAGCGCGGCGCCGCCGACGATGACGGAGGCGATCGCCTCCAGCTCCCAGAGCAGGCCTGTCGTCGGCGAGGCCGAGCCGAGGCGCGGCACATAGAGCAGCGTCGCGATGCCGACGCAGGTGCCCAGCAGCATGTAGGTCAGGATCTTGATGCGATCGACATCGACGGCTGCATAGCGCGCGACCGTCTCGTTGGAGCCGATCGCCTGGACATAGCGGCCATAGGCGGTCTTGTTCAGGATCAGCGCGCCGACGAGCGCCACCAGCAGGAAGACCCAGACGGGAACGGGCACGCCGAGCGCGCTGCCGTAATAGACCGGCGCGTAGAGGTCCGCGAGGTTGTTGGAGAGCGTCAGCGCGCCGCCATCGGCGAAATAGGTCAGATAGGCGCGGAATATTCCGAGCGTGCCGAGCGTGACGATGAAGGGCTCGATCCTGCCTTTCGAGATCAGCAGCCCGTGGATCAGCCCGAAGCCGGCGCCGAGCAGCACGGCGAGGCCCGCCCCGAGCAGAACTGCCAGCAGCGGCGAGCCGAGTGCCGGACCGGCCCAGTTCATGAACATGATGACGCAGCCGGCGATCAGCGCCGCCATCGAGCCGACCGAGAGATCGATCCCACCCAGGATGATGACGAAGCACATCCCGACCGCGATGATGCCGATGAAGGCGGTGCGGGTCAGCACGTTCATCAGGTTGTCGGGCGTGGCGAAATCGCCGTTGAGCAGCGTCCCGACGATGCAAAGCATGACGAGACCGACGATCGGGCCGAGGCTGCCGAGCGTTTCCGACCAGGACGCCTTCGCGTCCGTCCGGCGCGATCCGGTCTCGGATGCCGTGGCTTGCGGCTCAGGCTGCGACATGTCGCGTCCCCGTGGCATGAGCGATCATGATGTCTTCCGTGAGTTCGTCGCCGGTGAGGGTCGCGACGATGCGGCCCGCCCGCATCACGGCGACGCGATGGCTGAGCCCGATCAGTTCGAGCAGTTCCGACGAGATGACGATCACCGCCAGCCCCTGCTGGGCGAGACGATTGATCAGGAAGTAGATCTCGCGCTTGGCCCCGACATCGACGCCGCGCGTCGGCTCGTCGAGGATGACGACGCGAGGATCGGGGTGCAGCACCTTGGCGAGCGCGAGCTTCTGCTGGTTTCCGCCCGAGAGCGACGAGGTCCTGACGGTGTGAGAGCCGGCGCGGATGCCGAATTCGTCGATGGCCCTGGCCAGGGCCTGCTTCTCCGCCGAGGGGTCTAGCCATGGCTTGGCATAGCGCTCCAGCGCCATCAGCGTCAGGTTCGGCCGAAGCTGGAAGTCGACATGCAGGCCCTTGCCCTTGCGGTCCTCGCTCAGATAGCTCAGCCCGCGCCGGGTCGCCTCGCGCAGCGAACCGATCGTCAGCGGCCGGCCCTCGATCTCGACCTCGCCCGTCGCCGGGCGCAGGCCGAGGATGCCCTCGAAAAGTTCGGTGCGGCCGGCCCCGACGAGGCCTGCGAAGCCCAGGATCTCGCCGGGCCTGACCTCGAAGCTCGCATCCTGCGCCCAGCCAGGCACGTCGATGTTGCGCGCCCGCATCGCGGGCCCGCGCGTTTCGTCCACCGTCAGCCGCGGCGGGAACAGGTCGGCCATTTCGCGCCCGACCATCATCGTCGCCATGGCGTGGCGCGTGATCGAGGCGGTCTCGGCCCGGCCGACAAGACGGCCGTCGCGCATGACGAGGATCTCGTCGGTGATCGCCTCGACCTCGTCGAGCTTGTGCGAGATGTAGATCACGGTGACGCCGTCTGCGCGCATCTGGCGGATCAGCCCGAACAGGCGGGCGGCTTCGGACGGGGTGAGGGTCGCCGTCGGCTCGTCCATGATCAGCAGGCGCGCCTTGCGGGAGAGGGCCTTGGCGATCTCGACGAGCTGCTTTTCGGCGACGATCAGCCGGCGCACCGGCGTCGCGGGGTCGAGGTCGAGCCCGACCTGCCGCAGTGCGGCCTGCGCCTCGCTGCGCATGGCGCTCTCGTCAAGGAACCAGCCTTTTCGCCGCTCATGGCCGAGGAAGATGTTGCCGGCGACGCTGAGATCCTCGGCAAGGTTGAACTCCTGATGGATCAGCACGATGCCGAGATCTTCGGCGTCGCGGGAGGTCTTGAACGAGACCGGTTGTCCGTCGATGGCGACGCTGCCTTCGCTCGGCTGCTCGTAGCCGGCGAGGATCTTCATCAGGGTCGATTTGCCGGCGCCGTTCTCGCCGAGCAGGCCGTAGACGCGGCCGGGCTCCAATGCGAACGAGACGCCGTGCAGCACCTGCACCGGCCCGAAACGCTTGACGATGTTGTCGAAAGCGACGGCGACGCCGGCGCGGTCCTGCACGGACGGGTTCATGCGGCGGCCCTCCCGTTGCGCAGGGCCTCGCGCATGGCGAGCACGCCTGCCCCGATCAGCCCGGCCTCGTCGCCGAGCGGCGCGTAGGTGACTTCGAGATGGCGCGTCGAGAGTGCGAGCGAGCGCTGGTTCACGCTCTGCCGGATGGCGGCGAGGAACATCGGGCCGATGGCCGAGACGCCGCCGCCGATGAAGATGTGCGAGGGGTTGTAGAAGTTGACCAGCGCCGCCAGCACCTGGCCGATCAGATGGCCGGAGCGCCTGACGACCGCGTCGGCGGCGGCGTCGCCCGCCCGGCTCGCCGCGCCGACATCGACCGCCTCGAGCCTGCCTCCGGATTTCAGCCGGTCCGCGAGCCAGGGACTGTCGCCGGCCTCGACGGCCTCCAGCGCCATCGCGACGATCGCGGGAGCGGCCGCCATCGCCTCGACGCAGCCGCGGTTGCCACAGCGGCAGAGTGGGCCGTCCGGGTCGATGCAGATATGGCCGATATCACCGGCTGAGCCGGTGGCGCCACGATAGAGCTCGCCGTGGCAGACGATGCCGCAGCCGATGCCGGTGCCGATCTTGATGACGAGGAAATTCTCGATCTGCCGGTGCAGCCGCCACAGCGCGCCGAGCGCCATCAGGTTGACGTCGTTGTCGACGAACACCGGAGCCGGCGTGACCTGGCGCATGTCGTCGCGGATCGAGAACGAATCCCAGCCGGGCATCAGCGGCGGATTGACGAGTTGGCCGATGGCGAAGTTGACCGGCCCGGGCACGCCGATGCCGACGGAAAGCACGTCGTCGGGCGAGAGGCCATTATCGGCGAGCATTCTGGGCATCAGCGCCCTGAGCCTGGCCATGATCGGGCCGGGGCCGGCCTGGACGTCGGCCACCTGCGAATGCCTGGCGACGATGGAGAGGTCGGGACGCAGCAGCGCGAGATCGAGGCTGGTCGCGCCGATATCAACGCCGAAGACGATGCCGATGCCGGCGTGGATACGCAAGGTCTCGGGGCGGCGGCCGCCGGTCGAATGCTGGACGCCGACTTCGTCGAGCAGGCCCTGGGCAAGCAGTCCGGCGGTGATCGCATTGGTCTTGCTGCGCGAGAACTGGAGCGTCTCGGCGAGCGTATGGCGCGCGCATCCGCCCGACCAGAAGGTCGCCTCGAGCAGCGTGAGCTCGCTTGGGCTCAGTTGGTGCCAGGGCAGGGCGATGTCCGCCTCCCGATCGTTTCCTCAGGCGGCCTTATCTGGCCGCTCCGTGATCAGGCTAGGCGAAGCGCGTAGCCGGGCTCAAGGCCGAACTTCGACCTATATCAAGCCGAAGAGAGACGAAAGCGAGGCCACCATTCTGTCGATCAAGGGCTGGACGAAGCGCGCGCCTGTGCGCAACGTCCGGCCCGCTCTAATTTTTGAAGAAGGCCATGCCCATGCCCGCGACGATGAAGGGTCCCGCGATTTTTCTCGCCCAGTTTGCCGGCGACGCCGCGCCGTTCTCGTCCTGGGGGGAAATCACCCGCTGGGCGGCCGGATTGGGTTATCGCGGCGTCCAGCTGCCGTCCTGGGATGCGCGCTTCCTCGATCTCGCCAAGGCTGCGGAATCGCAGGATTACTGCGACGAGATCGTCGGGGTCGCGGCCGAGAGCGGCGTCGCGATCACGGAGCTGTCGACGCATCTGCAGGGGCAGCTCGTCGCCGTGAACCCGGTCTATGACGCCGCTTTCGATGCCTTCGCGCCGGCGCATCTGCATGGGAAACCGGCCGCGCGGCAGGAATGGGCGGTGGCGCAGATGCAGCTCGGCGCGGTCGCGGCGCGGCGGCTCGGCCTGAAGGGGACTGTGAGCTTCACCGGCGCGCTGGCATGGCCGTTCGTCTACCCCTGGCCGCAGCGGCCGCCCGGCCTCGCGGATGAGGCCTTCGCCGAGCTGGCGCGGCGCTGGCGCCCGATCCTTGATGCATACGAGACCGAGGGCGTCGATGTCGGCTTCGAGGTGCATCCCGGCGAGGACGTCTTCGACGGCGCGACCTTCGAGCTGTTCCTCGACCGGCTCGACGGTCACCCGCGTTGCCGGATCAACTACGATCCGTCGCATTTCGTGCTGCAGCAGCTCGATCATCTCGCCTTCATCGACATCTATCACGAGCGGATCAGCGCCTTCCACGTCAAGGACGCGGAGTTTCGGCCGACAGGGCGGCAGGGGGTGTATTCCGGCTACGCGCCGTGGATCGACCGTGCCGGGCGGTTCCGCTCGCTCGGCGACGGGCAGGTCGATTTCAAGGGCGTGTTCTCGAAGCTCGCGCAATACGGCTTCGACGGCTGGGCCGTGCTGGAGTGGGAATGCGCGCTGAAGCACCCCGAGGATGGCGCGCGCGAGGGCGCAGCCTTCATCGCCGACCACATCATCCGCGTCACCGAGACGGCCTTCGACGATTTCGCCGGCGGCGGGCAGGACACGGGTCTTGCACGCAGGATGCTGGGGCTGGAGTGACGGGGGCGGCGGCCGTCAGGTCCTGGCCGTCAGGGCTCCGGCGCCCACGGGATCATCTGCAGGATGTTGCCGCCGAGCTGAGCGAAGGCGCGCTGGCGGCATGAGAAGACGATGATCTGCTGATTGCTCGCCTGCCGGTGCAGGGCGTCGAACATGCGCTCGATCCGGTCGTCGTCGGAAAAGACCAGCGCATCGTCGAGAATGACCGGGGCCGGCTGGCCGCCGCCGGCAAGGAGACGGGCGAAGGCCAGCCGCGTCAGAACGGCGAGCTGCTCGCGCATCCCGCCACTCAGGACGCCGACGGGCTCCTCCAGACCGTTGCGGCGGACGGTTTTCGGCAACAATGTCTCCTCGTCGAAGGTGACGGTCGCGTCCTCGAACAGCAGGCCGAGCAAAGGGCGCAATTCGCGCATCACCGGCGCGAAATAATGGTCGCGGGCGTCTGCCTGCGCCGCCTCCAGCACGGCGCGCAGCCGCGTCAGCAGCGCCACCTCCCGTTCGAAACGGGCCACGCGCTCGCCGGCCTCGGCCAGCTTCTCGGCGGCCTCCTGCCAAGCTTCCTCGACGGCCTCGTCGGCGCGGACGCGGATCTGGCCGTTGAGGCCGGCGAGGTCTTCGCGCAACGCGGCGGTCCTCGCCCTGCTGGCCTCGATGACGGATTTCATGCGCGCGAGCTTTGCCTGCGCGGAGGCGAGATCGGCGGCGCCGGCTTGCAGGGCTTCGACGCGCTGCTGCGCCGTCGCGAATTCCTGTTCGGCCATGGCGAGAGCGCTCGCGAGTTCTGCCTCGCGCGCGGCGCGGCCGGCTTCGGCACCCAGCGCGGCGCCGAGACTCGCCAGCTCCGATTGGGCTGCGACAAGAGCGGTTTGCGCCTCGACGAAACCGCTGTCGGCCGCCGCGCGCAGCGGCTGCGCCTCGCGCGCGGCATTGCGGGAGGCCGTCACGCGGGCTTCGGCTGCCGCGAGCGCGGCGCCCGCAGTGACGGGGTCGGCCTTGATCTCGATCGCACCGGCGCTTTCGGCGGAGAGCCGCGCGATCTCCTCGCGCTGTGCGAGCAGGCCGGTCGGCGCCAGCAGGGCGAGTCGCTGCTTTGCGAGTTCGAGGGTGGTCTTGCGCTCACCCGCCGTGGTCGCGCGCCGATGGGCTTCAGCGAGGTTTTCAACGCCGAGCGAGGCCAGCAGCGCGGCGCGTTTCGCCTCGGTAGCCGCCAGCTTGTCGTGCCCGCTCCCGCCTTGCTGCAGCCTGAGCGTGACGCTGCCGATGCCGGCGATTTCCAGCGCCGAGCCGGCGGTCAGAGGTTTTTCCTCGCCGTCGGCGAAAGTCGTGCCATCGAGGCTGACGGCGCCTGTCACGCCATCGCGATAGGCGACGCGGACCAGCGGCGCTCGCATCGCTGCGACGGCGCGCAGGCCGACGATGTCGGTTTCGAGGGCTGCGATCTCGCGCAGGGTGGCGGGCGGCAAGGCGAGCGCCTTCAACTCGGCTTCGATGGTTTCGATTTCCATCCGCGCGGCTTGCGCCTGCGCGTTCGTCGCCTGAAGCGCGGCGAGGCTGGCGCTCGCGGCGCGGGCACGCAATGCCTTGTCGAGCCGCGCCAGCAGGTCGCGCGCCTCGCGTTCCTCGCGTTCGGCGGCCTCGACCGCCTCGGCGGCAGCCTGACTGGCGCGGGCCGTCTCGCCCTGACGCTCAAGCGCCAGATCGCGCCTGCCAGTCGCGTCGCTTTCGAGGTCGCGCAGCGCCGCGAAGCGGGCGAGGCCTTGCCGATAGTTTTCGTGGATCAGGGCCGCCGCATCGCGGCGATTGCGTGCCAATGCGGCCTGCGCCTGCGCCGTCTTGAGGGCGTCGCCATGCGCGCTGGCGGTTTCCCAATCGGCCTGCGCCTGCTTCAGGGCCCCGTGCCGGGCGGCGTCCTCGTCGGGGTTTTCGAGTTCGGCCAGGGCAGTCTTGACGGCGCGGCGCTTGTCGAGCGCGTCGCGAAGATCGCGCATCTCGCTGGCCAGCTGCCGTTCGGTCTCAGTCAGCCGCTCGCGTTCGTCTAGGGCCTGCGCATAAGCGCCGCCCGTCTTAGGCCGGCCGCTGCCCGTCACCAGCCGCGACAGTTCTTCCTCGCATGCCGCCAGCGCCTGCGCCATGCGCCGGCCGCCGGTCAGCGACTCGACCTCGCCCTGGACCGAGGTCAGCACGGATTCGCGGGCGCGCTTCTCTCCGTCCTCGTCGCTCTTGGCGCGTCTCTCGATGCCGGTCACGCCCTGGCGCACCCAGAGCAGGCCGGCGGGACCGGCGGTTCCGCCCTGGACCAGCGAGGCGATGAAGCGCTCCGCCTCGTCGGCCTGCGCGATCAGGCGACCCGAGCCGATCTCCCGCACCATGGCGCGCTTGCCGCCATAGAACTGCTTGGTCAGGCGGAACGGCCCATCCGCGGTCGCGATGTCGGCCTCGACCAGCGGACTGCCGCCGCTATAGGGCCGCAGGGCCTGCACGGCGCCGGGTGTGCCGGAATGGGGCTGGAAGAACAGCGCGTGCAGGGCGTCGAAGCAGGTCGACTTGCCGAACTCGTTGACCGCGCAGAGCACGTTGACGCCGTCGCCGATGCCCTCGACGGCGACGCCGCGGCCGGCGAAGCGCCGGACATTGTGTAGGCGCAGCGCGGTCAGCTTCATGGCTGCATCGCGTCGCAATAGGAGAACAGCCGGATCAGCGCGTCGCTCGCGATCTGGCGTTCGCCGCTCGAACGGTTCTCGTCGCGGCTTTCGGCCAGCAGCAGGTCGGCGGCCTGCCGCAGCGCTCCGGCGCGGTCGATCGCGTCGAGATCGTCGCTCTCGCAGTCCGTCGCCAGCGCCTCGGCCTCTAGCAGCATATGGGCGAATTCCGGCGCGGCGGCGGCAACGGCGCCGTTGAGCGCCGCGCGTGCGGTAGGGCGCGCGCGTCCCGTAGCCACCACGCGCAGGAGGATCTGCCGGCGGGCGGCGCCCGATGGCAGCTGCTGCGCCAGCACTTGGGCCGCATCGTCATTGGAAAGAAGTTCCAGCGGCAGCGTGCGCCAGTCGAAGCTGCCGGTCTCGACGGGCTCGACCTCCGGCAGGGCGCCCGCGCCGGGGAGCGCGACCAGCAGCGCGCGGCCGGGTCCGTCATGCTTGAAGCGGTCTTGCTCGGGCGCGCCGCTGTACCAGCTGCGGGCGTCGATGCGGATCTGGCCGTGCCAGTCGCCGAGCGCCAGATAGTCGAGGCCGGCGCGCGCGGCGCGGTCGGGCGCGATGATCTCGAGCCCGCCGCCTTCCTCCGAAAAGCTCCGGATGGCGCCATGGGCGAGACCGATTCGCAGCGACCCCTCGGCTGTCGCTGCTGCGTCCATCCAGTCGGTCAGGTCGCGGCCGGGACGACGCGTCGTGCAGGGTGCAGGAAGCAGCACGACGCCGGGTGCCAGTTCGATCGGCTCCGGTTCCGTCGCCAGCAGGACATTGCCGGGGAGGGCGGCGCGTGCGGCCGACCACAGTTCGTCGGCGAGCAGCGAATCGTGATTGCCGGGCAGCATGATCCAGCGCAGCGGCGCATGACCCGCCATGGCCGCCAGCGCCTGGCGCAGCATGGCCGGGCTCGGGGTCTCGGTATCGAAGCAGTCTCCGGCCAGCAGTATCGTGCCCGCGCCGCCGGCGCGCGCCTGCGCGGCCAGCCGGTCGAGCACGGTATGGCGCGCATCGCGAAGCCGGCCGCGCAGATCCTCCGGCATGGTGCCGAAGCGCTTGCCGATATGCAGGTCAGAACTGTGGATGAAACGGAACATAGCGTCTTTGATGGGGGCGGGCCAGCCTGCTCGCCTCGGTTCCCCGAACTGATAGACGAAAATGGAGCCTCGTGCGCCTTGCGCGCGCGTTGTCGTGTCAGCTTATACCCATGGTTTTCGAGACCGGACGATGCAAACGGAGAGGTTCAAGAGCCGCTCAATATCAGCGCTTGTTCTGCAAGGCCCGCTTCAGGCCCCTGATCGCAGCCTCCGGCGTGGTCACGACGCGCAGGCCCGTCGCCCGCTCGATGGCGGGCCTGGCACGGGCGAGCGAGAACTGGCCGAGGATCAGCGTGTCGATGCCCGACAGGCGTGCTGCCACCTCCGCCACCAGCCGGTCATGCGTGGTACCATCCCCCGCCTTCAGTGCGGCGAGCGCGCCATCCACGACGACACCGGTGACATCGACGGGCTTGCCGGCCATCTCCTCGAGTTCCCGCGTCAGCGAGGGCAGGGACGGGGCGAAGGTCACGATCAGGCCGATCCGCCCGCCCAGCGCCAGCGCCTCCGCGAAGGCCGATTCATTGGGCCGCAACACGGGGATCGGCAGGTCGCGCTTGACCGCGTCGATGGCCGGGCCAAAGGCGGAACAGGTGAAGAGGATGGCTTTAGCCGGCCCAGCTGTGCCTTCCGTCGCCGCCGCATAACGCCCCAGCGTCAGGAAACGGTCGGTCATCGCCTCATCCAGGCTGCCGCGTGCGGCAAGATCGGTCGCGAGCGAGGTGTCGAGCAGGTCGAACGCCTCGGCTTGCGGCCAATGCGCGGCGAAGGCGGCCCGCGCCGGCAGCACGGATTCTTCCAGCGCATGAACGAGCGCGATGCGGGGTGCAGGCGTGGTAGGTTCAGTCATCCTGTCCAATGCCCTGTCATTCGCTGACGAGCGTGCGTGCCTTCAGCAGCGCAAGCAAGCCCTCGTCGCGGCGCGCCTCCAGATCGGCGATCGAGCGGCCGGCCGCTTCCTCGGCGACGCCGGCGACGATCTTCGCCTGGACCTCCGCATCGAGGGACGGGCTGCCGAGCGATTGCCAGCGCCGCACCTGGCTCGGCCCGAGATGGGCGAGATAGCCGGCGATGCCGCCCTCGCCGCCGCCGAGATGGTAGGTCATGTGCGGCCCCATCAAGGCCCAGCGCAGGCCCGGCCCGTTGCAGAGCGCCGCATCGATGTCGGCGACGCTCGCCACTCCCTGCTCGACCAGATGGACCGCCTCGCGATAGAGCGCCGAGGCCAGCCGGTTGGCGATGTGTCCGGGCATTTCGCGGTTGAGGACGACGGGGCGGCGGCCGAGCGAACGATAGAAGGCTGCCGCCCGCGCGACGACATCAGGGTCGGCGCCGACGATCTCGACCAGCGGGACGAGATGGGGCGGGTTGAAGGGATGGGCCACGACGATCCGCTCCGGCCGCACGCAATCGGTGACGATGGCGCTGCGGACGAGGGCCGAGGTGCTGCTGGCGATGATCGCGTCGGGTGACAGCAGATCGTCGATCTCGGCCAGCAGCTTGCGCTTCACGACCTCGTTCTCCGGCCCGTTCTCCTGGACGAAACCGGCGCCATCGAGCGCCGTAGCGAGGTCGCTGGAGAAGGAGACGTTGCCGGCCCCGGCCAGCCCGAGTTCGGTCAACTGGGTCCGGGCCCGCTCCACATAGGCGAGGAAACGCGCTTCGGCTGCCGGAGCGGGATCGTAGGCCGAGACGGTCACACCATGGGCGCTGGCGAGCGCCGCCCAGCTGGCGCCGATCATGCCGGCGCCGACGATGGCGAGATGCTGGGCGGTGTCGCTCATGGCTTGTTCCCGGCGCTGCGCCGCCTGGTCATTCCGGCTTCAGACCGGTGGCCTTGATCAGGTCGCTCCATTTCTTCATCTCGCTGTCGATCAGGGCCGCCGCCTCAGTCGGCGTGCCGGGCTTGGGCGTGACGCCCTGGAGCTTCATCGCCTCCAGCGCCTTGGGGCTCTTCAGAGCCTTGCCGATCTCGGCATTGAGCTTGTCGATGACGGGCTGGGGCGTGCCTGCGGGCGCCAGCACGCCGAACCAGGAGCCGATCTCGAAATCGGCGAGCCCCTGCGAAATAGCGGTCGGATAAGTCGGCATGAAGGGCGAGGGCTCGCGACCGGTGGTGGCGAGCGCCTTCAGCGTGCCGGCGTTGACGTGCTGCAAAACCGAGGGAATCGTGTCGAACATCACCTTCACCTGACCACCGATCATGTCGGTCATGGCCGGCCCCGAGCCGCGATAGGGCACATGGCCGAGCTTGGTGCCGGCCTTGGCGTTGAACATCTCGCCGGCCAGATGCTGCGGCGAGCCGTTGCCCGAAGAGGCATAGTTGAAATCGTCGGGCTTGGCCTTGGCCAGGGCGATCAGTTCGGGGATCGTTTTGGCCTGGACGGAGGGATGCACGACCAGCGCGAGGCCGACCGTGCCGGCAAGGGTGATCGGCGCGAAGTCCTTCCTTAGGTCGAAGCCGGGCTTGGCCTGCAGCCCCATATTGATCGAGTGGCTGGTGAGTGCGCCCATCAGCAGGAGGTAGCCATCGGCCGGGGCGCGGGCGACGGCGGCGGCTCCAACACTGCCGGCCGCGCCGGCCCGGTTCTCGACCACCACGCGCTGCGGAAGCGTCTGCGAGAGTTCCTCGGCGATCACCCGGCCGATGATGTCGGTCGCGCCGCCAGGCGCATAGGGCACGAGCAGCGTGATCGGCTTTGTCGGATAGGCCTGCGCCAAGGCAGGGCCGGCGAGGGCGAGCGACAAAGCGGCGAGCGCGCCCGTCAGGACAGAACGGTTGAGCATGGACGAAATCCTCCAGTGGGGTGACGGGCCGGTTGGTCCTGCCTCGACGATTCAGGGCCGTGCGGCGGTCGGTCAGCAGAAGTCGAATCGCAGCCCTCATCGGCCTGCAGCACAGTGGTCATGTTTAGATGGCGATACCAGCGCGAAGCTTGCGCGACATGGGCCGGCAGCTGCCACTCGCGTTTGCGTCGTTCCAGTTCGGCGTCGCCGACGAGCCACGCGATCTCGCGCGCCTTGGCGTCGAGCCGAAACGGTCAAAGCAGGGCGCGGAGTTCCTCCTTCTTGACTTTCCCGGTCGCCGTCATGGGCAGTGTCGGCACCAGCCGGATTTCGGGGACCTTGTAGGATGCCATGCGCGCACGGCACCAGGCGCCGAGCGCCGCTTCGTCCAGCTCCGACGCGTCGTCGGCCAGCGCGATGAATGCGACAGGCACCTGCCCGTACTCGGCATCCTCGCGGCCGATCACGCCCGATCCCGCGATGCCGGGATGCTGGCCGAGCAGTGCCTCGAGCTCGGCAGGAAACACGCTCATTCCCTTGACCTTGAGCATCTCCTTGCGCCGGCCAAGGAAGTGCAGATAGCCTTGCTCGTCGATGACGCCGATATCGCCGGTGTGCAGGAAGCCGCCACGGATCGCTTCGGCCGTCGCCTCGGGCCTGTTCCAGTAGCCCTTGAAGAGGGAGGGTGTGCGTACGCAGATTTCGCCCGTTTCGCCGAGGGCTACGAGCGAGCCGCTATCGAAATCGCAAATCTTGAAGTCCGTCCCCGGCACGGGCAGTCCGACGAAGACCGGCTGCGACAGCAGATCGAAATCCGCGTCCTGCATACCGATGGTGAACGTGTCCATGGTGTGCGTCTCGGTCATGCCCCAAGCCGCCTCGATCATGTCGGCGCCTGTGAGAGCGCGCCAGCGGGCTCGGAAATCCGGGTTCAGCTTCTTCACGAAAGACGAGACCCGGACCTTTCGGAGCGAGGTGAGATCGAAGGCGGCCGCCTGTGGATGCTCCAGGATCTCGACGGTGTTGTCGACGAGCAGATAGGCGAAGCTCGCCTTGTAACGCTCGACCGCCGTCATGAAGCCGACCGCGTCCCAGCGCGCCATCAGCACCACCGTGGCGCCCGCGACGATGGGGAACAGCAGCCCGGTATCCTCCCCGGCGATCCAGAAGATCGGCACGAAATTCACGACGACGTCGTCGGGGGAGAGGTCGAAGCTGGCAGCCAGACCAGTGCCGGCGGTGTAGAGCATGTCGCGCTGCGTGTGAACGCAGCCCTTGGGCATACCCGTGGTTCCGCCGGTGTAGTTCAGCGCGGCGACGGCATCGAGATCGGGCTGAACCACCGGAGCCGGTGTGTCCACATCGCCGAGAGCCGGCAGCAGGTCGATCGCATCGTCGCAGGCGATCCGCGGCTGCAACAGAGCCTGCGGCACGGGCATGGTCGGCTTGGCCGGCAGCATCTCGGCGAAGCTCGTGACGAAGACGGTCTCGACCGGGGTGTCCGCCCGGACCCGACGGAGCAGTGGCATCAGGCTGTCGAGGGCGACGATGATCCGCGCCCCGGTGTCGTTAAGTTCGAAGGCGAGCTCAGTCTCGCGAAACAGCGGGTTCACCGGCACATGGACCGCGCCGAGCTTGAGGATCGCGAAGAAGGCGAGCATGAATTGCGGGCTGTTGGGCAGGAACACGGCGATCCGGTCGCCGGGCCTTGCGCCATGGGAATGGAGCAGGGCCGCGAAGCGGTCGCTCAGATCGTCGAGTTCGCGATAGCTGATCTCGCGGCCGTAGAAGATGCAGGCCGGCTTGTCGGGCTGGCGCCTTGCCCATTCGCGCAGATGGTCGCTGATCGCGATCTCGCCGAGCGGGTAGCGCGGAGTTCGCGGCACCCCGGCGGGCCATGCCTTGTCGTGCAGCAGCCGCAGCCTGGCAAAATAGGTCGCTTCATCCATCGCCATGTCCCGCGTTCGCCCGAGGGTTACTATAACCAGTCAACCCAGAGTATCCGCGTTTGTCTGGCATCGCATCGGCAAAGCGATGCTCTGGCACCAGGACCGGACACGGAAGGCGTAGATGTGTTCCGGATGTTTGAGAAACGGGCCATGTCGGCCAGGAGGGCCGCATGTTCCGCCTGAGCTTGGACCCCTGTCTTGCCGAGGAGGAGGGCAACCGCCACTGATCGGCCCAGCCCAACAGATCGCCTTGCGATCGGAGAGGACTATGAGATGCGGGTTGGTCCATTTGTTCGAGGAGGGCGACCGCCTCCCTGCGGATCGTCTCGCGGTGGAGGGGTGCCATGCGATCGAGCGTGCGGTAGGGCATCGCAATTTTCTGCTTATGGTGGCGGACGCAGGTCGTTTCCTCGGCGACCTCCACCATCAGCGCGACGTCGTTATCTGCCATGCCTTCGAGCGAGGAGAGATCGCGACTAAGCTGATCGCCGAGAATGAGGACAAGGGTTTTCATCCTGCTGTCCGCCGGATGCGTTGCGCTTCGTTGCGGCATCGTTCCGAACAGGTCGACATCGTTTCCCAGACGCGCTTCCATTTCTTGCGCCAGGCGAACGGCCGTTGACAGACAACGCAAATCTTCGCCGGCAGGTCACCCTTACGCAGCATCTTCGGCATTATCAGCACAATCCGTTCTGATGCGTTCAGCTCCCAATTCGGAGCTTCCATGCCATCTCATGCGTTGTCGCCGGCAATCGCAGCGATGACGGCGTCGGTGACCTCCCGTGTTGTCGCCTTCCCGCCGAGATCGGGCGTGTGGAAGGCCTGGTTCGCGGTTACGCGCTCGATCGCGCGCATCAGCCGCGCGGACGCCGCCGGCTCGCCCAGATGGTCGAGCATCATCGTCGCGGTCCAGAAGGTGCCGATCGGGTTGGCGATGCCTTTGCCGGCGATATCGAAGGCCGAGCCGTGGATCGGCTCGAACATCGAAGGGAAGGCACGCTCCGGGTTGAGATTGGCCGTAGGCGCAATGCCGAGGGAGCCGGCCAGTGCGGCCGCCAGGTCCGACAGGATATCGGCGTGGAGATTGGTCGCGACGATGGTGTCCAGGCTTTGGGGCTTGATCACCATGCGCATGGTCATCGCATCGACCAGCATCTTGTCCCAGGTCACGTCGGGAAATTCGGTGGCGACTTCCGCGGCGATCTCGTCCCACATCACCATGGCATGGCGCTGCGCGTTCGACTTCGTGACGACGGTCAACAGCTTGCGGGGGCGCGAACGGGCGATGCCGAAGGCGTAGCGGATGATGCGGGCAACGCCCGAACGCGTCATCATCGATACGTCGGTCGCGACCTCCTCGGGAAAGCCCTTGTGGACACGCCCGCCGACGCCGGCATATTCGCCCTCCGAGTTCTCGCGCACGATCAGCCAGTCGAGCTCGGGCCCCGAGACCGAGCGAAGCGGCGAAACGATCCCGGGTAGGACGCGGGTCGGCCGGACATTGGCATACTGGTCGAAGGGCTGGCAGATCGCGAGCCTGAGGCCCCAGAGCGTGACGTGGTCGGGCACGTCAGGGGCGCCGACAGCACCGAAGAAGATCGCGTCGTGGTCCTTGATCTGCTCGCGCCCGTCGGCCGGCATCATCATCCCGGTGCGCTTGTAGTAGTCCGAGCCCCAGTCGAAATGGTCGAAGGCGACGCCGAAGCCACCGTCGCGCGTCGCCAGTGCCTCCAGCACTTCGATGCCGGCTGCGATGACCTCGATGCCGATGCCGTCTCCCGGGATGGCCGCGATCTTGTAAGTCTTCACAGATGCCTCCCGAATGCGCTTCGGCACTTCTTTGCGAGCGAACCAAACGATAGTCAATATTGCATTGCAGCTTCCATGGAAGTTGGTATGTTTGCTATCGAGGAGCCACGGATGGCGGTATTGAAGACAGCCGAGCCGATGATCGAGCGGGCGCCGAGCCTCGTCGAAGGCGCTTATCTCGCATTGAAGGCCGCGATCCGCGACAGCGTCTTTCCCCCGGGCCATCAGGCCTCGGCGGCCGAGCTCGCGCTCAAACTCGGCGTCAGCCGCACCCCGGTGCATGAGGCAGCGCTGCGTTTGCAGGAGGAGGGGCTGGTCCGCATCCTGCCCAAGCGCGGTATCCTGATCTGCGCGCTGGTGCCCGACGATCTGCGGGAAATCTACGAGGTCCTGATCGCGATCGAGGCCAGCGCGGCGGAGTTGGCGGCGCGCTTGCCGGAGGCGGAGCGGGCGTCGCTCGCCGATGCTCTGGCGGCGGCGACGGACGCGATGGCGAACACGCTCGCCGGAGGCGACCTCGGCAGCTGGGGTCATGCCGACGACGCCTTTCACCGGCTTCTTGTCGAGCGCTGCGGGAACAGCCGTTTCCTGCGGATCGTCCAGACCGTCACCGATCAGTCCCATCGCGCCAGGATGGTGACCCTGCGGCTGCGGCCTTCGCTCCCCGTCTCGACGAGCGAGCACGTCGCCATGATCGAGGCGATCCGCGCCGGCCGTTCGGAGGCGGCGCGCGACGCGGCGCGCCATCACCGTGTCAGGGCCAGAGACGAATTGCTGCCTTTGCTTGCGAGCGTCGGCCTGAGACATCTATGAGGCGCAACGACAGACGACCCTAGAGCAGATCGCGGATCACGCGACGCAAACCCGGAGGAAACCATGCTGAGACGATGCCTGATCCTGATCGCGGCACTTGCCGCGCCGCTGGCGCCCGCGCTGGCCCAAACCTATCCAAACCGGGCGATCACGATGATCGTGCCCTTCGCCGCCGGCGGCACGACCGACGTCATCGCCCGCATCGTGTCGGACCATATGGGCCGCACGCTGGGGCAGTCGATCATCGTCGAGAACGTCGCGGGTGCGGGCGGCACGACCGGCTCGCTGCGCGTCGCCCGCGCAGCAGCCGACGGCTACACGCTGATCATGGGCAATCTCGGAACGCATTCGGCCTCGGTGGGCCTCTATCCGAACCTCGCCTATGATCCCCGGACCGATTTCGCGCCGGTCATCAATACGGCGGGCACGCCGATGCTGATCTCGGCACACAAGGATTTTCCGGCCAATACGCTGCAGGAATTCGTGGCCCTGCTGAAGGCCAACCCCGGCAAGTACAATTACGGCCATGGCGGCATCGGTTCGACCTCGCATCTGACCTGCGTCTACTTCCATTACCTGATCAAGGCGCCGGTCCAGCAGGTGCCGTTCAGGGGCTCCGGGCCGGCGATGAACGCGCTGCTGGCCAAGCAGCTCGACTATGTCTGCGACCAGTCCGTTAGTATCGTGCCGCAGCTGACCCAGTTGAAGACCTATGTCGTGGCGACGCCCAAGCGGCTCGACGTGGCCAAGGACGTGCCAACCAGCACGGAAGGCGGCCTGCCCGAATTCCAGGCCGTCGGGTGGAACGCGATCTTCGCGCCCAAAGATACGCCCAAGGAGATCGTCGATCGGCTCAACACGGCCGGCCGGGCAGCTCTTGCCGATGCCGGCGTCCGCGCCAGACTGCTCGAACTCGGCTGCGACATCCCTGATGATGCCGGCCAATCCGCCGCGGCGCTGGGCTCACATGTGCGCGCCGAGGTCGATAAGTGGACACCGATTATCAAGGCCGCGGGCGTGACAGCGCAGTGATGACACCAGATTGATCTCGATGGCCGGGATAAGGGTGGCGTGCCAAGCGCCAGGTGCGTTCGTATCGCGCGTCTCTTGTCAGGCAGAGGCCGCGCGGTAGCTGGGCATCAAACACGCGTCGCCCCGCGGTTGAATGACTTCATCAACGATCGTCTCCAATTTTAGCGTTCGTTGGCACGATGTCGTTCGCATTCGGTCCTAGACCATCGGCACGACCGCCAGATTGCGCAGGTGCCATGTACAGAACACTGTCGTGCTTGACCGATGACCATGCCGCATGGGTGCTTCCCTTGTCGGCGCTGGTTTGCTGGGTGTCGTGCCATACAGCGTTCGGCCTGCTCAAACAGGCACGCGAAAGCACGGGCTGGGCCGCTTTCATCTGGTTGGCCGCCACCGCTGCCGCTGCGGGCGCAGGCATCTGGAGCACGCATTTCATCGCCATGCTCGGCTACGCTCCGCCGCTCAGCATCGGCTATGATGTGGGCCTGACGCTGGCATCACTGGGCGTCGCCATCGCGACCGCTTTCGGCGCCGCAATGGTAATCCGAACTGCTTCCAGTTCCACCGCCATTGTCGCCAGCGGCATCATCCTGACCTCAGGCATCGCCGCGATGCATTTCACCGGGATGGCGGGCGTTCGCATTCCCGGCCGCTTCGTCTGGGACGAGGCGCTCGTCGCGGCGGCGCTCGCATCCGGGACCGTTCTGACCTGCGCGGCACTGTTCGTGTTCACCCGCCGGCCGACCCGCTACCCTCGCGCGGTTGCCGCGACACTTTTGGCCGGCGCCATCGGGACCTTGCACTTCGTGTCGATGGCGGCAGCGCGAGCGGTACCGGACCCGTCGATCGCGGCTCCCGACGACGGGCTCGCACGCGGGGCGCTGGCAGTCGGCATAGCGGCAGTGATGTTGACGATCCTGGCGTTCTCCGCGCTCACCCTGTTCGCCGACCGCCTCAGGCGGGTCAACCGCGCCCTGGCATCGCATGGCGCGGCGCTGCGCGTCAGCGAGGAGCGTCTGGCCCGGGCGCTGGATGCGGGAAGCGACGGCCTGTGGGACTGGAATATCAGCACCGGCCAAACCTGGCTCTCCGACCGCTGGCTGACGATGCTGGGCTACGAGCCGGGAGAACTCGAGGGTCATGTCCGGACCTGGCAGCGCTTGGTCCATCCGCAAGACGAAGCGAAAGCCCTGGAGCTCCTGCAAGCCCATTTCGACGGCCACTCGCCGGTCTACGAGTTCGAGCATCGCTTGCGCCGAAAGGACGGCAGTTGGGGCTGGGTGCTGGCACGCGGAAAGGTCGTAGAACGCGACAATCTTGACCTGCCCCAGCGCATCGTCGGCACGCATATCGATATCGAAGGGCGCAAAATCGCTGAACAGCAGATCGCTCATATGGCGCGTCACGACGGGCTGACAGGTTTGACCAACCGGACCTCCTTCCACGAACTGCTGCGCTTGGCATTGCGCGAGGCTGCCGATGCCGGCGGCGCCTGCGCGGTGATGTGTCTGGACCTCGACGGCTTCAAGATGGTCAATGACACGGTCGGTCACATGGCCGGGGATGAACTGCTGAAGCTTGTCGCTGCCAGGATCGCCGAGCGCATACATCCAGCCGACACGGTGGCGCGACTGGGCGGCGACGAGTTCGCCGTTCTGGTCAAGAGCAACCCGACTAATGAAGGCCTCGGCAGCCTGGCCAAGGAGCTGATTTCGGCCGTAGGAGAACCCTTCGCCTATAGCGGACAGACCATCGAGGTCGGCCTCAGCATCGGCATCGCGCGCGCGCCGCAGGACGGTCTCGTCGAGCAGCTTCTTTTCAGCCGGGCTGATCTCGCACTTTACCAGGCGAAGGCCGAGGGCCGTAATTGCTATCGCATTTTCGACGCCGCGCTGGACGAGGCCATCACGAGGCGACGCGAACTCGAACGCGATCTCCGAATGGTCCTGGCAAACGAGGGGCTGGAACTTCACTATCAGCCGCAGGTGAGGGCCAGTACGCGCGAGCTCGTGGGCTTCGAAGCGCTCGTCCGTTGGCGGCACCCGGCGCGCGGCTCCATACCGCCCAGCGAGTTCATCCCGCTGGCCGAGGAGACCGGTCTGATATCGGCGCTCGGAGAATGGGTCTTGCGGACTGCCTGCAGCGAGGCGGCAGGCTGGGCACGGCCTCTCAAGGTCGCGGTCAATCTGTCTCCCCGCGAGTTCCAGCAGGGCGATCTCCCCGACCTCATCCTGGGAATCCTGACCGAGACCGGTCTGTCGCCGAACCGTCTGGAGATCGAAATCACGGAGACGGCGATCTTCGCCGATATGGGTCGCGCGCTTTCGATCCTGCGGCGGCTGAAGGCGCTCGGAATCAGCATCGCGATGGACGACTTCGGAACGGGCTACGCTTCGCTGGCGACCTTGCAGGCCTTCCCCTTCGACAAGATCAAGATCGACCGCTCTTTCATCGGACAGGTCGAAGTCAGTCCGCAGGCCGCGGTCATCGTTCGCGCCGTCCTGGGACTGGGACGCAGCCTCGGCATCTGCGTCGCCGCGGAAGGGGTCGAGACCATCGACCAGATGCGGTTCCTGGTCGACGAGGAATGCGAGGAGCTTCAAGGCTATTTGTTCGGGAAGCCACAGCCGATCGGGAGCTTCGCGGAAGCCATCGATGGCCGGGAAGCGTTCGAAGGCGCGATCGCACCGGCCCCCGTTCGCTCTGCTGCCGCGCAGATGGCCTTCGCATCGTGAGACGCCGGCAGGTCTGACCACCTTGGGAGAGTTCGGAGTCGCCGCTGTGGGTCGCTCAGGCAAACGCGAGCCGGTGCGAACAACGATGCAGCTCACCCGATACAAGAGTGGAGCCAGCGAAAACACCGCGCAATTGGTTGCGGCCATTGCCCCTCACGGATCCTCCGCCTCGAGGCCGGCCATTCGCGCTCGCAGTCGCGGCACAGCCCAGTCCAGGAAACATCTCACCTTCAGCGGCAGCAACTCGGCCTTCGGATAGACGAGGTTGACCGGCAGCGGCTCCGGCGCGAACTCCGGCAGCAGGACCTGCAATCGGCCGAACCGCAACTCGTCCGCCACCTGATAGGACAGCACGCGGATGATCCCCAGATCGGCCAGGGCTGCCTGGATGGCCGCGTCCGTCGTGTTCACGGCCAGCCTTTGGTGCGGCTCGACCGCGAAGGCCGCACTGTCTCCCCGGTAGCGCCATTCCGGCGATGTGGCGAAGCCCTGGAAGCTTATGCCGTCGTGCCGCGCCAGATCCTCCGGCACGCGCGGAACGCCGTGCCCGGCGAGGTAGGCGGGGCTGGCGCAGATGACCCGGCGCACCGTGCCCACTCGCGTGGCAATCAGTGCGCTGTCCGCCAAATGCCCGATGCGCAGGGCCACATCGACATGCTCGTCCACCAGACTGACCTGCTGGTCCGCTAGCATAAGACGCAAGGTGATCTCCGGCTGCGCCGCCAGGAAGCTCAGCGCGATCGGCATCAGGTGGAGCTGTCCGAAGGCGATCGGCGCGGTGACATGCAGCGCGCCGCGCGGCGCACTGTATTCGCCGGCGGCCTCTCGCTCGGCCTCCTCCAGCTGTCCGAGGATACGCCGTGAGGCGGCGACATAGGCGCGGCCCGTATCGGTCAGGGCAAGCCCCCGGCTGGTGCGTACCACCAGCCGGGTGCCCAAATGCCGTTCGAGTTCCGCCACCTTGCGGCTGACCGTGGCAAGCGGGACGCGCAGGTGCCGCGCGCCGGCTGAGAGGCTGCCCGCTTCGACAACGGCCAGCAGCACCGACATAGCCTCGAACCGGTCCATCGTGCCTTCCATAATGTGGGAGGGTAGCTCCCAAAACCGCAGGATACTGCTTCCGGGATGGAGGTTCTAGACCTGCGGCCAGGCGAGCGGGCCGGTCCTGAGGACGCGCCCCGGGTCGCGTCAGCGGTCAGAAGGAGCAAGTCATGACTAACCTGTCCCGCAGGGCCTTCGCGAGCGGCCTTCCTCTCGGCATCCTCGGCGGCGGTCTCCTGCCACTCCTCGCCCCGACCGGGAGCGCTGCGGCAGTCCCCGCGGCGGCCAGCGTGACGCCCCTGGCGCAAATCCGGATCGGCCGCTTCACCGTGACCGCGCTGACGGATGGCTATGCGGACATGCCCTACAGCTATTTTCCAGGACGCACGGCCGCCCAGGTCGAACAGGCCGCCGCGGCGCAGTTCGTTGCCCGGCCGAGCGGCGTCCGCTTCGTGTTCAACCAGTATCTGATCGAGGACGGTGAGCGCAGGGTGTTGCTCGATGCCGGGCCGGCCGGCTCGATCGGGCAGACGGGCGCGCTGCCGCAGGCGCTTGCCGCGCTCGGCCTGCGCCGCGATCAGATCGACGCGGTGATCGTGACCCACATGCATCAGGACCACATGGGCGGCCTGATCGCCGGCGGGCAGAACAACTTCCCCAATGCCGAACTTTACATCGACCGGCGCGACGTCACCCACTGGACCGACCCGGCGAAGCGCAACGGTGCCCCAGATTATCTGCAGACCAGCTTCCAGATGTCGACGGATGTCGTGCGCCTCTACCCGCGGCTGCAGGCGATCGACGGCGAGCGGGAGATCGCGCGCGGCATCTCCATCATCGATCTGACCGGCCATACGCCCGGCCATATCGGCGTGCGGATCGAGGACGCCGGCCAGAGCCTCATCATGGTGTCCGACATGCTTTTCCCCGTGGTGCACCCGTTCGCCACGGATGTAGGCTTCCTGTTCGAGCAGGACCGCGCGGCGGCACAGGCTATGCGAGACCGCTTTTTTCCGCGCGCCGCGGCGGAAGGCGCGCTGATCGCAGCGACGCATATGCCCTTCCCCGGGCTCGGCCGGGTCGTCTCCGACCGGGGGCAACTGCGCTGGCAGGTAGCGGACTGGGCCTTGCAGAGTTGAGCGGCTGGCTGTGCCGGAGGGCGGCCGCGCGCCACGGTCCGCCCTCCGGCCGCTGCCTGAAAGCTGACATCCGCGCTGCGCGGCCTCGCCTGGTTTCGGCGATCGCTTCTGCTCAGGCAGATTGGCCTGTCACCGGATGTCTACGCGCCGGTCGTCGAGTGAGACGCGTTGACGGGTTTGGATTCGGGAGAGCCCTTCTGGCGTAGGAAAATCGAAAGGACGACGATCACCCCCGTCGACAAAAACTCCGACTGCCAGTTTTGGAAGGACTCAAACCAAAACCTGCTGTCGAGAAGATAGGCGCCTGCCCCCTGAAGCGGCTGGCCATGCAGCAGGGCTTCCGCATTCGCCGCGCGCAGGCTGCCCCAGAAATGGAGCCCGAGGGAAATCACGAATAGCAGCAATAGAACGATGCCCAGCGAGCGCTCATAGAGCGCACGTATCCAACCACCCTGGCGCGCCGCCCAGGGACTGTCAGGCCCCAGCGGGACTTCATCGTCCCCACCCTCGGGGTCCTTCGATTCCGCTGATCCGCGCTGCACCAGCACTGCCGTCAGGATGACGTAGGACGCCATCTGCAGAAACTCGCTTTCCCAGTTCTCGAACAGGGTCGACACGAAGGACCCACTGGTGAGGTACTCCGCGAAGAGTGCCGGCGTCATGTCGTGGCTGAGACGCTCTTGATTGTGGGCGTGCCAACCTGTCCAGGCCATCCCGACAACGCTGATGACGAACAGCACCGTCAACGCGATCGTCAGGCCGTTGTCGCGGAGAGTGATTCCCCTGGAGTGTTGCGGGCGCATTGGCTCTCCTTCCGCGTCGGGCCGCAGGCATCGGCCCTTGTCAATTCGGAACCGAGAGCTGTGTTCCTTCGGCTGCAACCAGGTCATCACCGTCTTAGTCGCCGCGTTGAGTCTGGTGGCCAGACAATACCCGCAGCAGACGACCAAACCGGATCTCCATGTCGGAGTTCGGAAGTGTCGATTGCTGCTCCATTGGTGCTCCTTCGCGCATTCCCCCGACATGCTAGTCTACGAGCCGCGCGCCATTCTGCTCGACGAGCCCCTCTCGAACCTCGATGCGAAACTGCGCGACGAAGCCCGCTATTTCATCCGCAAGCTGATCCTCGATCTCGAGCTCTGCGCGGTCATCGTCACGCATGACCAGAGCGAGGCGCTGGCGATGTCCGACCGGGTGATCCTTCTGAAGGACGGCGCCATTCTCCAGGAGGGCACGCCCATCGAGATCTACGAAAATCCGCGCGACCGCTATGTGGCGGAGTTCCTCGGTTCGAACAACCTGCTTCATGGCAAGGCTCGCACGGAGGCGGGCGGCGCGACCTCCATTCACGGCGCGGACTGGCAGCTGACCGGACGGGCGCAGGACGGCATGGCATCCGAGGCTGCGGTCGCGGTCGTGCGAGTCGACAAGGTGCGTATCGTCGACGGCCCCGGCCAGAATCGCGTTCCCGTCGAAATCGAAGCCCGCATCTATCTCGGGCAGCACTGGGAATATCGGATGACGCTGGGTGACGCGCCTCTGCGCGCCTTCGGGCCGTTATCTAAAGGTGCCGGGCCTGCCTGGTGCGAGTTCCCGTCCGAGAGCGTATGGATATTCGCCGACCGCCCGTCGTCATAAAGCGCACGCTACCGGGCGAAACGCGCCAATTGCGGACGTTGAGACGATGCCAGGAAGCGGACCTTGTCCGCGGGCCGAAAAGCCACGATCCGGTTTCCGTATTGCAGCGTAAGCCGACTGAACAACCACCGGATCATCCTGTCGCCTTCCATCCGACTGCGATATCCTCCCGCTATGAAGCTTAGCCAGAGCATACGGTTCTGCACATCTGCCGACGGCACTCGCATCGCAGTTGCATCGTGCGGGGAGGGACCGGTGATCCTGCGCGCGGCGCATTGGCTGAGCCACGTCGACTACGACCTCGAAAGCCCGGTCTGGCGCCCCTGGCTTCAGGCGCTTTCAGCTCGAAGCCGTTTCGTGAGATACGATCCGCGCGGCAGCGGCCTGTCCGAGCGATATGTCGCCGATCTTTCGATCGAGGCGTGGAACGCGGACCTGGATGCCGTGGCGGAGTCGATCGACGAACCGCGCTTCGTGCTTCTCGGTCTCTCGCAGGGCGGCGCGCTCGCGGTCGCCTATGCACTCCGTCATCCCGAACGCGTATCGCATCTGGTTCTGCTCAACGCGTATGGCCAAGGCGGAAGGGTTCGCGCGCAGACGGAAGCCGAACGACTGGAGGCTGAGACGCTGGTGAATTTCATCCGTATCGGGTGGGGGCGCGACAATCCGGCATTCTGCCAGTTCTTCACCAATCTCTTCATCCCCGACGGAACACCCGAACAGCATCGCTGGTGGGGTGATCTCGAGCGCGTCACCGCGAGCGCGGACGTCGCCGCTCAACTGCTTAGCAATATGCAGGGAATCGATGTGGCCGAACTTTCCAGGACAATCAGCGTCCCGACCTTGGTACTCCACAGCCGCGGCGACATGCGCGTGCCGTTCAGCGAGGGTTGCAAGCTCGCGGCCGCGATCCCTGGCGCGCGCTTCGTGCCGCTCGAGAGCAAGAACCATGTGCTGCTGCCGGATGAGCCGGCCTGGGCGGTGTTTCATGCTCAACTTGCCGCCTTCCTCGGCTGGGATCAGCCTGCACAGCCGCGTGCTATCGTTCAAGCCGGCCTGACGGCTGCCGAGACGGCTATCCTGAAGCTCATCGCAGAGGGGCTCGACAACCGGGCGATCGCGCAGAGGCTCGGCAAGAGTGCCAAAACGGTGCGCAACCAGTTGTCGGTGATCTTCAGCAAGCTCGGCGTGCATAGCCGGTCCCAGGCGATCGTCCTGGCACTCGGCGGCGAGCAACCCTCGACCGGTTGACGCCGAGCGCGGGACATCTGTCCTTCCGATTAGCCGCATTTTTCCGCCCGCGCGGGACCGCGGCCACATGCGCGGCGACCAGATGGCCCTCATCCTCCAAGCCTGCCGGACCCGGCTCAGGGCAAGGAGGATCCGCCATGACCCAACTCGACGAAGCCACCCTCAACGAACTCGTCGGCCGCGTGCTCGGCGATATCGGCGGAGCGGTCAGCGTGCCTCTGGTTCGAATCGGTGACGCGCTCGGTCTCTACAGGACGCTGAAGGAGATCGGCCCGGCGACCGCCGACGAGCTTGCCGAGGCAGCCGGATGCGCCGCCCGCTATGTGCGCGAGTGGCTGTCGGCGCAGGCGGCATCCGGCTATGTGCGCCACGAAGGCGGGTCGTTCTCGCTGACGCCGGAGCAGTCCTTCATCTTCGCGGAGCCCGATAGCCCGGTCCACCTGATCGGTGCGTTCGACACGGCGGCGGCGATGGTCGAGAACCAGCCGAAGGTGCAGGCGGCGTTCAAGACCGGACGCGGCGTCGCCTGGGGCGAGCAGGCGGGCTGCATGTTCTGCGCGGTGGCGCGGCTGTTCCGTCCGGGTTATGTCAACGCCCTCGTGCAGGATTGGCTGCCCGCGCTCAACGGCGTCGTCGACAGGCTGAAGGTAGGCGCGACAGTCGCCGATGTCGGCTGCGGCCACGGGCTCTCGACCATCCTGATGGCGCAGGCGTTCCCGAAATCACACTTCACCGGATACGACTTCCACCCCGCGTCGATCGCGGCCGCCACCGCTCATGCGCTATCGCACGGGCTGACGAATCTGACATTCGAGGTCGGCAGAGCGCAGGACTTCGGCGGCCGCGACTTCGATCTGATCACCTGCTTCGACTGCCTTCACGACATGGGCGATCCGCAAGGCGCCGCGTCGCATATCCGCAAGGCGCTGAAAGCCGGCGGCACATGGATGGTGGTCGAGCCAATGGCTGGCGATGCGCTCGACGACAACATCAATCCGGTCGGACGCATCTACTACTCCGCGTCGACGATGATCTGCGTGCCGACATCACTGGCGCAAGAGACCGGCCTCGCGCTGGGTGCTCAAGCCGGCGAGCAGCGGATCGCCGAGGTGATCCGCTCCGGCGGGTTCGGGCAGGTGCGCCGCGCCGCAGAGACGCCGCTCAACATGGTACTCGAAGCGACCTAGGCCGGTGCGGATGGACGCCGCTCCCCCAGCTTTCTCATCGCTCGCACCATTCCCGGAGCGATCCGATGATGTTTGTGGTTGTGTCAGGGCGGGCCACGCTCGCCATGCCGATGTTTGTCGTCGCCTTCCCGAACTCACTCAGGAGAGTCCGTCATGCTGAGGCGCATAAGATCATGATCGAACAAGGCAGCGCCTGGGCAATACTGGGGCTCAACGACAGGGGCGAGAAGCCGGGAACATCGGCTTTAGGACGTTGGCTGCACGCAGAGAAGGACAGCACGGACGAAGGCAAGATCAGATTCACCAGCGACAGCAAGGAACACCTGTACTGGGAGTGGAAGTCCGAATCGCTGCCACGATGCTGATCGGGTCGAAAATGCTGCGTGCATCACACAAGGCCGGCGAAGAGGAGTATTGCCAGATCCTGATCACCATGGCCGGTATTCGGCTGAATGCGGAGGGCAAGTTCAGGGGCGGCGGCAGCGAGGGCGCCGGTAGCGGAAAGAGCGTCCTGACATACAATGTCAGCCCATACTTCGAGACGGGCGCTACGAATGGACGGTCGTTGCCTACTGAAGCTCAGCGCCCTGGCTGTCAAGAACGCCGCGCAGGATGTGGTAGCGCACGCCGGGCAAATCCTTGCTGGTGCCCTGATGGCATGGCGTAAACGCCGTGTCGCTCCGGCCAACATCTGCACTATGACGACCTGAAGCCCTATTCGAACCACATTGGCACGATGGAAGCGACAAGCAGAAGTCCAAGCACGATGTTTAAAGCACGCCAATGTGCGTCGGACCGCAATAGCTTCCCGAGCACGAGGCCGGCTGCACACCAGAGCATCAGCGAGAGGCTCGACAATACAACGAACACCACGCCAAGCGCCAACGCGAGTTGGGAGGGGGTCTCCGCAAGTGCCGCGTAGGATGCCGCCGCGCTCAGCGTCATCGCCCAGGCCTTGGGATTGATCGCCAGAAGTCCGATGCCGCCGAGAAAGCCGACCGGTTGGGCGACGTTTCGTTCAAGGTCGGGCCGCCCACCTCGTGCCGTTCGCCATGCGAGCCAACCAAGATAGCCCGAGCCGACCGCTTTCATCGCGGTCTGCATGATCGGCTCGCGAAGCAACAAGGTCACTAGGCCAAGTGCGGCAAGGGCCGCCATCGTGCCGAGCCCGACCGAGATGCCTGCCAGCAATGGGATTGATCGAAGGAAGCCGAAATTTGCCCCTGACGCGGTCGCCAGCGCGGTTGCCCCGCCTGGGCTAATCGTCGCAACGAAGACGACGAGCGGCGCGAGGGTGATGAGCATGGGAGCGCTTCCGATGGGGATTCCCGCCACTTACCAGATGCATCATTGCCTCGATATCTAATAGTTGCAATACTAAAAATTAGCGCTCCTAATACTATCATGCGCAACCTCGATATCTCGCTGCTCCGGGTCTTCGTCGCGGTTTCCGAACTTAGGAGCATGACTGCGGCCGCCAATCTCCAGGGAATGACGCAAGGCGCCGTCAGCCAGAAAATGGCGCGGCTCGAAGCCTTAGCGGGTGCGAAGCTCTTAACCCGTGAAAAACGGGGCCTCGTACTCACTCCGGCCGGTGAGCGCCTTCTCGGCAATGCGCGCCGCATGGTCGGTCTCAACGACGAGATGTGGTCGGAAATGACGGGCGGTGTCGTCGAGGGAGCGCTTCGGTTCGGCCTGCCAAACGACCTCGTCGCGTTGTTCGTTCCTCTGCTGAAAGGGCTCGTCGAATCCTATCCCAAGGTCGATCTCCAACTGCATTGCGGCTCCTCCGGCGACCTCAGCCGCCACATGGTGGAAGGGCGGCTGGATCTTGCCGTGCTGGAAGAGCCTCTCGGCAACGCCGGCGGCGAGTGCCTGTGGATCGATCGCCTGGTTTGGGTCGGCAAGGCGGGCGGAACCGCGTCCATGCGCGACCCGCTTCCGATTTCGCTCGTGTCCGAGACCTGCTCGTTTCGGCCCGCCATCCTTGCTGCACTGAAGGCGAGCGACCGCGAGGCCCGCACCGTATTTGAAGGCGGCGGTCTGGACGCCGCTCTTGCGACGATCCGCATGGACATTGCCGTTTCGGCCTGGCTAGCGTCGACGGTGCCGGCCGATCTGCGCGTTCTGGCAGAGGGAGCGGGCCTTCCTGCTCTTCCCTCCTATGCCATCACACTTCATCGAGGCGGCCGCGCGTCTTCCGGGCCCGCGCAAGAACTCGCGCGCCAAATCCGTGACGGCCTCAACCGGCCGCAGCCCGCCTATCTCGCCTGAAACCAAGCGGTGTGCGCCTGGAACGTTGACTCGACTCCGCTGGCATCCGACTCGCCGAACCTATCAGGTTTTGGAAAACGAGCGCGTTTTTGGCTTGGACTCAGCCCGCCGCCCTTGGCGATCTGACCGATCTCAATAGGTGCAAGATCGTCGCGACCGACAATCAGGCCGACGCGGAGGACTCTCAGCGCGCCGTCGCAGGCGAGCGGAACTGGTATGTCGATGATCTCAACTCCAAGCACGATTTCCTGCGCGCGGGCCGATTCCAAGGTCTATCTTCATGATCGGCGCGCCTAGCGGGACATCAACGGCCTGTCCGCTAGCGAGAATCGGATTCCACCGTGAACGCCGACCGCTCGCCGCGACGCTCTCGCCGTCCAAACACGCGAGAACTGCATGGCGACCTATCGGCGGCTGAAGCGTTTCAAGCCTTGACGGTCGGGCCTCGAATCACGGCGTGGCGCGTCTCCATCGCTGCGGATAATTCGCCAGGCGATGGTGAGGTATCCGCGATGTACTCGAGAAGTGCGGGGGTAAAATTCAGATGCTCGGCCATCATCATGGTTGCGCGCTGGCAATCGCGGGCCAGAGTGGCTTCCATCAAAGCTTTATGCTCGGCCTGGATATCGCGCCCGCGTCGGGCAGCCGGGACCGACAGGCGACGATAGCGCTCGGACTGCGCGTAAAGCAGTTCCCGCAGCCGCAGCAGCCAAGGACTGTCGCAACTCGCAACCAGCGCTTCGTGGTATTCGCGGTGAGCGGCCGTCCAATCATCACTGAGACGCTTCTCGTCGCCCGCGACGCGTTCCGGCGTGCGCGAAAGGCGGTGGAATGCCGCGACCACCTGCGTCTCCCATTCGATCCCTCCGCACGCGATGGCGCGTTTCAGGCACAGGCTTTCGATCTCGATGCGCGTTTGCGTCAGATCGCCCAGATCCGCCGCGGACACCGAAGCCACCTTGAAGCCTCTCTGTGCTTCGGCGACTACCAGCCCCTCGGCCGTGAGGGCGGACAGCGCCTCGCGCACGGCCCCGAGGCTGACCCCGAGCCGAGCGCAAAGGTCGTTGACCTTGAGCCTTTCCCCCGGCTCCAGCCGACAGGCGAGGACGTCCGCCCTAAGCGTCTCGTAAACCGCCCTCGTCAGGCTCGGCGCCGCAATTCTGCTCGTCATCGCAATCTCCACGCCCCAAGTTAGAGCAAGATGCATCATTATGCAAAAAATATATTTTTATTGACTCGATGGATTTTGGCTTCTAGCTTCCGTGCAACATCAAAAAGGGGCCGGAGGAAAACATGCGCCTTGCCACCCTCGCCGTTGCCGGACGAACCTTCGTTGCCGCCCGCAAGGGCGACGCCTACATCGATCTGACCGTCGCTGCCCCTGATCTGCCGGCCGATCTCAGCCTGCTGCTCGAGGACTGGGTGCGGACCGCTGCGAAAGTTCGCATCGCCGTCCAGGCGGCGTCGTCCGCCGCGGTCGTCGACACGGCGCGCGCCCGCTTCCTTCCGCTGGTGCCCAATCCCGGGAAGGTGCTCTGCCTCGGTCTCAACTACCTGGACCACGCCGCCGAAAGCCATTTCGACAAGCCGGAATGGCCCGTGGTGTTCGCCCGCTTCATGTCCTCCATTGTCGGGCAGAACGAGCCGTTGGTCGCCCCGTCCGTGTCAGCGCAATTCGACTATGAGGCCGAGTTAGCGGTGGTGATCGGCAAGGCCGGCCGGGCGGTTTCGCGCGAGAACGCCCTGGACCTCGTCGCCGGCTACAGCGTGTTCAACGACGGTTCGATCCGTGACTATCAGTTCAAATCGAACCAGTGGACGGTGGGAAAGAATTTCGACGCGACCGGCGCATTCGGCCCGGAATTGGTCACCGCCGACGAACTGCCGGCAGGCGCGGCGGGGCTGCGCATCTCGACACGGCTCAACGGGCAGGTCGTTCAGGACGCCAATACCTCCGACATGATCTTCGGAGTGGCGGAGACGCTTTCGCTCCTGTCCGAGGCCATGACGCTTCTGCCCGGCGACGTGGTCGTGATGGGAACACCCTCCGGCGTCGGCCTCGCGCGCAAGCCCCCGTTGTGGATGAAGGCGGGCGACATCTGCGAAGTCGAGATCGAGGGTGTCGGCCTACTCTCCAACCCGGTCGTGTCCGAGGCGGACGCCGCGCGCCACGCCGCATAGGAAGACGTTCGATCATCTCAAAGCCGGCCCAGAAACGGCAGATGAAGACATGCGGGCTCAGCCCCAAGGAAGTATTCAATGACGCATCTCATTCGCCAAATGGGCCATGTCGCCTTCTCGACCCCGGACCCCGAGGGCTCGGCGGCCGATCTGGTGGACATCGTCGGCCTCAGGGTTTCCGGTCGGGAGAAGGACCGGGTATTTCTCACCTCCAACCAGCGCCATCACGAGGTGAGCTTCGTCGCCGGCGACATTCCCGGCGTCGTCGCGGTCGGGTTGGAGGCCGTCGATGCCGCCGCGGTGGACGAAGTGGCCCGGCGAGCCCGTATCGAGGGGTTCGACATCCTCGACGATCGTCCGCTAGGCCCGCATATCGAGCGGGCCGTACGCTTCGCGATCCCTTTCGGGCTGGTGCTGGAGGTGCATTCCCCGGTGGCGCGCACCGAACCGCAGCGCCATATCGGCCCCGGCGCCCGCGCCAAGCGCATTGAGCATGTGAACTTCAAGGCTCCCGACGTGCTCGTGATCCGCGACGTGTTCACCAAGCTCCTGGGCATGAAACTGTCGGATCGCACAGCTGGCGACGAGTTCAACTGGTTCCGCTGCCATGACGGCTACCACCACACATTGGCGGTGTTCCGTGGCGAGCCCTCCGTCCATCACTATGCATTCGACTTCCATTCCCTCGAGGACCTCTCGGGCATGGCCGACGGTCTCGTGGTGAAGGACCGATCCTTGCTCTGGGGCCCGGGGCGGCACGGCGCGGGCGGCAACGTCTTCCAATACTACGTCGATCCCAACAATTGCGTGGTCGAGATGTCGGTCGGCATGGACCGGATCGACAGCGACGCCCTGTACGAGGCCCGCACATGGGAGATTTCGCCTAGCCTCGCGGACCGTTGGATCAATCTGTGGGGCTCCCCCCGCCTGCGGCCTTCACCGAACCCGGCCTGCCTTTCGTGACGCCGAAGGCGAGCGCGGTCGCCGCCTGACTCCAAGCCCTGTCCGCGCGGCTGCGGCCGCGCGGAAGACGACCGGTCCCTGGGCCGGAACGACAACGCGCTTCCGGTTGCCGGAGGACGCGAACGAAGCCGCTCAGCGGACGTCGAGGAGGAAATCATGGCCAACATCACCAGACGGACCCTTACGGGCCTCGCCTTGAGCGGGCTCGCGGGTGGGCTTCCGACCCGGGCATTCGCCCAGGCGACGGGATCGCCTGCGCCAGCACCCAGCGGCGAACCGATCCGCATCGGGTATTCCATGTCGTTGACGGGCCCGCTCGCGGGCAACGGCCGCCCTTCGCTTCTCGCTCACCAGATCTGGGCGGAGGACGTGAACGCCCGCGGCGGTCTGCTCGGACGCCCGGTGAAGCTGGTCTATTACGACGACCAGAGCAGCGGCTCCCTAGTCCCGGGCATCTACACCAAGCTGCTCGACGTGGACAAGGTGGACCTGCTCGTGTCCGGCTACGGCACCGCGATGATCGCGCCGGCCATGCCGGTGGTGATGCAGCGCGAAATGGCCTTCGTCGCGCTGCTCGGTTCCGCCGCCAACGACGCCTTCAAATACGACCATACCGTCAACATCAGCCCGGTTGGCGGCAAGATGCAGGAGGACTTCGCCAAGGGGTTCTTCGATGTGGCCGTCACCGCAAGCCCGCGGCCGAAAACCGTCGCGCTCGCCGGTCTGGATGGCGATTTTCCCCAGCGTGCACTGCAAAGCGCCCGGGCGCAGGCCAAGCTGAACGGCATCAAGGTCGTCTACGACCGCTCCTATCCGCCCTCGACCGTGGATTTCTCTCCCATCGTCCGCTCGATCCAGTCGGCGAAGCCCGACATCGTCTTCTTCGCCTCCTATCCCGCGGACACGGTCGGCCTGTTGCGATCGGTGGCGGAACTCAAGCTCGGCGCGACCGTACTCGGCGGCGGCATGATCGGGCTGCAGATTACCGGCATCAAGTCGCAGATGGGCCCGGCGCTCAACAATCTGCTGTGCTGGGACGTCTATGCGCCCGAGCCGACCATGCAGTTCGACGGCATCACCGCTTTCCTGAAACGCTACCGGGAGGTGGCGGTACGCGAGAAGGTCGAGGCCCTGGGCGTTTATGCGCCGCCGCTCGCCTACGCGCAGATGCAGGTGCTGGAGCAGGCGGTACGCCGGGTCGGCAAGATCGACCAGGCGGCCATCGGCGCCGACTTCCACGCGAACGATTTCTCGACCGTCATCGGCGAGCTTTCCTTCGACAAGCTCGGGGAATGGAAGGTCGAGCGGAACCTGTACGTCCAATACCAGGGTGTCCAGGGCAACGACATCGAGCAGTTCAAGCGACCCGGCGTACAGGCGATCCTGTATCCGTCGCACCTGCGCTCGGGCGAACTGCGAACGCCGTTTCCGGCTCCCGCTCCCTGACCCCTTCCATCAGACAAGAACACCAAAGAGGAGGATTCCATGAGCACACCAGTCAGCAGCCCCGTCGTGACGGCCGAGGAATTGGTCGCGATCAGCAAGGAACGCGGCTTCCTCGCCAAGCAGCTCTACGTGGTTTTCACCACTCCCAACCACGGCATGGGCCCGGTGATGGAGAACCTGCAGAACCATCTCGACTACCAAGGCTCCTGGAACGTAAAGGCATCATGTTCGCCGCCGGACCGCACTGGACCGACGACGAACAGCGATGGGACGGCGAGGGCATGGTGGTGGTCCGTGCCGCCTCGCTCGCCGAAGCACAGGCGGTCGCCGCCGCCGACCCGATGCACCAGAGCGGGGCGCGCAGCTACCGTGTCCGCCCCTGGCTGGTGAACGAGGGCACCATCACGGTTCAGCTCGACTTCGCCACCGGCCGCTTCACCTTGACCTGACGGGCGGACCCCAATCATGGAAATGGACTGGTCCCTGATCCTGAACGCCATCGCATCCGGGTTGCTGCTCGGCAGCCTCTACGCAGTGGCGGCCGTCGGCCTTGGCATCTCCTTCGGCATGCTCGACGTGGTAAACATCGCTCATCCGGCGATCATGGTGGCGGGCGCGTTCGCGGTGTCGTTGCTCGCCTCGGCTACGGGGATGGATCCACTGCTCCTGGCACTGGCGCTGTCGCCGGTCTTCTATCTCGCGGGCACGGCGCTCTATCGGACGTATTTCAACCTGTTCGAGCGGCGAGGTGACGAGGCGATCCAGGGGCTCGCCTTCTTCTTCGGTCTCATGTTCATCATCGAGGTGCTGCTGATGATGGGCTTCGGCCCGGACCAGCAGTGGGTCGAGGCGATCTATGCGGCGGGCTCGATCCAGCTCGGTCCGCTGGATCTGCCGCTGCGCATGCTCGTGCCCGCCGCGGTCTCGCTGGCCGTGATCTGCGTGTTGATGGTCTTCCTCAAACTCACCTTTCTCGGTCGTGCCATCGCCGCAGTGGCGCGCGATCCGGAGGCCCTGCGGTTTCTCGGCATCGACCCCATCCGCATCAAGCGCATCGCCTTCGGCCTGTCCATCGCACTAGCCGTCGTCGCGGGCGGGGCCCTGGTGGTCGTTCAGCCGGTCGAGCCATTCACGGGGCATCTCTTCATCGGCCGGGTCTTTGCCATCGTCATCATGGGCGGCATGGGAAGCTTGCCGGGGTGCGTGCTCGCCGCCCTCATCTTCGGCGTGATCGAGAACCTCACTGCCACGCTGCAGGGGCCGTCCTGGTCGCCAGCCGTAGCGTTCGGTTTGCTCCTGCTCGTCCTCGCCTTCCGTCCCCAGGGACTGTTCGGGAGAACAGAATCATGACGAGCCTCAGCCTTCCTGGTCCTGCCATCCAGCCCTGGGGCCGACATCTCGTGTCGTCCGTCCTCGTCCTCGCCCTGCTCACCACGAGCCTTCGCCTCGTCGGCCACGAATACGGCTACTACGCGGGTTATGTGATCCTGCAATATGTGGTCCTGGCGACCGCCTGGAACATTCTCGGCGGCTACGCCGGATACGTGAATTTTGGCGCCGCCGCCTTTTTCGCGGCGGGGGCCTACTCGACGGTCGTGCTGCATAAGGCCTTCGGCCTCGGGCTTCTGCCGTGCATCGTGGGCGGCGGCATCGTCA